>NZ_JBHHJU010000004.1:0-299605 GCF_042136325.1 Neobacillus sp. KR4-4
CGTCCGCCGCTAGACTCCGAAGAGTCTCGCTCGACTTGCATGTATTAGGCACGCCGCCAGCGTTCGTCCTGAGCCAGGATCAAACTCTCCAAGAAAGTTGATTAGCTCATTTGTTACGTTGGCTTAGTTTCATATTCAAAACTAAAAGTTATTGTTTGTTTGCACGATTTTGTTTGTTTAGTTTTCAAAGAACAAGTCTATTAATCTTTCGTCAGCCAATCGAGTGATTAGCGACATTTGTTATTTTAACATAACAATTAAACATCGTCAACTTCATTTCGAAATTACCTTTTTAAATCTTTAAATTAGTTATTTCGTTTCAGCGACAATGAATATCATACTACCCCATTAACTATTCGTCAACCATTTTCTTTCAATCTTTTTAATTTGAATTGAATGGTTCTGAAGAAATTACTGGACTTGCAATTATCATTGTTAATAACATACCTATAGAAAAGATAAATAATTAGGTTTAGATTACTTTTTATAGGAAAAAATACTTTTGTACTTGTGTTTTGCAAAAGGAGATGACATGAAAGTGAGTATGGACTTCATGAAAAAAGAGGATGAAAATGGATTCGTTGCTCCTAGTGAACAAGAGCAATTAAATCAATCGGTTTTGGAAGAGAAAATGCCGGAATTTGATGTGATTGGAACAGCTTTGAACGATGTTTAAATGGCAAAAAACCTTTGCAAAAAGAGAAATCCCTCTTTCTGCAAAGGTTTTTTACCTTTTTAATACCTTCATAATAACTGCTTCACCTTGAAATGAGATGACCTGATCATCCGCAATTGACACCCTGAATTTCTCTTTTACTTTTTGAGAGGAGTTTTGGATGTAGTTGGATAACTTATCTTTTTCATTCTCTGGTAAATTCATTCGATTACACCAAGACTCATATTGGAATGTTTTTTCAAATCGATGTATTTCATGAACCTCAAATCCATTCACCTCAAGCATGTGGAGCCATTCACTCTTTTTCCAAGCGCGAAAATGACTGTAGTCGCGCCATTTTTCGACCGTATTATAAAATAAGTCATAGTCATCTTCTTCTGGAACAACATTATCATCAAGTAAAAACTGACCAGATGGCTTTAACACCCGATGAACTTCCTGAACAAATTTATTTACGTTAGGAAAATGGTGCGGAGCAATCCGACAGGTAACAATATCAAATACTCCATCTGAAAAAGGAAGATTTTCTGCATCCCCTATTATAAAATCGACATTTAAATGACCATTAGCTCGAATAAATTTTTCTGCTGCTTTTAACATTTCCGGAGTTAAATCCAAAGCTGTGACTTTCTTAAGCAAAGGAGCAAACGCATTAGCAGTATGTCCTCCGCCAGTAGCAATATCCAGTAAGTCTTCTTCGCCAGTGAACGTCGCCAATTGGACAAGTTTTTGCAAGTCCTTCCCATCCTTGTGGATGGCACTACTCACATAGGAATCAGCACTTTTTCCAAACTGATGTTTTACATCTTTTTTACTATCCATGTCATTTCCCCTTTCCGTAACTTTCTATAATTCAACTATAATGCAGCTACTTCATAAAGAAAATGACAGGTATTTTATGATTTACCATAAGAAAACCTAATTGTATTAAATCAATTGATTTCTAATAGGATTGGACAATGGTCGCTTCCCATTACATTACAATGAATGTCCACATTCTTAAGTCGCTCACGTAACTTTTCAGAGACAATAAAATAGTCAATTCGCCAGCCAATATTTCTTTCCCGGACTTTAGCCATATAAGACCACCAGGTATAAGCGCCCTCTTGATCAGGATGAAAATAGCGGTAGCTGTCGACAAACCCCTCAGCCAGTAAGGCAGTCATTTTCCCGCGTTCTTCTTCCGTAAAGCCAGAATTGCCTAGATTTGATTTAGGATTGCGCAAATCAATTTCCTGATGAGCAACATTCAGGTCCCCGCATAGGACCACTGGTTTCAGTTGATCTAGATCTTTTATATGTTGAAGAATTCGATCTTCCCATTCCAATCTAAAATTAATTCGAGCTAAATCTCTTTGTGCATTTGGGGTATAAACATTAACTAAGAAAAAATCATCAAATTCTAAGGTAAGTATTCTACCTTCGTCTTCAGATTCATCTGTCCCAACGCCATACCGAACGGAAAGTGGTTTGTTTTTTGTAAAAACAGCAGTACCGGAATATCCTTTCTTAATTGCATAGTTCCAATATTGGTGATAACCATCCAACTCCAAATTAATTTGCCCTTCTTGCAGTTTCGTTTCCTGCACACAAAAGATGTCTGCATTAACTTCCTGAAAATAATCCAAAAACCCTTTTTTAACACACGCTCTAAGCCCATTGACATTCCATGATACTAATTTCATTTTTTGCGATTCCTTCTCCCTTAGTTACTAATTATTAATTTGTTTTTGATAGGAGACATTTTATCAGTAATGGTGCAATTGTGAAAGTAGAATGAACGCGAAATAAAAGGCAGTGGTTAACTGCCCTTTTTTAATGGTATAAAGTATTTTTCAGCTGCTTTGCTGGTAAACAGGTTGGAAGCAGGGACAATTTTTATCTTTCGTTTTTCGAATTCATCTATCGATTGGAAAACACCAATCGAACATACCTTTCCTGTAATACCAACATGCCCAATCGCAATTCCTGTACCTTTAATTTCAGTAACCTTTGCTAGTCTAATCATTTGTTTGTACACATGTGAAGAGGAGGAGATGTCGTCTAAAAATACATCCCTTTTAAGGATGGGAACACCTAGCTCTTTGGCTATTTTCGGGAATTTTGTATTTGGGCTCGTCGCACTATCGATGATATATAATCTTTTTTTCTTAGCCACCTCAACGATTGCGCGAACAATTTGTTCATTTTCAACGGCAAGGGAGCCCATATGGTTATTGATTCCTACAGCATATGGAACATCCTTTATTGCATCCTCGACAATTAGTTTTACTTCTGCTGGTGAAAGATCATTCGTAATCGGCCTTGGTCCAAGCCAGGATCTTTTCCCTCTTTTCGGTTCCATCGATAAATGAATCATTACTTCGATGCCGTATTTATGTGCCCATTTAGCATGTTCTTTCGAGTGCTCGGTAAATGGCATGACTGCAGCAGTAATCGGTATATCTCCTTCAAGGAAGTCCCGGACCCCGCCTGTCCCGCCGCCAAAATCATCAATGATAATCGCAGCCTGCAAATTTTTGGCTTCCGCTTTTTCGGCTTTAGCTATTAATTGAAACGAAAAAAACAGGAATGGAATGAGTATAAAAACAAATTTCTTCATAAATGACCCCCAATTTGACTTTTGAGGTTAATTTGCCCTTTCCAATCATAAATTAGACAAAAAAAAGAGAGCAAAGCTGCTCTCCCTTCTAAGGATTACTCCTCATCAAATACTTTAACTTCTTTCATTTTGTCACCATTTTTCATTTTAAGAGCAGTCTCGAGTCCTGATGTCACTTGACCAAAAACAGTGTGAACACCATTTAAATGAGGTTGTGATTCATGAACGATAAAGAACTGGCTGCCCCCTGTATTTTTACCTGCATGCGCCATTGATAATGAACCTGGAACATGCTTGTGAGGATTTCCTTCTGTTTCACAATTAATAGTGTAGCCTGGGCCACCCATCCCAGTTCCCGTCGGATCCCCTCCTTGGCTGACAAAGCCAGGGATGACACGATGGAAAACCACACCATTGTAAAAACCTTCGTTCGCTAATTTTTCAAAATTCGCAACTGTACCTGGAGCTTCATTAGGGTAAAATTCAAGCTCCATCTTTTCTCCATTTTCCATTACTATGTATCCTTTTTTAGCCATTAAAAAACACTCCTTTATGTAAAAATCATTATTATCATACACTTTTCAAATAAGAAAAGAAAGTTTCGCACCCCAATTTTCGATGAATGGTTATATTTCTGAGTTTTTAGTGGTAATATAATAGTACCCCTTCCGAACATTCGCTTGTTGCGGGACACTTAACCACTGTACGGACGGAAGGGGTAAGGTGTAACTAATGGTTACATCGCAAAAGCCGAGATGAAAAATCTCGGCTTTTTGTCTGTTAACCTTTTCGTTTTGCCATCCAGGTGTAAAAAGAATAAATAAGGGCTAAAAATAGCAGGTAGCCATAAAACGAATAAAGGTGTTTCCAGTTCTTAGCGTGTTCAAACCATCCCAATAATTCCGCAAATCTTTCAAAGATGGGCATTAAAAGACTGATGAATAAGATTACTCCTGCCTTCCCCCATTTATTCAACCGGTCCATAACCCGTAGGAAAACGAAAATAAACACCGGTATCACCACAAGTGTAAACCCAATATTAATGGAGAAAACATTTGAGATTGGCCTCATTGGAAACTTATATATGCCTTTACCTACTAAATATAGATCTAAATACGTCGCAAGCAAGGTTGCTAAAAACACCGTTGCAACGGAAGGGTTAGTCCAAAATCGAAATGGCTTTTTTCGCGATGGCTGCGAGTTCGAGTCGTTCAAGTGTTTTACAGTATTCATGTAATATCTCCCCGTCTATTTTTTCATGGTCCTCAATTAAATAGTCCACCACATGATCATCTTCAAACCAATCCCCTTTTTCAGCCTCCGTTTGGCTGACATTCTTCCAAGCGTACTGAAGGGCTGGACTATATATTTTTCTTGCCCGCGGTCTAAGCTGACAGGCTTTTAAACGTGTTTGATAGGCAAATCCCGGAATCCCTTCGTTAACGTTATTAAAAATATGCGGCCAGTAATCCTTCCTTGATCCGGTATGCGGATGGTTTTTTGCCCAGTCTAAAACTTGTTTTAACCGCTCCCTGTTTTTAAAAAGGATCGTATATAATCTTTTTCCAAGTAGAATACGCTCATGTAATGACTCAAACTGATGGAGTGTTTGCCCTGCTAGGTTCTTTTTTCCATAAGGAAAAAGAATATGGTTAAATGAAAGCAAATCTTGGAGGATAAATTCGAATTTATTTAACACACCCTTTTGGTAAAGCGGATTTTGAACTACTCGTTTCTCCAAATAACTTTGTTCATTGATAACCAGGGCGATGGCAAGGATATAGGCTTCTTGGGTATGCCAAAATTGATTCCAAATGGTTTCCATGAAGGTTGAAATATGGAGATAAGAACATAAATAAAATAATGGTTTATTTTGCCTTAAACTCTCCTGATACAGCAAAAATTGCGGGTATACATCTTGGAAAATCAGCCAATTCCCACGCTCTAAAAAGGCAAAAAAGGTTTCACTATCTTTTTTCGAGAGCAAACGGGTGAGAAATTCTCCCTTTAAGTCGGTCATGTTCCAGCCGCCATTACGGGAAACCATATGTCCAAGGAATGCCCAATGAATTTCAGGATGGAGAAGGTAAAATTCTAAGTAGGCCTTTGTTCTTGTGACATTATTTAGGTTATGCACGGCTGTCTTTCCTCTTATTTGCTCTAAAAGAGCACCATCTGCTTCCGTAAGTTTGGGCGGCATCGCTGCTTGTTTGCTCTTATTTTTTAATTCTTCTCTAATCATTTCAAGTGTGGTTTTTTGGCGATTTCTCGTAAAAAAAATGGCTCATGACCTCCTATACGAATTCTCCTTCCACCAATGGAATATGTATGAATGAGAATAGATTTCTGGGAGAGGAATGAGAAATACCTATGATTAATACTAGCAAGGGCATCGATTGGCTTATTGAAAGGCTTCGAGCAGACCAATCTCCCGACGGATCATGGAATTACCCTTTTGAAACAGGATTGTCAACAGATGCCTATATGATCATTTTATTGCGGACATTGGAATTAAATGATGAAGAATTAATTCGAGGCTTGGTGGCGAGGATTTTTAGTAAGCAAGAAAAGAATGGGGCTTGGAAGCTTTTCTACGATGAGGGTGATGGCAACTTGACCGCCACCGTGGAAGCCTATTACGCATTGTTGTATTCAGGGTATGCCAAGAAGGATGACAAGCGTTTACGAGAAGCGAAAAAATTTATTTTATCCAAAGGCGGCTTAGAAGAAGTAAGTATCTTTACCAAAGTGATGCTTTCTTTAACAGGACAATATATTTGGCCAGATTTTTCACCTCTTCCCATTGAATTTATCCTCCTGCCACATTATTTTCCAATTAATTTTTATTCCTTTTCTGTCTTTGGGCGAGCCAATCTAACACCAATTATTCTACTTGCTGATAAAAAGTTTTTTATCAAAACGTCAATGAGCCCTAATCTTTCGGAACTATATTTACACCGGCAGCAGGAAAATCTCTGGTTTCGCTCCTCGGAATACCGTTCCCTGCTTTCATTTATCAAGGATGGAGTTAAAAGATTAATGGGCTTACCTGAACAACTCCATCAGTTAGCGGTCGAACGGGCTAAGAACTACATGCTGAACCACCTCGAACCCGACGGCTCTTTTTATAGTTATTACAGTTGCACCTTTTTAATGATATTTGCTCTGCTGTCCCATGGGTACAAGAAAACAGATCCCGTAATCACCAAGGCTGTGAACGGGTTGCTTGCGATGAAATGCGATATCAACGGCCATCCCCATATGCAGTACACAACAGCAAATGTCTGGAATACTTCATTGATTGGTTATGCTCTGCAATCCGCTGGGGTTGCCTCAGATGACCCAATGGTGACAATGGCCAATCAATATCTTTTAAACCGGCAGCATCATAAATTTGGTGATTGGGTCATTCATAATCCAAAGACATTGCCAGGAGGATGGGGATTTTCAGATGTCAATACGATGAATCCAGATGTGGACGATACAACAGCATCACTTCGGTCTATTTCGAGAATGAATCCTCTTGAAAGGCATGTCTGGGACCGGGGCCTTAACTGGCTTTTATCGATGCAAAATGACGATGGCGGCTGGGGAGCGTTTGAAAAAAATACCGATACAAAATTATTCGAATTTTTCCCCATTGAAAAAGGAGAATTTTTGCTAACAGATCCATCTTGTGCTGACATTACGGGGCGAACGCTAGAGTTTTTGGGGAATTACACGAATCTATCTAGGGACCATAAAGCAATCCATAAAGGGGTGGAATGGCTTTTAAGTAATCAATTGAAGGATGGCTCTTGGTATGGTAGATGGGGAATTTGCTATCTTTATGGAACATGGGGAGCCCTTACAGGGTTACTAGCCGCTGGGATTCCTTCTAATCATGCAGCTATCCAAAAATCCATAAAATGGTTAGATGGTATTCAAAATAAAGATGGCGGCTGGGGTGAGTCATGCCATAGTGATAGCAAAAAGGCTTATGTGCCATTAGGATTTAGCACCTTAACACACACTGCCTGGGCACTTGATGCCTTGATTGCAGCTTCAGAAGAACCTACAGAACAAATAAGAAACGGAATCACCTATTTATTAACTTCCCTCGAAAAAGAAGATTGGACTACCGCTTATCCGAAGGGGCAAGGTATGGCCGGTGGTTTTTACATTCACTATCACAGCTATCGCTATATTTTTCCTCTTATCGCCTTGTCCCACTATAAGAATAAATTCGAAGTATAAAAAACATCGCCGGGGAGCAGCATCACCCGACGATGTTTTATTCTGATAGCAGAGGGACAAGCCCTTTATAAATATTAATAATTTCCTCCAACTTCATACGTACTAGACCACTAGAAGATGGCGCTACGAAATCGACAACCCCTGGAACAATGCTAGTGGTTTGTCTTCCCCACTGAATTACTTTTAACCCACTGTATTGCTGATAGACTCCTTTTCCAACAAAGCAGACAATCTTTGGCTTAAACTGATCAATCTTCTTCTTTAAGATCTCACTTCCCTCTCTATACTCTCCTTTGGTAATTTCATCCGCTGCTTTTGTAGGCCTTTCTACAATATTTGTAGATCCAAATCCTAAATCTAAAAGCTTCGCATCTTCCATTGCTTCATATTTCCGTGGTGTTAACCCTGAATCGTACAATATCTTCCAAAAACGATTGTTTGGACTTGCATAATGATGCCCAAGTTCACTAGAGCGAATGCTTGGATTAAAACCAACAAATAAAATCTTTAAATTTTCCTCGAGAAGATCTCTGAGAGGTTCCATCGTATATCTCCTTATTAACAAGCTTGTTTATATTTACTCATCTTACCCCTAATGTGTAATATTTACTTTATTACATTCTGCTCAATGTTCCTAGTGGTAATCAGACTTGCCAAAAGTCCCACTATTGCAACGATAACAAGCGAATAAAAAAGTTTCACATCTTGCAGCAGGAACAAACCGGTAATAATTATAACAGCATCCATCACAAACATAATTAACCCAACATTCATTCTAGACCATTTAGCAATAAGCAGGGCCAGCAGATCCATTCCGCCTGGACTAATATGATTTCGGAGCATCACCCCAACCCCGCTCCCAATGATTACCGCTCCTATAATCACACTGCTAAGGACGGACAAATGAAACATTCCATTCAATGGCACCAGCAATTCAATCATAATACCGGAACAGATTGCTCCCATCACACCATTAAAAAAATACTCGGGATCTGATTTGTAGGCGTACGTGTAAACAGGAATATTTAGTAAGATAAATGTCATCCCAACTTTAAAACCCAAAATATATTTTAGCAGCAGGCTGATACCAAAAAATCCTCCATTAATGATATGTAATGGCAGAATAAACCCATTAATACCAATCCCGATCATCGTGCTCCCGAATCCTATTATCGCCAACTTTTTCAGCATCTGATCATCCCTTGTCCAAATTCTTTACTACCACATATATGAAAGAATTAGGGACTTCATTCGGAGTGATTAATATCGGATGCAGAAAAGGAGTCGCATCGGACTCCATTTTAGGCTATTACTGCCTGCTTTTCCTTTGATTTTCGTGCTTGTTTCACTAAAGATACTAGAATCGTTATAATGGGTAAAATCCATAAAAAAAGGGCAAATGGAAGGTATGCCATTATTGGTATTCCGACAATGGTACTGCACATAATGGCAAGAACACTCCAAGGCACCACCCCCGGAAACAGCATGGTGGAATCCCCCATAACTCGGGCTATCTCTTCTTTTCCATATTTACTAGACCAATGGGGCAGAAAAGATCTGCCAGTGAGAATAATCGGCAGCGTTTGATTTGCCGCGATTAACGTGATCAAAAATGTCGCCAGCATTGTTTTTAGTGTGTCGCCAGTTAGCGTGCGGGATGATTGTAACCATCTATCTAAATAAGGCTGAATGACATTCATTTCTTCCAAAAGTCCATTATATGCTCCTGCTAAAGCTAGAAATAAGAGCAATTCGTACATATGAAGGAACCCACCGCCTAGACACTCGATTCCATGCCACAATGAGAATACGAGTTTTGGCCACGAAGATCCACTGAAAAGTGCAATGGCTGCTGCTGATAGAATACTTGTTAAAAAAGCATAAACGATACTAATTCTTAAAAGGACAAATATAATTAAGATAAACGGTGGGATAAATTTAATGAGAGAAAGATCATTCCAACTTACAAGTTGCTGCTTTGAACCAGCCGTACCTGAGACTAGATAGTCCGCCGCTCCATAAAAGCAAAAGCATAGAAAAATAGCGGCTAGCGTAGTAAAAAGCATCGCTTTCCATTGTCTTTTTAAGGGCAATTCAACTGTATGTGACAATAGTTGATGGGCGCTTGAAAATGGGGAAGTTCTATCTCCTACAAATGCACCAGAAACTAAGGCGCCTGCCACCAATTCGACGGGAAGTTTCAGAACGATGGCCGTTCCGATGATTGGTATGCCAATTGCACTTAAAGTCCCGACTGTTGTTCCCAGCAGCATGGAAAATACCAAAGCACAGAGAAAGGATAAGACAAAAAAATGATTTGGAACAATAAAATGCAGAGCAATTTCCACCATTTGCTGAATAGTCCCTGCTAAATACCAAGATGGCAGTAAAAAACTCACCAGAAATAAAATTAAGATGACGATTCTAGTTTTGTTCACACCCAAAATACAAATATGTAGAATCTGTTTTAAACGTAAATTTTTTCTCGTAGCCAACCAAGTAAGTACGAGATAGCCTGGAAAAAATCCTATGACTAGCGGATGATGAAAGATGACTGACCAAACCACCCCTGTCAAGGTAACGATTAAAAGGAGCGATACTTGCTTTAAAGAAAAATGAATATTCATACCAACCCATCCTTTATGAAAGAAACATCTCTAATTATAAGGAAAAGCACCCCTTTCGAAAAGTAATTTCTACCACAAAAAAGAAGCCGCAAACTTGCGACTCCATTGCAGCTCCCAAAATGTTGAAGGGGAACTATTTCTTCTAGCTGTTGGTAGAGACGGTCACGGTTATTTTCCCGCTCCTCTAACTCAAAATAAATTCTTTGCAGCAATTCAAGTTCACGTTCCTCACTAAGTTTTTGTTTTAAAAGCTGAATTTCCGCTTCAATTTGCTCAATTTTTTCCTCAATCAAGGCTACCCCCACATCTTCCACCTTTGATGCTTTCGGTGGGGAAGTTTTCGTCAACACTGGCCTTTCCGGCTGTTTTACCTCGATTGTTTCCTCCAATTTGCTTTTCGCCCAATCATAATTCCCATCGAAATAGCGAACAGTCCCATCCTGAAGCCAGTATATTTTCTTAAACAATTTATTGAGAAAATAGCGGTCATGGGACACAGCTAAAATGGTGCCATTAAACTGTTCTAGCGCTTCCTCTAACACCTCACAAGAATCAATGTCGAGATGATTGGTCGGTTCATCCAGAATCAAAAGATTAATATCCTGGTACATCAACTGGGCAAGTCTAAGTCTCATTCTCTCTCCGCCGCTCAGTTGACTGACCTTCCGAAAAACGGCTGGTCCGTAAAATAAAAACCGGGCTAAAATATGACGAGCCTCTCCTTCATTGACGACGACTTCAGACCGAAACACGTCAATCAGCTGTTGTTCGCCAATATCCATAAAGACATGTTGTGACAGATAACCTGCCTTTACATTGCTGCCCACCTTGACAACACCTTTATCTGGCTCCATTTCCTTCAGAATCATTTTTAAAAGTGTGGATTTACCGGTACCATTTTCCCCGACAATTGCAGTGCGGTCCATAAATTGTACGAGCATGTTTACTTTGTCAAACAAGTTCTTCCTTCCAAAACTCTTCGCAACGTCCTCTATGACGATTACATCTTTACCGCTTCGATCATGGGCTTCGAAATCAATCGCCATTTTTTTGACGTCTATTTTTGGGCGGTCTAGTTTTTCAATTCGATCCAGTGCCCTCTGCATATTGGTCGCCCGTTTATGAAGGGCAGCACTTGGTGGATTGGAGCGGTTCGCCCAGTCACGGAGACGCTTTATTGCTTCTTTCATTTTTTTAATTTTTTTCTGTTGTTCTTGATATTCCTGAAATTCTCTTAAGAGCCGTTCTTCTTTTACTTTCACATAACCGCTGAAATTCGTATGGTACAGTTCAATTTCTCCATCTTCCATTTCCATCACTTTCGTGACCACTTCATCTAAAAAGTAACGGTCATGTGAGATGAGAATAATCGTTCCTGTATATTCCTTTAGAAAGGCCCCCAGCCATTCAATCGCTTTCATATCTAAATGGTTGGTCGGTTCATCTAGCAGAAGAAGCTCAGGATTTTTCAATAAACTCAAACCCAATCCAACTTTTGTTTTTTCTCCGCCGCTTAATGATGAGAAGGGTTTATCAAGCAGGTCGGTAATATTCAACCCGTTTGCAATCCTATCCAATTGGGCATCCATTTCATACCCGCCATTTAAGATAAATTCATCCTGGAGCTTTCCATATTGATCCATTAATCTTTGGAGGTGTCCTGGTGCAGCTTCATCTCCCATTTCAACTTCTAATTCTCGAAGCTTAGTTTCGGTGGCTGTTAATTGCTCAAATGCTGTTTTTAGTACTTCTTTACTTGTTAGTTCCTTGAAATCAGGTATCTGGGCCAAGTAACCAATCTTCAAACCCCTTTTCCAATGAATAACCCCTTCATCAACCAATTCTTGGTTAGCTAATAGCTTTAATAACGTTGTTTTACCACTGCCATTACGCCCGACAAAGCCAATCCTGTTCCCTTCTTGTACTTCAAAGGATAGATCTTTAAAAATTATATTTCCGCCAAATGATTTGGTAATATGGTTTACACTGCAAATAATCATGTTCATTCTCCTTATTTATATAAATTAAGATGAACACTCTCTTCCGAATAAAAAAAGCCGCGGGCATCTTTTATGACCCGCGGCTAGTTAAAATTAGGCATGAAAAAAGAGTGCAGATATGCGCACTCTCTTCTGCCTATTTATTGTGGGTAAAGAGATGTGTTATCGTTCCATATTCATTTTGTAATTTTGAAAAAAAGGGCAGACTACCCCCTTTGAAAATTACACCATGAAAAATTGCACGATAAATATTGAGTGCTTCCAACCAAACTAACCGTGCATAAATAGAACGTTTCATCTCTTCTCCACCTCCGTTTCCAATTAGTTAGTTTCATTGTAAATAGTTCTGATACCGATTGCAAGCCTATTTTTTCTGATTAATCTAAAGGTTAGGAATTCAGATTTCGCCGCTTGGGGCGGTTATTTCGCGGACCCTCGGGTGAATTTCGCCAAATTGAAAAGTTATTTCGCCAATTTTTCGTGTTATTTCGCTTAATTGTCACTTTTTTTCGCCAATCCCCATTTAATGAAGGTACTTTTTACGAGATCCCTGCCTTCTGCGATAGACAAACTTCCTAAAGTCATCTTCTTTTAGATTACCATCATAGATCAAAAATAATAATGATTGGTACTCTGGATACCGATCCTTGACGAAAAGGGCGAACTCCTTTCGTTCGCCCTTTTGCATCAATTTAAACTCTTCCTGGTTAATAATATCTTCAATCTTCTTTTCATAATAAGCTTTCGTATCTTCCCACTTTTCCTTGCGATTCTCCAATACATCTCGGGCATACTCAGGCAACTTCTCAATCACAAGATCAATATAGCCCTCTGACCACATAATCATTTTATCCTTTTCAGGAAGTTCAAAAACCATATGCATTAGTTCAAGATCATCTACTGTATCATTCGCTGCAAATTTCCCGACCCGATTCATCTTGTTATTCACCTCGTGACCCTTAGGTTAGACTTTTTCTAAGGTATTCTTAATATCATAACTCTTCTTCTTTTTCTCTAGCCATGTTGCGTACTCTGAGTCAATTTTCTGATCTAGTAATGTTTCTTTTATTTTAGCCTTACTGTCATTATAATTTGCTTCTTTTCCCTTCTTTTTAGCCTCTACTTTAATAATATGGTACCCATACTTTGTCTTTACAGGCTTACTAACTTCTCCGACGGCAAGGCCAAATGCTGCATCATCAAATTCTGTGACCATGGTACCTTTTGCAAAATAACCAAGTTCGCCTCCAGCATCCTTCGTACTCTCACCGGTCGAATATTCTTTCGCTAACTTTGCAAAATCTCCGCCATTGTTTAACTTTTCTTTGACCACATTCGCGGTTTTCTCATCAGCAACGAGAATATGACTTGCTTTAATTTGCTCGGCTTGGGCAAATGTATTGTTTTCATTAAAATAAGTCTTCATTTCCTCATCGGTAATGGTAATTTCCGGCTCCAGCAATTTTTTAATCGTCAAGTAATTTTTTAGATCTTGTTTTAGGTATGTTAAAGAAGTATTGTTGGTTTCAAGCGCTTTATTAAAGGCTTCTTCGCCGCCATATGATGCTTTTAGAGTTTCAATTTCTTGATTCAGTTCACTATCTTTAACACTAACTTTTTGTTTTTTAGCTTCTGCAGCCACAATTTTTTCGCTAATGATTTTATCCACGGTAGCAGGACCGTACTGTTCGACCATTTCACTATATAGCTGGTCTTTACTAATGGCCTCTCCATTAAACGTTGCGACTGTATCCTCCTTCTTAAGGGTGAAACTTAGTAAAATTACTGACGCTACAATAAGTACTGATAGGATTATTACCATTATTTTTTTTGTTTTAAAAATGACATTTTTCTTGATACTCCCTCCAATTAATCCGCAAGTTTCACTTTTACAGTGATTTGTTTTCCATCGCGGTAAACTCCCAATTTTATTTCATCCCCCTTGTTTACTTTCGTATATAGATATTTTCGTAAATCAGAGGAACTGGTAATTTCCGTGCCATTCATGGAAACAATAATATCTTTTACTTGGAGTCCAGCGTTTGCAGCTGCTGAATTGGCCTCAATATTTGTGAGCATAACACCTTTTGTTGTGCTCGGCAGGTTTTGCCAATACATTTGTGCCACTTGATTAAGATCGGCAAGTCCTACCCCAAGATATGGACGGTCGATTTTACCATTCTTAATTAATTCATTTACAATGGGAATTAGATCATTACTAGGAATCGCAAAGCCTAACCCTTCGACACCACTCTCTGAAATTTTCAAACTATTAATGCCAATCACTTGTCCTTGTGGGTTAATTAAAGCACCCCCGCTGTTCCCAGGATTAATTGCTGCATCGGTTTGAATAACATTGGTATCCCAATTTCCTGCAGAGGTTGTAATGGCAATACTTCGGTTAGTTGCACTCACAATCCCTTGTGTGACTGTTCTTGAAAGATCAAGTCCAAGCGGGTTCCCGATGGCATAGACCTGGTCGCCTGGACGAAGTGTTGACGAATCACCAAAATCAGCCGTTGCCGTCACGTATTTGGCGTCAATTTTTAAAACAGCGAGATCCGTTAAAGCATCTGTGCCAACCACTTCAGCGGTGGCTTTTTCACCGTCATACAAAGATACTTCTAGTTTCGTAGCCCCTTCGACGACGTGGTTATTGGTGACAATATAGGCTGTATTATTATTTTTTTGAAAAATAACTCCCGACCCCGAACCGGTTTCCACACTTTGCGAAGAACTAGAATTTCCATAAAAATTATTCTGTTGTTGCTGATAATTGACAATCCCGACAATCGCCTTCGATACCTTTTCAACTGTATCCGCAATCGAATTAGAAGTTGTCGCTGTTGGCTGAGCTACTACAGGTTTGACCGCAGTACCTTGTTGAGAACTAATTGCCTCTTGAGACTCCACTTTCGGGAAATGATCTTTTATGTAGTCTGTATGTGGCAAAATCGCTAATGTCAATACAGACCCAATTACCCCAGCTGCAAGTGTGGAGGCAAATCCCTTTACGTTCCGTTTTTTCATTTTCTTTTGATCCACTTGATTGGTTGTACGCGTTGGTTCCATTCCTGGTGTTACTGTTGATTTCGTTGCAGGTTCAAATTCAGATTGTGCTTCTTGTTCCTCACGATTCCCAAAATCATTAGTTTCCACTGTGAAGGTCGCATCCACTGCATAGGAATTTTCTTCTGTATGGTTGATTTTGATTGACTCCTCTAATTGTTCTTTTGCTTTTGTAATTTCTGTTAAATCAGATGTATTTGGTTGATCTTTATCAAATTCATTATCATTTTTATAATCCATTTTCATTCAATCTCCTTTAAGCATTCTTTATCTTGTCTCTACTTTACCTTGCAAATCTTAAGAAATTATTAACAAACTATAACGGCTTTTAGAAATATCTACGAATTTTTATCTTTATTGAATAAAAAAGCTGCAGGCACCAGCCCACAGCTTCTCGCAATTTTTATAGTTTAATGACGAATTTTGTTCCTTTTCCCTCTTCACTGAAAACATTAATTTCCCCATTATGAAGGAGAACCAATTGCTTAACAATCGAAAGGCCCAATCCAAATTCTCCATAAGGATTACTGGTCCTAGAGATATCAGCCTTATAGAATCGTCGCCAGATGTTTTCTATCTCACTCGGATCAATGCCAATCCCGGTATCCTCCACTTCAATAATGGTCGACTGCCCTTCCGTTCGCCCGCGAAGCCAAATCGTCCCGTTCGTGGTAAATTGAATGCTATTTTTGGTAATATTAATTAAAATTTGAATCAGCCGGTCATAGTCAGCATTTACAATAACTTCTGGTTCAACCTCAATTAGAATCTGATTATTTTTATCCTCTGCTTGCAGCATTAATTGATCTTGAATAATCTCAAATGCCTCAAGGAGCTGGATATCTTCTCTGTACAACCGAATTTGATTGGAGCGTATTTTGTCATAATCCAAGTTTTCATTGACAAGGCGAATAAGTCTTTTTGCTTCTTGACTTACAAGATTTATTCCTCTTTCTTTATCTTCCTCGGGAATCATATCATTTTTCAAGCCTTCGATGACGCCGCTAATAGTCGTTAAGGGCGTCCGCATTTCATGGGAAACATCCGATAAAAATTGTCTTCGTCTATTTTCTAGACTTTCAATTTCCTCCATCGAGGTATTAATTTTATTAACCATATGATTAAAATCATTTGCTAATTCACCAATCTCATCGAAATTCGAAGATGCAACGTGGACATGATAATTTCCCGCTGAGACAAGTGAGGTTGCTTCACGAAGACGTTTAATCCGGTGCACATGAATTCTTGATAAAAACCAGCTAAGCAGAAAGGAAACAACTAGCGCAATAATAATGGCGTACATAATATACTGATTGACACGATGAACCATGGCACTAGAGCCGCTAATCGGTGACGTTAATAGAATTCCACCTATAAAGGTTCCATTATTAAGATACGGTAAAACAACAAAGGTAACCCCTTCTTGACCGAACCTTTTAAAATCACTATTTACCACAAGGGTTCGACCTTTAGAAATCCGATCCCAATCCTTGTCAGACAAACCTCCAATAGCTGGACCCTGTTTTCCAACAGCGTATAGTTTTCCATATTGATCAAAGATACTAAAGCTCATTTTTCTTGTTGTCAACACCGAACTATAACGATTAATAATTTGGTCCGCCGCTTGTGGAGATTCATCAATCTCGGAAAGAATCGCCTTCCCGTAGGATATCAGTTCATTTACTTTATTTTCATAGACCAAATTTTCAACATAATGCGCAAACAATAAACTTAATACTAAGAAAGCAACAATTATAATACTGATATGACTGAAAAATTGTTGGTAAATGTATCTAAACTTCATCCGTTTTAATTGACTCATCAAACTTATACCCTACCCCCCATACAGTATGGAAGAATGGCTGTGCAGTTGTTTCAACTTTTTTCCGAAGTCGTTTAATATGGACATCCACCGTTCGTTCGTCCCCATAAAACTGATAGCCCCACACTCGTTCCAGAAGTTGCTCCCTTGAGAATACTTGGCGGGGATGTTCAACCATATAGTAAAGTAAATCAAACTCTTTTGGTGTTAAATTTGTGACCGGGGTACCGTCGACGATCACTTCACGTGTATTTTTGCTAATTTTAAAATGTTCTGTCTGAAGGAAATCGCCACTTTCCTTAGGTACTTGGGGTTGGAACCGCCGTGTTACTGCTTTAATTCTTGCCATTAATGTCAGCGGACTGAATGGCTTGGTCACATAATCATCCGCACCCATTTCAAGACCAAGCACCTGGTCAGACTCACTGTCTTTGGCTGTTAACATGATGATTGGAACCGTATAATTTTCTTGACGAATTTTACGGCAGATGGTTACTCCGTCCATACCCGGGAGCATCCAATCGATAATAGCTGCATCCCAAGTCTCTTCTTTAATGCGGTTGTATCCTTCGAGTCCGTCATTCACAAACTCACCATCTATCCCTTCTTTGGCAAAAAACATTTCAATCATGGAACAGACACTTTTATTATCTTCGATCACTAAAATTCTCAAAATAATTCAACTCCTACTAATACCTAAAATGTTCTTTTTATTAAGTTTATCTCAAAATTTAAGCATATCAACTATAAACACCATTCTTCCATACTAATTAATAGTTTGTTCATAGTTTATTAATATTTCTCCACAAAAAAAGGCTTGAATCACTTCAAGTCCCCTTAAAATATAGTGTACTATACCTTTTATCTTTAATTGTCTTGAATTCCTTTTAAGATCATTTCGACAAAAATCTCCGCAACTTCTTCGTCTGTGCAGTTTCCATCTGGATTAAACCATTGGTAACTCCAATTGGTAATACCAAGAATCCCCATAGTAATTATAGGGGCATTTAGATCAGCACGGAGCTCCCCATTTTTCATACCGGAACGAATTAATCCTTCAATGTTTAGTCGGAATTGGTCTCTTTTTTGTTCAATTATTTTAAGATGCTCGGGACTTAAATTATTCATTTCCCGAAAGAAAATTTTAGCAGCCGCACCTTGGGTTGTTATATTCGTAATTAGCATATAAACATTCGCAGATAATTTTTCCTTGAATGATTTTGAAGTGTCCTTTAATATATGGTCCTGATTATGAAGTAAACCGTCTATATAACCAAGATGGATATCCATTAGTAATTCTTCCTTACTCGAAAAGTAATAGTAGAAAGTTCCCTTTGTAACACTAAGTGAATCAACGATGTCTTGAATGGACGTTTCGGTAAAACCCTTTTTTTCAAATAGACTGATGCTTTGTGCTGTAATTTTTCCCTTCACATTATGTCCTCGCATTCTCTTATATGTCTAATGAGAATTATATCATATTCAATAATGCCCCTTAAGCACCAACGAGGATCTAAATTGTTTTAGAGTATTCATTCTCAACTAACGAAAATCCCTTTAATACCTTTTTGTTAATGATCTTTTTTGCTTGTTCATTACTTCATACGACTTTTCAATGATATCTGTTAGTACATCTCCTTTATAGATTCGACCAAGCTTTAATCCTTGTTGGTAATATTCAACGATTTCATCTAGCAACTTCGAAGTGTCTTTTGTAATTCTTACATTTAATTGAATTCTTTCGTTTTCAGACATGTTATTCACTCCTATATATCCATTAGCAATCTGCTAGCACTTTTCTATCCTGTTGTTATCATCTATTAATATACTATATTTCAACAAATTTTTCAGCAGAAACAAAAAAAATGATCATCAAAATGATGACCATTTCAGACTGTCGACAATCTCGAAGGATTCGAGGTTAAAAATCGACAGTCTTTTTTGTTTGGCTAACTACATTATACTAGTCAGTTGATTTCCGTTCCAGCCGGCTTCGCTTTCCGCGGGCGGTTCGGGGAGCCTCCTCAACGCTTTCAGCGCCTGCGGGGTCTCCCCTGTCCCGTACTCCCGCAGGAGTCTTCGCCGCCTTCCACTCCAATCAACTTGTACTTACATATCATTTTTCTTAAATTTCTTTTTCTCTGGAATCACGATTGTAGCTACTGTCCTTCTTCTCCTCCCCTCTTTTGGTTCGTTTTTAATAACTTTTTGATAAACAGCTGAAAGTTCGTTTATAAATTCCACATACTCCTCGTCATTTAAGTGGATGGATGCTTGTCGGAATGTGACACCATCGGTAACTAGATCGATGCTGTCCTGATCTAAGTATCGATCATATTCGCCCATTAAATTGGCCATAAATTTAATAAAAAGGCTCATATGTTCATCTCTTGAAAGCTTATTTAAGTCTTCAGGTCCAATGGATACCTTGTTAGGATTATGAATGGAGTAAACTTTTTCGACTGTTCCTCTTATTGGAATTTCATCTACTATATGAATGACTTCTGCTTCAACTAATTTTTTTAAGTTGCGATACAATGACGCTTGCGGGATATCTGGTAGAAATTCTTTTAATTGCTGCGCTGTAAGTTGTTGGTTAATTAAATACTGGATGATTCTCATTCGAACAGGATGCAAAATAACGTCAACAGTTGATTCATTTATCATATTAAATTAGCTCCTATATATTATCATTCTCAATAATGAGAATATTATATTCTTTGATTGTTGTAAAGAAAAAAAAGGAAATTACTTTTTAATTTTTCAAAAATGATTGAATCTGTTTTGTGATTACATGAATTAGCTTACTTCTACCAATATTATAGTGAGGGGGTTGCTAAGTATGATTTTATCATTGTTAATGGGATATTTCCTGTTAACCCAACCGGTTACTAATGTACAAGATCGTCTAACTATCACCAAGGACGGCCATACAGTAACTACGATTAATCGTGAGGATTTCACCTATTCCAAAACCGGCCTGCCATTATTAAATTCTAGAAAGTACAGTAGATTTTTGGATAATTTAAACAAACAATTTTCCATTGAACCAAAAAATGCCAGCTTGGATCAATATGGTGGTATTATTCCAGAAAAAGCCGGGTCTCAAATCAATCATCAAGCATTTACAGAGAAATTTTATGCTTATATTTTTAGTTCTAGACAAGCAAAGGTCATGGAATTACCTTTCCATGCAGTTTATCCAAAGGTGGATAGCGAATTACTTAGTGATATTCGCAGTATGAGAATTGGGCGTTATGTTACGTCTTTTAATCCCAGTAATAAAAAAAGATCTACCAATATAGAACTGGCAACAAAAGCAATTAACAACCAGGTGGTTTTTCCGGGTGAAACATTTTCCTTTAACAGGGTAGTTGGTAAAAGAACAGCTGCGAAGGGCTATTTACGTGCCAAGGTCATCGTAAGAGGAGAATTCTCAGAAGACATTGGCGGTGGGATTTGCCAAGTATCCTCAACCCTATATAACGCTGTAGATAATGCAGGCATCAAGATTGTAGAGCGGTTTTCTCATTCCAGAAAGGTCCCTTATATTCCACCTGGACGTGACGCAACGGTTAGTTGGTATGGAGCCGATTTCGAGTTTAAGAATACCTATAATCAACCCGTATTAATTCGAGCAAGGACATTAGGCCATCTGTTAATAATAAGTGTATACTCTTCTGAAAATATTAATTACATACCGAAAAAAGTCCCAGCTCCACCATATTAAAAAGTCCGCAGCCAATGTGCGGACTTTTTTCTTATTGTTTTTTATTATTTAATGCACTCATTAATAGCTCCTCTGAAAACTCTGTTAATGCAGCATTATCCATTAGATTAAGATTGGTTTTAGGTGTGAAATTTTTTACCATATTTTTAAAAGGAAGTGCAACGTCTCTACGTTTTCCCTTTGTCACTCCAAAAACAGCAGCACTTAAACCAATGCCTAATAGAGAGGCCCACATTGCTCCTCTACTTTTACGTTTTCTTGCAAACATTTTGAGAAACGGTTGAGCTTTCATTTTTTTCATCTAAAGCACTCCTTCAAATTGAAATGGAAAGGATCCTGCCCTTCCATTTCTTTAATTTGCGCTTATTAAAAAGAGAATATAGCAAGAAATAAGAACTTAATTAGTTATTTACTGGTATGTCGGTTCCTTTTCAGTTTACATTACACACTTATTTATCCTTTTATTATTCAGACTAATTTGAAAGAACCTCTCACCTATATTTTACATAAACTGCTACAAGATAAATGAGGTGGTGTCTTTATTTATGGGAGGTTTAACTTATTTTGACTTCTTAGCCAAATTTGGGGTGGGTGGAGCACATCCTGGTGGAATTCCATTAACAAAAAATATTTTGTCCAATGAAGATATTACAAATAAGTCACGTATCCTAGATGCCGGCTGCGGCACAGGCCAAACAGCAGCATTTCTTTATCAGCATTATTTTGCAAAGGTAGTTGGTGTGGAGATTAATCCAATCATGATTGAAAAAGCAAAAAATCGATTTCAGTCATTAGGTTTACCAATCAAGTTAATCCAAGGGTCTGTTGAAAAACTTCCCTTTAAAGATGATACTTTTGATTTTATTTTATCAGAATCTGTATTAGCCTTTGTTAACAAACCTGTTGCGATTAGTGAATTTTTTCGGGTTTTAAAAAAAGGCGGACGGCTGATTGCCAATGAAATGACCATTAACTCAAAAATAAGTCCTCAAGAGGAATCTGAAATAATGAAGTTTTATGCTCTGGATTCTTTATTGTTGGAAGATGATTGGCGAAATTTATTTATTCAGGCAGGATTCAAAGATATTGTTATTAAAACAGAAAAAACGAATATAAGTCATGGTAATAATACCACTGAATTTCATTTCTCGAACAATTTTGAACCTGAATTATTTCAAATTTTAAATGAACATGGGAATATCATATTAAAGTATCAGGATGTTTTAAGCCATCGAATAATAACCTGCTCAAAACTTTAATTTATTGAAGCCTCTCTCCTCTAATGGTGAAGTGGCTTTTTATTTGAAGAAATACGGTTAATAATTTTTTTCTTATCAGATGAATATTAATAAGGTCTCGCCCTAAAAATATGAGGTGAAAGGAACGGTGAAATAATGGATAAGACGTTGGGTTACTTACGAGAAATTTTGTCAAATTACACAGATGATCATTCGGAAGGCGGTCATATTTACCGTAAACTAACCGAAGGCCAATATACCTCTGAAGGGTCCTTTGTTCGAGATTTAAATCAAAAAGAAATCAATTTTCTAAATAAAATACTTCCGAAAGAAATTAGTTATGCTAAAGAAGAGCAGGATGAAAAAAGAGCATATGAATTGAATGAAGTTTTCGAGCTTTTATTCTAAAACTGGCAAAGAAAGCGCTTTCCACACAAAAAGATGGCAGGATTTTCTGCCATCTTTTCTGGAAATAATTCATATTTTGTAATTTTATTTCCTAGGTAAGCGCAAGGTACGACAAAACGCCGACTAATCACCACGCCGATTCCGCAATAACCGACATAATACAATAAGAAACTACATAAGTTCTTCTTAAAAATCTCCCCATAACGACAAAATACATACTTCGCTCTTTGTTTCCATCAGATTATTCGAATGAAATTGTGATTGCAGCATCTAATGGATATCTTTTTTCTTAAATCTTCCACCACGGACTTCCGCAATATCCGCTACTGCTAAAAAGGCACTATCATCATTTTCAGTCACAATTTCCTTTAATTTTGCTTCCTCAAGACGATTGATCACGCAAAAAATAACTTTTTTATCATCACCTGAATATGCACCTTCACCATTAATATATGTTACACCACGACCGAGACGATTCATGATTGCGTCTCCAATTTGTTTTGCATTATCACTTATGATCCACACCGATTTGGATTCATCAAGCCCTGTAATGGTAATATCAATTGTTTTGTAAGCTACAAAATAGGCAATAAGCGAATACATTGCGCGGTCCCAAGTGAATACAAAACCTGCACACGCTAGAATAAAGAGGTTAAAAAACATAATGATTTCCCCAACAGAAAAAGGGAGCTTTTTATTAAATAGAATCGCTAGAATCTCGGTACCATCCAACGAGCCTCCATACCGAATGACTAATCCGACTCCAATACCAAGAGCAATCCCCCCGAATACCGTTGCAAGTAGAATATCTTGTGTAAAAGCTGGGACGGGATGCAGTAAAGTGGTTCCAATCGAAAGTATGATGATTCCATAAAGAGTGGATAAGGCGAAGGTTTTCCCTATTTGTTTATAACCAATAAAGAAAAAAGGTATATTAAGAATAAAGAGGAACATCCCTAATTTCCAACCTGTTACGTACGAAAGCATAATAGAGATTCCCGTGATACCACCATCAATTACATTATTAGGAACAAGGAATATTTCTAATCCTACGGCCATTAAGGCTGCACCAAGTGTAATTAAAAGAATTCTTTGAAAGATCTTCCTCTTCGTTAATCTACGATGCTGAATTTTTGCCATAATTGCTTCCTGCTGTTCGATTAAAGTCAATTCTTGTGTTCCCGACATTATCTGGCCCCTTTCAAAAATAATTTCCTACTTCCATTATATCGGATTCATCCTGCTAATTATAATCAAATGCTTATTTATTTCCTTACAAAATGAAAAAAGAGTTACCTCAATGTATGAAGTAACTCCTGAATTTAATTTACATCTTAGGAGACCCAACCATGACATTAGTATATCAAGATCCAATAATCAATCAGCTAATGTGTGTTTGTTCCGTTGAAGGAATTAATTCACATGGAATTAATGGAATTCAAATTCCCAAAAGAAACAAATTTTCGGTTTATCGATAGAGACTCATTACTTACTCGTTCACAATCGGAACGAACACGTATGGTTGAGCCTCCTAAGATGTGAATGTTTATTTCTATCTTTTACACTTATATTATAACACGGGACTTTTTTAATTTACGGACTAGAAGTGTCAAATATGTGAATTTTTGGATATGTAAGTGTTTGAAGTGAGGGGTAACTTATCTTTAAGTAAAATGGAAAGGATGCTTAACATCTTATGCTTAAAGCTATTAATAAATATGCGAAACCTTTTAACACAACTGATGATCTCGATCCATTAATTGATGCAATTGGTGATGCAAAATATGTCCTCCTTGGGGAATCTTCTCACGGAACCTCTGAGTTTTATTCACTCCGAGCAGAGCTATCCAAAAGATTAATTAAAGAAAAAGGCTTCTCTTTTATTGCAGTTGAGGGTGATTGGCCCTCATGCCAGAGTATCAATCAATACATTAAGGGATTTAACCATTTGACGAACGACGTACGGAGAGTACTGGAAAGCTTTAATCGCTGGCCTACTTGGATGTGGGCAAACCAAGAAATGACCGGACTTATTGAGTGGCTGAAGGATTATAATCAACAAACTAATCTTTCTCAAAAAGTTGGTTTTTATGGTTTGGATGTCTATAGTCTTTGGGAAAGTATGGATGAAATTATTCGCTATTTAGAAAAAACGAATTCCAGGAGCCTGCAAGCCGCGAAAAAAGCTTTTTCGTGTTTTGAACCCTTCAACCGCAATCATGAATCCTATGCTGTTTCGGCAGGATATCTCTCTGAAGACTGTACGAGAGAAGCACTCGAACTTCTCGCCTCCATCCAGAAAAACAAATGGAAATTTGAAGACAATCAGGAGAGCAGCTTAAATATGGAGGTAAACGCCCTTGTTACTGCAAATGCTGAAGAATATTACAGGACAATGGTAAAAAGTGACTCTAAATCCTGGAATGTCCGTGACCACCACATGGTAGAAGCGCTCAACTCCGTGATGAACTTTTATGGAGATCGTGGAAAAGCAATCATCTGGGAGCATAATACCCATGTCGGTGATGCCAGGGCAACGGACATGAAAGAAGAAGGAATGGTAAATGTCGGACAAATAATTAGGGAACAAAAAGGATCGGAAAATGTGTACATCGTCGGGTTTGGAACCTATAGCGGTACGGTAGTTGCATCGACTGAATGGGGTAACGACGTTCAAATCATGCAGGTACCCCCTGCTCAATTAGGCAGTTGGGAATCACTAATGCATAAGACCAGTCCGGCTAATAAATATTTACTTTTTACTGATCAGAACCGTCAGGAGTTTTCGACCACCATTGGTCACCGTGCAATCGGTGTAGTTTACAGGCCAGAATACGAACATTTCGGTAATTATGTTCCCTCGAACATGGGGCAGCGGTACGACAGTTTTATCTTCTTTGATCAAACAAAAGCATTGCAGCCACTTATTTTAGAACATGTGCTTACATGAAAAAAAGTCTTCCTTCAGAGGTTTTGAAGGAAGACTTTTTTATTAATCCACTATTGGATCTTTAAAATTATCAGTAGTAGGAATTTTGTTTTCTTTTATTTTATTTTCCACTCGCCATTTATGTTCAACCAATTTATCATTACTAGGAATCGTTATTTCACTGCCATCTGGCATCTCAAATCGATATTGATAAAAACTGGTTGTACCTTGGTGGTTTCTGTATAGAATATGTACTTTTGAAATACGATCCCATCTATATTCCTTTTCTTTTAGGCTTTTCATTGTATTATAATGAATACCCTCGTTATCCAAATAATAATAGTTGGTTAAGCTTGAGATAAATGCGGGGATACTAGCTAGAATCATTGCCCCTAAAACCACTTTAAACCAAATACCTTGCCATCGCTGTCTAAAAATAAGGTAGAGAGTTAAAATGACTGCGATATAAATCATCCCATCCATAAAAGTGATATAAGCAGAAAATGGCGTTGAAAAAAACCATTGCGACCGAGAATAATAAACCATACTTTGGTATGATGGCACCGCAATAAACGGCACAAAAATACTGCATATGTACAAGATAATCGTATACGCGACCAGTTTTACATGTTTTTCCTCAGTCGACTCACTTCTCTTTATCGATAGCAAAAATATCCCTCCATTATTTTCCTGTATACTTTTGACGAGAACTCTTCCAAAAAGTTTCATAAACATCATGAATTTTTCTATAACCTTTTTTAGCTAAATGGTAATTTTTTTCGATTATATTAATACATAACCACTGGAATTATCCGCATACTATTTTTGTATTTCAATTATTTCACGAAAGAAGGATTACTTATGACAGTTGGAACACAAGTAAAACAAGCATTGGCAGGACTAAAAAGTGCTCAGGCAAGTTTTGAAACTTTTGCACTAGCCACAGATAACCAAAATGCAAAGCAACTTTATCAACAAGCGGCACAACAGACTCAATCTGTTCTTGATAGCGTTGAACCGCGCCTTCAAGAGATTCTCAAGGAAGAGCCTCAGTATAATCAATAAAATGCAGTTTTAGGTTGGCATTTTTGCCAACCCCTTTTTGATATATTGAATCCCTTATGAAAGGAAGTTTACTTGTGACTATCGCTTCAAATGTTAAGCAATGTCTAGCTACTATGAATGGAATCGAAGCACAACTTGCTTCCTTCGCGCTAAATTCTTTAGATAGTGAAGCACAAGCTACATTTAATCAAGCCATGTTAACGGTTGGAGAAGTAAAAAAAGACCTCCAGTATCGTGTATTAGAACTTGAACGACATGAACCCCAATACAAAGGGTCATAAATCTTGAGGTGAGAAATGATGCCAGATTGGGTTTTTATAATAGTCCGTTCGATAGTCTTCTTGGTACTCTTATTTATTACCACCAAAGTACTAGGTAAGAAACAAATATCTGAACTGTCATTCTTTGAATATGTTGCAGGTATTACCATTGGAAGTATTGCTGGAGAAGTCGTAACGGGTTTAGAAGGTAATATGTTCCATGGTGCACTGGCACTTGTTGTTTTTGGATTCGTAACTTTTCTAGTGAATTTCTTAGCTATAAAAAGTAAAAAGTTTAGTGATTTTGCTGAGGGAAAAAGTACTGTTGTTATTAAGGACGGAAAAATTTTAGAAGAAAACTTGAAAAAAGAAAGATATACCATCGATGAATTATCGGCTCTTCTAAGACAGAAGAATATTTTTAAATTTGCTGATGTAGAATTTGCAGTGTTAGAACCGCGCGGAAATTTAAGTGCATTATTAAAAAGAGAAAACCAACCACTCACACCCAAAGATTTACAAATGAAAATGCCGAATGAGAAAGAACCACAAACGGTTATCATGGATGGAAATATTGTTGATGAATCGTTAAGATGTGCAGGAAAAGGCAGAGGCTGGTTATATACAGAGTTAGAAAAACTAGACGTAACCCTTGATAATGTATTCCTAGGACAAGTGGATTCATACGGAGAACTTACGGTAGATCTATACGATGATAAAATTCAAGTTCCAGCTCCCGCACAACGTCCACTACTTCTGGCTACCTTAAAAAAAATTCAGGCTGATTTAGAGATTTTTTCGCTTGAGACCGATTGCGAAAAATCAAAAGCAATGTATAAGCGAAATGCTAAGAAGATTCAAGAAACCATTGATGTCTTAAGTCCCTATTTAAATGGGTAATAACACTAAAAAACCAATATAAAATCCTTATCAAGCTTATTTGATAAGGATTAATCATTTCTAACTATTCATTTTTATCGATTGACCATTTTGAATAATTTTTTGGTTACTTTTATGTGAAAAAAAGCTATGCAGGATCATACCAACCATGACCAATCCCATCCCCCACCAAGATAGCAGCGTCGGGAAGGCGCTGTTTAGTAATAATAATTCTCCAATTACAGCGAATAATACCTCCACAGATTGTGTCGCCTCAACAGCCGCAAGTTTCTGCATATTTCCTCTAACAAGATCAGTTGCTTTAAAAAATAAAATCGTGGCAATGACTCCTGAAGTTATAGCTACAAGTCCGGATTGGATTATTTGCCCTTTGCTTGGAGTACCAATCGTAAATAGTCCAAAAATCGATAAAACAATCCATAATGGAAGACTGGCTAAGGTCATCCCTAATACACGTTGGAAGACATCCAGCCGTCCACCACATATATCCATCATTTTTCGGTTTCCTAGCGGATAAGCAAATGAAGCAATTAACACGGGAAGTATACCTAGGGAAATCACACCAATTGAAATTTGATTGGCTTGTTCCATTTGCATCAAGATAATTCCTAGTAGGATTATTAATGACATACCCAAGCCCTTAAATGGGATTTTTCCCTTTTGCAGGATTGGACCTTTTTTAGTCATAACCCTTTCGTAAAAAAAGGGAGCAAGCAAAGACCCTGAGATAATGGTTACCTGCCAAGTGGCCGCAATGAGCCACCCTGGGGCATATGCTGCAGAAAAACAAATAGGACCATAAAATAATCCAAAGCCAACCGAACTCCATAATAGCCAGCCACCTGGATTTTTTTTCAAATCCCAAAGCAAGGGTTTAAGATTTTTTCTTCCAATGACAATAATAAGTAAAAAAGGGACCATAAAGAAATACCTTAAAGAAGCACTCCAAATCCAGCTGCCACCTGACTGGTCCATCGATCTGTTGAGGATAAACGTAAATGCAAAAAAGAAAGCCGCTAAGATCCCTAAAATAATCGGCCGCAATAACCTCAACTCCTTCTATTACATTATTAATATGTATATAGTGTATTTTCCATTATAATAGGGGAAGTATCAAGTTGTAATTTTTTTCTATATATGTGAATATTAACGTATAAAGTTTTTGGAGTAGTGATGAAACTTTATTGTCCCCCATTCGTAAGAAGGATGGAGAATTAAAAAAGTGAGGGTGATATTCATGTTTGGAAAAGTAGCTGCCGATATTTTAGGATTAAGTGATGTGGGCTCTGTTATTAAACCCGAGAATTATGACAAGGTAGACGCAGACGATTATGTCATGCATGAAGACAATGAAAAAATTTATTTTCTTATTAAATCCAAATCAGATGAATATTGCTTTACCAATAATGCTCTTATCCATTTAGATGGCACAAGTGCAACTAGCAAAAAACGGATGCTCCATCGTTATAGTTATGCTACCAACCGAATCTCAGACGTATATCTCGAAACCGCTGGTACGGTAGACCTTGACGTCGAAATTAAATTTAGAATCGGCTCAGTGCCCTTTTCCATTGATGTACATAAAAAACATATTGAGGAAATTAAGGATTTATATAAAGCCCTAATTAAAATTTCAGAAATATCACATGAAAATGAAATTTCCCTTCAGTTCGCTAAACAAAGCTTAGATGTTGCCTCCACTACTTTAGGTCGTGTGACAAGTGCAGACAGTAATTTGGTTGTACAATTCAAAATGCTTAATCAAGCGGCTTTTCAATGGTTAGAAGACAGCAAAAAGCAATATATAGTCAAAGATTTTGGGTATGTATTTGAAAAGTATATCAATAACTAAACCGTGAGGCGCATGAAAATTTTTCATGCGCCTCCTTTTTTATTTATATTCTATTAAAACATCTTCCAAAGGCAAACGAGTAGTATTAAAAGCAGGTGCTGCCGCCTTCCCCACTGAAATCAGGACAATTGGAAATAGTCGATCTTCAACATTAAACATTTTCACAAATTTTTCTTTATCAAATCCACCCATTGGAACGGTGTCATATCCTCGATCTTTTGCAATCAACATCAATTGCATTGACACTAAACCAGCATCAAATGAAGCAATATTTTTTAAGACTTCTTCTGAAGCAAATGGATAGGTTTTATTGGTACCTTCAATTAATCTATTCATATTAGCCTCATCCATAAAACCAGCTTCAAAGGCACTTTGGTATACTTTTTCCACGCTTTTATACATTTCCTTATCACCTAAGACAGCAATAACAGCAGAAGCTGTTTCGACTTGTTCTTGATTATTGGCTACTGCTCTAAGTTCCTTTTTTAACTCCTGGTCTTGGATCACGATAAAACGCCATGGTTGTAGATTACTTGAGGATGGTGCTTGTGTTGCTTCTTTTAACATTTCTTTTATTTCTTCTTGAGAAATTTTATATGTTGAATCATATTTTCTAACGGAGTGACGTTCTTTGATAACATCAGATAAACTTTTCGTTAAAGTAGTTTGCATGAGAGATTTCCCCCTAATCAATTTAACTTACTAATAGTAAGTGCAAAATCATCTTACTATTAGTAAGTACCTTTCGTCAAGAAAATAAACTATGATATGATATCGTTAGAAAAGTAAAAAAGAGGGATATTATATGAATGAACCGAACAACCACAAGTGTATGACTCCTTCTGAAGAGGAAATTAAGCATATATGTACCAATTTTCATAATGCGATTGAATTTATTGGTAAACGTTGGATGGGCTCCGTTATTTTTTCACTTATGGAGGGCCCGAAGCGATACCATGAAATTGTTACTTCCATTCCTGGAATCTCTGATCGATTGTTAACCGAACGCTTGCGTGATTTAGAGAATGAAGGATTGATTATTAAAAGGGTGATTGCCACTTCACCTAAGAAAGTGGAATATGAATTAACTCCAGCTGGGAAGGATCTTGAAGAAGTTATCCATGTGTTATTGAAATGGATAAAAAAACGAGGAAAATCCCGATGAAACAAAAAGGGTTACATCCATTTAATAGATGCAACCCTTTATTTATGGACTTGGCCGATGAAACAGCCCCATTACTTCAATCGTTTCTGTAATATTAACAAAGGAACGCGAATCGACTTCCGTGATTAAGTGTTTCACTTCATTAAGTTCGTATCTGGAAATGACTGTTATCAATACATTCCGCTGGTTATTTGAGTATCCGCCAACACCGTCCAAAACAGTTAAGCCTCGATACAAATTCTTTAGTAAATGATTCCTCATCTCTTCGCCTTTATCTGTAATAATCATTAGAGTTAATTTTGCATGATCCGTATAGATTGCATCGACTACTTTACCTGTCACAAAAATAGATACTAAGGTATAAAGTGCAGAATCCCAATCAAACAAAAATCCACTAATCATAATAACTACCGCATTCATGCCTGAAAGTAAAGTACCAATTGGAAAATCCCTTTTTCTTGCTACGATCATGCCAATAATGTCAAATCCCCCAGTCGATCCGGAACAACGGAAAACGATTCCGACACCTAAGCCCGTTAACGCACCACCAAAAATAGATGAAAGAATTCTATCATCTGCGATCGCAAATACGGGAATTACATATAATCCTATCGAGATAACAATAACCGAAAAGATCGAATTCACGATAAATCTTTTTCCTAACATTTTATATCCAATAATTAACAAAGGAAAATTCAAAAGGAAATTTGCCACCCCTGTATTCACCGGTGAGATCATCCCTAATATCATTGAAATTCCACTTAATCCACTGCTCAATACTTCATGTGGGATTAAGAAAAGGTTAAAGGCAACCACAATAATTAGAGATCCCAATATCATTCCAACAATCTGCATGGTAAAAATCCTCCTAATACGAACAGGCATCAATTCTAATTCAAAATAATACCGATACTCTCACTTAAAGTAAAATAAAAAAATTAATTTAAAAAAAACAAATTATCTGTTTATTGCTGATTAGAAAATTACATATTGACAAATCTATAAAAATTCATTTACTATATTAATATATTTAATTTCATATGATAAATCCTCATCAAACCGATGAGGTAGAGGTCGCGGTTTTTATTAGTAAAGTGGACGAGATGTGAGAGACATTCATGACTCTACTTAAAAGGAAAAACTGCCGAAGTGTGCTTTTACTCTTCAAAAAGCATGCTGGGTCTGTCTTCAAATAGGAACAGAACTGTCACGATTATTTCTACCAGCTAATCGTGTTGAGCTATCTTTCGGAAGGTATGATGCGGGGTATTGTAATGCCATCGATTATTCCTCGATGGCATTTTTGTATTCCAAACTCCTTCACGAAAAAAAGAAAAAAGAGGAGTCAAGACTATGCAAAATGCTAGAGTATTAAAAGAATCTGAATATACCAGTGATTTAACACTAGAAAAAGCTCCATCGGACTTAAAAAGAGGGTTAAAATCTCGTCATCTCACCATGATTTCGCTTGGCGGAACGATTGGAACGGGTCTTTTTCTTGCTAGCGGCGGCGCAATCCATAGCGCAGGACCTGGCGGAGCCATCCTATCCTACCTTGTTATTGGTGTCATGGTTTACTTTTTGATGCAAGGGTTAGCTGAAATGGGTGCCTATATGCCCGTTGCAGGAAGCTTTAGTACGTATGCCACCAAATTTGTCGATCCCTCCCTTGGTTTTGCGCTCGGCTGGAACTATTGGTATAACTGGGCCATAACGATTGCTGCAGAATTAGCTGCGGTAACGATGATCATGAAATTCTGGTTCCCAAATACTCCTTCATTTATCTGGAGCGGTATCTTTTTAGTGATTATGTTTCTCTTAAACTACCTTTCTGTTAAAGGATTTGGAGAAGCAGAGTATTGGTTTTCCTTAATTAAAGTGGTAACAGTTCTTATTTTTGTTGTTACTGGTACGTTAATGATTTTCGGTATCATGGGTAATGAAGCACCTGGCTTCAAGAACTTCACGATTGGTGATGCACCATTCCACGGTGGATTTTTGTCAATGCTAGGCATCTTTATGGCTGCAGGCTTTTCCTTTCAAGGAACTGAACTTTTAGGTGTAGCAGCTGGTGAAACAGAGGATCCAAAAAAAGCCATCCCACGTGCCGTGAAGCAGGTGTTCTGGCGTATTTTATTATTTTATGTATTGGCGATTTTAGTCATCGGGCTTCTTATTCCTTATACAAATGACAATTTAGCAAATGGCGACGTTACTGTAAGCCCGTTTACTTTGGTTTTCCAAAAGGCAGGAATTGCTTTCGCTGCATCAATCATGAATGCAGTAATCTTAACCGCCGTTTTATCGGCAGGAAATTCAGGAATGTATGCATCAACTCGTATGCTTTGGGATTTGGCCCGACAAGGTAAAGCTCCTAAATTCCTTGGAAAATTAAACAAAAGAGGCGTTCCAGTAAATGCCTTAATTGCAACAACTTTGGTGGGGACACTTGCTTTCCTTGCCTCATTCTTTGGTGATGGAACAGTGTATATCTGGTTGTTAAACGCTTCAGGCATGTCCGGCTTTATCGCTTGGCTGGGGATTGCAGTATGTCATTATCGTTTCCGAAAGGCTTTTATTGCCCAAGGCAAAGATTTGAGCTTATTACCATATAAATCAAAACTTTTCCCATTTGGCCCTATCTTTGCTTTTCTTGTATGTGGATTTGTTGTCTTAGGACAAAACTATTCAGCATTTATGGGTGAACATATCGATTGGAATGGAGTATTAGTCTCCTACATCGGCCTGCCATTATTCTTACTTGTTTGGGTGGGATATAAATTAACAAAGAAAACGAAAGTAATTCCTTTAAAGGAATGTGACTTAAACCCTTAATTCCAAAGAAATAGTACGCAAAAATGCGTGCTATTTTTTTCATACAAAAAAACAGACTCTATGTTGAGTCTGTTTTTTATGCTTCTATGCTTCTTTCTCCTCTGAAGACCAAATATATAAATCTTCAATGCGGCAATTCAATTCTTTGGAAATGGTCATTGCAGTATTTAGGTTCATTACTTTCTTTGACAAGTAGTCGTTGAGTTGAGCTTGGGGAATATTTGTACTCCTTCCCAAACTTTCCAAGTCCATACCGTTTTTGGATAGTAATACTTTGAGGTTACTTTTTCTTGCCTTATAATTTGTCAAAATGACACCTCACTTTCATTAAAGCATAACACATTACGTTTTGTTTTGAAAGGAAGTGGGCTTTAAGATTTCCAATTGAGCTTAATTATCCAATAAGAAAGCAATGGGATTAAGGATTTTATGATATACTAAATAAGGAATAGGTAAAGGGGTGTTAAAGTGAAAAACTCAACCAATCTATACAAAAACGGACAATCAGTAAATATTATTGAAACTGGCGAAGTCGTCACCATTCTAAAATCACAATATGTAAAAAACATGAAAAGATATTCTTATATCGTTAAGGAACACCCGGAAACATTCTTTTTCGAAGAGGAATTAAAGGATCAATAAATTAGAAAAGCGTAAGCCCCTGGTCAGCGGCGTATGGCCTGGAGCGCTCCAACTGAGATAAAGGAAACACGAAGAGCCGGAGGCGCATTCGTGCTTGACTTATCGAAAGGTGGAGAGCGAAGGACACTAGCCGCTAGGGCGCTGGAGCTAGACAGTAATCTAATTTCAAAAACTTATACTTTATTGTCATTTCAAAAAAGAGAAGACCAATTCGAAAACTGGTCTTCTCTTTTTAATTAAAACTCTGCATTCCCTGTTGTTCTTGGGAACGGAACTACGTCTCTAATATTAGTCATTCCTGTTAAATACATAATTAAACGCTCAAAACCAATACCATATCCTGAATGTTTCGTACCGCCATACTTCCTTAATTCCAGGTACCACCAGTAATCTTCTTCAGTCATGCCAAGTTCATTTATTTTACCTGCTAAGATTTCTTCACGTTCTTCACGCTGACTTCCGCCAATCAATTCACCAATACCCGGTACTAATAAATCTGTTGCAGCAACTGTTTTGTTGTCTTCATTTAGTCTCATATAGAAAGCTTTGATTTCTTTTGGATAATCAGTAACAAATACAGGTCGTTTAAATACCTTTTCACTTAAATAGCGTTCATGCTCGGTTTGCAAGTCAAGGCCCCACTCAACTGGATAGGCAAACGTTTCACCTGACTCCCGTAAAATATCAATCGCTTCTGTATAGGTCACACGGCCAAAGTCTGCCGTATAGGCATTATTTAACCGGTCTAGTAAACCTTTTTCAATAAAGCTGTTAAAGAAATTCATTTCTTCAGGAGCCTGTTCTAATACATAGCCAATTACATATTTCACCATTTCTTCTGCTAAATCCATGATATCCGGCAATTCAGCAAAAGCAACCTCAGGCTCAACCATCCAAAATTCCGCCGCATGTCGCGCAGTGTTAGAGTTTTCTGCTCTAAATGTTGGGCCGAAGGTATAGACATTCCGGAATGCCAACGCAAACGCTTCTGCCGATAACTGCCCGCTTACGGTCAAATTGGTTTCTTTGTTGAAGAAATCCTTGCTAAGATCTGTTTTGCCCTCTTCATTTTTCGGAAGATTGTCCATATCTAAGGTAGTTACTCGGAACATTTCCCCTGCACCTTCTGTATCACTTCCGGTAATAATTGGTGAATGAACATACACAAACCCTTTATCTTGGAAAAATTTATGAAGCGCATAGGACGCAAGCGACCTTACACGAAAAACTGCTGAAAATGTATTAGTCCTTGGCCGTAAATGGGCAATTGTTCGTAAGTATTCAAACGAATGCTTCTTCTTTTGCAATGGATAATCCACATTTGACGTACCTTCAATCACAATGTCAGTCGCTTTTATTTCAAAAGGCTGCTTTGCTTGAGGAGTATGAATAAAATCCCCTTTTACCCTAATGGATGAGCTGATAGGAAGTTTCGCGATTTCCTTAAAGTTCGCTAACTGCTCATCAAAAACAATCTGTACACCTTTAAAAAAGCTGCCATCATTTAATTCAATGAACCCAAAAGTTTTGGAATCACGAATGGTCCGAATCCACCCAGTTAATTCTACTTTTTGATCAATATAGCTTTCGGTATTTCTGTATAAATCCTTGATTAAGGCCTGTTTCATTGGTTTTCCTCCTAAATCTTATGTAAAAAGGTAAAAAAAACCTCCCATCCCATTGGGACGAAAGGTAATATTCCATAATACTATCATCGTTTTTCTTTTATCCCTTCAATATTATATAAAAATCATATCAAATTAGCAATATTCAACAAGATTTCCGTTTTAAAAGTAATTTTTTAGTCAGCGTCGATTCTTTTAAAAGCTTGGATTTTTGCATGGAGAATTGCACATTCAGCCATTCTATCCGGTCATAGAAGGCATCTTCGCAGTCGGAAAATTCATGATTCGTATCATACCAACTGATTTTTTTGGGAGAACTAGCAATTGAATAAAGAGAATTAGCATGGTTTCGACCGATATATTCGTCATTTTCAGCAAATTGGAAAAAGATCGATGCTGGCGAAGCATTTTTAACATAATGAATCGCATCCAATTTCTTAAGACTCGAAATAAAAAATTCGAAGCGTTCAGGTGGTAGGAAACCACGAATTAGCACGGCTAATGGATGCTCACTTGTCATTTGCATCTCTGACACCTGTCCATATCCTGAGATCAGAATAAATGTTTTTATGCGATTTTCAATACCTGAAAGAATACCACCCCATGCTGCCCCCATGCCTTGGCCGACAAAGGCGATCTTGGATTCATCCACCTTTCCTAGTTCTCTAAGCAACGTGACTCCCCTTTTTATATCCATTACTGTTTGAATATATTTTTGAATATCTGCCATTTCCTCAATCGTTTTTGTAAACCCTTTCTTTCCTCGCAACTCTAGTTGTTTATTCCCTCTTAAGTATTGGGCTTCAATGAGCAGGGTTATATAGCCCTGGGTTGCTAGCATTTGGGCTTCACAGAAAAATGTTTTTCTATCTCCTTGACTTGGGTGCATATAAATGACTGCAGGTAGAGGGCCTAGTTGATCTGGTATGAATAGGTAGGCTGAAACCTCTCCTTTGAAAGGGCTTTCATATTTTACGTCATTAATATGATATCCATCTTTGGTAATTGTTTTAATCACTGCAAAACCAGAAAGTTTTTCTTCCTTATATTCAAACATTAACAACCGCCCCCGCGAAGATTCTTTATTATAATTTATTTGAATTTTCTAATTAATAGACCGTTTTCATACAAGATTCTTATATAAAAACAAAATCTCTAAAGTTTTAATAAGTTTTCAGAATATTAGCAGGAAAAAAGTTGCTTCTCGTCGAAATAGTAAAAAAATGTTATTTTTGATTATAGAGGAGTGATAATTGTGGATAAGGTAACATGTATTGCCTATCTATTATACAAGTCATCCAAGAATCAAGACATTAGAGAAAAAGCAATCCTTTTATTAAACGGCGATTTGTCCATACGAGATTTAAAAAAAGATGCGTCTATTCAGGCACATGTGATCATTGCTGAATCACTGCTGAAAAAAAATCAAATCGACAAAGATCAAGTTCAGCACTTTGCCGAGCAATACATGTATTTAGAGGTGTAACATTCAATAAGATGTTATTGTCCGATTGATTTTTCGTAACAAAAAATACCACTTCCATTTTGCATGGTTGTTGAATTATAATAATTAAATCCTAATGCTTCCCAAAAGCGTTGTGCTCTTAAGTTCTCTTTTAATACACCAATTCTAACGATTTTCTTACCCCGTTTCAGCATCTCATTTTCGTAGACTGCAAATGCCTGTGCACCGAACCTATATCCTTGATAATCACCATGCAGCAGTAATAGCCCTAACCACGGGTAATTGTCCTTCGGGTTTTCAAGTAAGTAATCAATTATCCCAATATACGTGTCATCAAGCTTAATAAAGGCACTGATTGAATTAGGATTTAAGAATTCTTCTTCCATATCAGCAAGTGTTCTGGCCTCTTTACCATTTTCAAACATATTATATTGGGGATTCGAGTTAATCATTTCGAGTGCAATATATAACGTTTCTTTTTTAACCTCTTCAAAATACATTGAAATTAGAAACCTCCATTTTATAGATACTCTAATATGATTATATCAAAACTAAATACTTTAGAAATGTTCGATGAACAATTCATGTCATAATTTTTCAAATAGCAAAATAGGTTTAATCGTTGTGTAATTTTTAATTACATATTAAACCAATAAATTTTATATATTGAAAAGGAGATTTTATTTATGGTACAAGTTGAAGTAACTGTTACATTCGAAGGAAAAAGCTATTTAACAAACGTCATCACCAATCGTGAAACTTCAGAGGATGAAATATTCCAACTTGCATTAGAACAAGTTCAAAAACAATGGAAGAAATAAAATTAACCAGCAGATTGATTCTGCTGGTTTTTGATTTTTTCAGATTATTCACTCGTTACAATTTTTTGAATCTGCCGCGAATGAATGATACGTAAAGTAATGTAGGAAATAATACTGCCAATTAATGCTAACAGCATGTCCCATTGGGTATCCCAAACATCACCTTGGGTTCCAAGGAAAGCCTCTGCTGCTTCTCCTGTCAACAAAGCCACAGTGAATTCGACTAATTCATAGGTTGCACTAATAGCTAAACATATACAGATTACCGTAACGGGCAGCCAATTGGAATCTCGCAACGGAGAAGTTCTTATCAATAATTCACGGATAATAATTGCTGGAATAAACCCTTGTGCGAAGTGACCAAGACGGTCATAATAATTGCGGTCCAAATCCCAAATATCTCTAAACCAATTAAACAACGGCATTTCTGCATATGTATAGTGACCGCCAATAAATAAGATTGACGCATGAACAAGGACTAAAAAATAAACCAGTGTTGTAAATTGAAAGAAACGATAGGTTAATAATAAGATAAATACACCTAAAAGTGCCGGAATCACCTCTAGCCACCACGTGAAACGATCATGCGGATGAATCGCTGACCAAATAAGGACAATAGAGAAAAGCAGAAGAAAAATAATAAGACTTCGATGTTCCTTTAGCAAGTGAATACCTCGTTTCCAAGTTTGTTGTAGATAGCATGTATAAAAGTTGGTAAGAAAATACTTCTTTTATAATCTAAAAGAAACTGTATGTTTCTACAACGAGACATACAGTTTCTTTATTGTTAGATTACATTGGTTTTTTCGAATAAGTAGGTATCGTTTGGCGTTTTCTCCATTAAGGTGCTAATCCCTGACGTGGTAAGCATATGCAGCTCATGCATGGCCCTTGTGCAGACGGTATAAAATAATTTCCGTTCACTTTCATCCTTGTACCCAGAACAATCATACAAAATTACTGCATCAAATTCGATCCCTTTCGCTAGATACGAAGGAATGACAAGAATCCCTTTTTCATATGAGATTGTTCCCTTCTCAATTAGATGCAATGGAATCTCGTTTTTAAGTGCATGATAGGCCCTTATGCTTTCATCAGACGTCCTGCATATGATTGCAATGGTACGATGTCCTTCATTTTGAAAATCTTTTATTTTTCTTACAATTACTCCTGTTCTGCCATCCTCATCAATGACTGAAACTAACGGTTTCCTGCCTCTGCGATTAAAGGGTTCAATATTTTCTCCACCTTCAATTAACGTACTGGTAAAGTCAACAATTTCTTTTGTGGATCGATAGGTTTTGGTAAGGACAAACGATTCGACCTCATCCTCTGCTTTGACTTGGTGGGATAGAACAGTTTCCGCACCAGTAGCCCCAGAAAATATTGCTTGATTAAAATCCCCAAGCAAAGTCATTTTGCTATAAGGAAATAGAGTTTGAATAAAAGCAAACTGAAATGGTGAATAATCTTGTGCTTCATCAATAAAAATATGCCGTATCGCTGTATTAGACTTACGGCCTTCAATTAAATCCTGGAGATACACATATGGAGTGGCATCTTCATATGGAATGATTTTCTCATTTAATTTATCCACCGTCTGTCTGCAAATATTCTTCCAATCAATCGGCAGGCTTTTATCCATATATTCAACTTGTTTAAATAACTGGCAATAAACGCGTGGAGCATCGACAAACCGCAAACTTTTTACTCGTGTAAATAAAGGCTTGAACTTCTCTTTTACGACCATTTCTGCAAGAAACTTTTGCTCCTGCTCAAAATCATCAAATGAATTACTGGAAAATTGATTCTTTTCCTGAAGCTTTTTGAATGCCTCCATAAAATCTTCTTTTTCGAGGTATTGGATTTCATCCTCCACCCAACTCCTTGAACGCTCTTGTCTAACCTTTCTCTTTAAATCTCTTAACAACCATTCTTTAACAAGCTTCATTCGATTAGGAATGGTAATGTGATCCTCTAAAGAATAAAAATAATCATGAATCTCCTTTTTAGAAATTAATACATCTCCTCTAAATTTTAAATCCCTAAAAATTAGTCCCTTTTGCGATAATCCTTTTGCGTATTGATCGATGATATTCTTAAAGTCCAAACTTGATTTAAAGCGAATCCCCTCTACTCTTTCCTCATACCCCCTATCATCCTTGCCACTTAGCAAATACTCCATTTGGGTAAATGGGTCTTCCACATCAAACTCCTTCCCCAATCGAGAATTTAGGTATTCCTGAAAGGTGGATTGCTGCATATTTTCTTCCCCAAGCTCCGGTAAAACTGTGGCCACATAGCTATTAAATAGTGGGTTGGGAGAAAATAACAAAATATTTTCTGAATTTAAGGTCCCACGATAACGATAGAGCAGGTAGGCAACCCGTTGCAGGGCTGCTGACGTTTTACCACTCCCGGCAACCCCTTGAACGATCAGTATTTTTGCACGTTCATTGCGAATGATTTCATTTTGCTCCCGTTGAATAGTAGCAACAATGCTTTTCATTTGAGTGCTCGCATTGTTTCCAAGGACCTCCTGAAGCATCTCATCTCCAATCGTTACCCCCGTATCAAACATCCCTTTAATCTCTGAGGCTTTAATAATAAATTGACGTTTTAAGTTCATATCCCCTTCAATCGTACCTTCTGGGATTTTATATTGAGCTGGGCCTGGTGAATAGTCATAATAAAGGCTCGATATGGGTGCACGCCAATCATAAATTAAGAAATTTTCATCATTTTCATCCATCAAGGACGCAATTCCAAGGTACACATGGTCCGTGGCTGTTTCCCCTTTTTCTAAAAAATCAATCCGTCCAAAGTATGGGGAATACTTTAACCTTGAAAGTGTGTTCAACTGTTTATCCAACTGTTTATGTGTCCGCTCACGTTCAGAGAGGAGTTCAGCCTGTTGTTTGATACTCGCCGCTGTCTCAATTACATCATCAGGTTCATCTAAATTGACAGTTACATCTTCCCAAAATTCTTTGCGAATCTCAAGGACATCAGCACCTACTTTTCCTGCATTTAATTTTAGTTTATTTATTTTTTTATCAATTTCATTTACCACTGAAGTGACTCTTGTTTGTTCCATTTGCCAGTCTTTGCTAAGTAAATCGCTCATCCAACCACTCTCCAGGTAAGTTTTGGTCAATTGTTGACAATTGAATTGAATTGTGTTAATGTTATAATAGGTAATTTTTAAACTATCGCATAATATTCAATTTATGCCAACTGTCATTTTATCATGCTCCCTTTACATTTTCAAGTAGTTTATTAATATGAATCAAAAACGCCTTTTGGGCGTTTTTTTTATTGTCTATTTTCCTTCTACCGCAATCAATAACCTCCAACCTTTCCCATTTATAAAATTCAATCTGCCATATTTAACTTATAAAGATAGTATGAGAAAAAGCTTTAAAAAAATTAATAAAATATAATTGACAATATGTTTGTCAGCAACATATAATTTACCTTGAATTAAGTTATTTCGATTTCAAGATAAAATAATTAAAAATAAACATACTGGAGGAATTTAAAAATGACTAAAACAAAATGGGCTCTTGATGCATCACACAGTAGTGTAGATTTTTCTGTTCGCCATATGATGATCGCAAACGTGAAAGGTACTTTCAACAAATTTGATGCGACAATCGAAGCAGATCCAACAGATTTAACAACAGCAAATATTGAATTTACCGTTGATACAGCAAGTGTAGATACAAGAAATCAGGATCGTGACGGACATTTAGTTTCTGCAGATTTCTTTGATGCAGCCAATCATCCAGCGATGACATTCCGTTCCACAAAAATTGAAAAAACGGACGATGATGAATACAATGTTACTGGTGATTTAACACTTCGCGGTGTAACAAAGCCAGAAACCTTTGCAGTTACTTTTGAGGGTCAAGGAAAAGATCCATGGGGAAATGAAAAAGTTGGTTTTAGTGCAGAAGGTACGATTAATCGTTCTGAATATGGCCTCGTTTGGAATGCTGCTCTTGAAACGGGCGGTGTCCTTGTTGCTGATAAAGTAAAAATCAACCTTCAAATTCAGGCATCAAAAGCAGAATAATCCCAATTGGTCACATTAAGATAAGGCGTGAAGAAATTCACGCCTTATCCTTATACTTTTTATATTAGCTATACTTTCAATCGTTCTAGCTCTTCTTTCAAAAACTTAGCAAGCTCTAACATTCCAAATTTTCCTGCCCGTGCTTCCGCCTCAGAATTATAATTCGTATTTGTATTGATGTCATACGTATAAATTTCTCCTGCTCCATTACAGATAAATTCAATGCCGGCTACTTGAATCTGGTTTGCAGCAAGTACCTGTTCATACTTTTTAATTATAGGGTCTGAAAAACCAGCAATGATTTCAAATTTTGGTTTCTCTTCCTTCTCTTCGCCAACTGGACAAAATAAATCACCAATCTGGCAGGCATCTGCCGGGCATAATTGAAATCCTTCCGACGTATCTACCTTAACTGCATATACGAATTTCCCACCAATAAATTCACAGCGAGTAATAAAACTTTCCGGTGATTGTATATAATCTTGAATTAATGTTATCCCGTCCACTGGTTCTTCGAAAGAAGGTCCCTCTACATAATTTTTTAATCCCTCTAAAGATTGAAAAAGCTGTACACCCAACCCTTTCCCCGCTCGGTTATGTTTTGTGATAAAAGGTTTACCCATAAATTCAACTGCCGCCTCAAGGATTTGCTCCTTCCCTACTGCTGCAATGGTTCGAGGTGTTTCGATTCGGTATTTATTAAGTTCCAAGTATTGAATTACTTTACTAACTTCCAAATGTAGTGCTCGCGACCCGTTAATAACCTTTTTGCCGTGCGCTTCTAGCCAGGAAAGGACTTGTCCAGCAAATTCGGGCGCAAACCGATGACCTCTTGTATGTGAGGACGCACTCATCCGGTTATAAAAAACCCCTTCAGGCGGTTCTTTTGAAAGGTCCAGACGGCCGCTGTCTAAGTGCCATTCTTCATAAGGCACACCTAATTCGTCTAACCGCTTTGTAAGATGAATGGTCCAGTCGCTATTTTCATGGATGATATATACTTTTTTCATATGAAAAGACCCCCTCGTACTGATTATATTCTATTAACTTTGTGCGTTAATTTGCTGAAAATCTATCATATTATAAAGTTTGTTACTACTATAATTTTAGAATTCTATTAACAATTTGTGAAGTAGGAATTCAGTTTCCAAATATATTCACATAGTTCGATAAAATTTAACAAAAATATTACATTCGCGGTCGATATATATATGTGAATCAATATGCAAATTGTCAGAATAAATAGAAAAATAAGGAGAAATCCCTATTGTTTTGTTTCAATTTTCGAAATATTATTTACTAGCAAGCTATAAAAATTAGGAGGAGTTTTATGAAGAAACTATTAAAAACAGGTCTTTCCACCGCAATAATGGCTGGAACATTGTTTGCCGGATTCCCGGGCAACTATGCTAGTACATCAGTTGGATCTCTACCAAAAAGTCCGACTACTGCTTCGCATTCTTATGGGTCACTAGACTTATCGGTAGTAAATGAAGAGAAATTGATAGAGTTACTAATTAGAGATGGTGTGATCTCGAAGGATGCAACTCAAACCGAGAAACAAAAAGCTTTACATAATTATCTAGTGCAAAAAGGTAAAGAGAATACTGTAAAAACAAATGACCCAATCGCAGCAAAGGTAAAAGCTGGTGACGCGAAAAAGCATAAAAAGTTTAAGGAATATAATAATGGAATGATGAAAGGGAACGGTAACAAAAACGGACAAAACGTAAAGGAAGGGAAATCTCCAGGAGTCGTTAAACAAGGAAAACTTTTAACGCTTGTAGTAGAGTACTCCGATTTTGCTCACAACCAAATTCAACCAAGCCAAACAGATAACTATTACAAAGATTATACGATTGATCACTTTGAAGAAATGATTTTTGGTGCTAACGGAGTAACAGGACCAAATGGAGAAAACTTCATTTCTCAAAGGCAATTTTATGAACAGCAATCTGGTGGTACCTACACTATTAACGGTAAGGCATACGGGTGGTTAAAAGTACCTGGAACTGCTAAGTTTTACGGCGCCGATAAAGGTACAGGGCACGATAACGTGACACCAGGTGGTGCAGCACAATTAGTAAGAGACACATACGCAGCTGCAATTGCAGCTGGTATACCTTTACAAGATTATGATTTAGAAGACCCACATGATTTAGACGGTGATGGAAACTTTTGGGAACCAGATGGATTAGTTGATCACCTCCAAATCATCCATGCCGGCATGGGACAAGAAGCTGGTGGCGGTTCCCTTGGTAATAACGCAATTTGGTCTCATCGTTCTGCAGTATTCCATGATCCAGATGGTCTAGGCAAAGGATTGCCAGGATTCTATGACTATACTGTAATGCCAGAAGACGGTGCTACTGGTGTATTCGCTCACGAATATGGTCATGACTTAGGCCTTCCTGATGAATATGATACAAACTACTCTGGTGCTGACGAGCCAAATCAATATTGGTCCATTATGTCAAGCGGATCATGGGCTGGAAAGGTTCCTGGAGCAGAACCAACAGGATTCTCCCCTTATGCCAAGCAGTACTTCCAAGCAACACTTGGAGGAAAATGGACTAATCCAACAGTTGTCAATCTAGAAGATGTTACTTCAAAAGGAACACAGTTCTTACTAGACCAAGCAAATTCTCCGCTTGGAAAGAATAACCAAGCAATTCGAATAAATCTTCCACAAAAAGTAAAGCACCTATTAAATCCGTTTGAAGGCAAATTCTCTTTCTGGGGTGGCACTGGCGATGAGTCTGACAACAACATGATAACGTCAGTAGATTTAACTGGTAAGACTTCTGCTACATTGGATTTCGACGCTTACTATAAAATTGAAGATGAATGGGATTATGCTTTCGTACAAGTTTCAGAAGATAACGGAACAACTTGGAAGTCCCTTTCAAACGCGAACACGACTTCCCGTGTAGTATCAGGTGTTTATCCAACAATTCCGGCAAATCTTCCAGGCTTCACTGGGGACTCCAATGGCTGGACTAAACAATCATTTGATTTATCTGCTTATACTGGCAAAAAGATCCAAGTTAAGTTCCGTTACATTACTGACTGGGGATATAACGACACTGGTTTCTTTGTTGATAATGTAAAGGTTACTGCTGACGGTTCTAGTATTTTAAATGAAGACGGTGAAGGCGCAACTTCAACTATTACACATAACGGCTTTAACAAGTTTGATGGAAATGTTTACGCTGATCATTATTATTTACTAGAATGGCGTAACCATCAAGGAGTTGACCAAGGTTTAGCTCACATTAAACGTGGAAGTTCATTAATGAGCTATGATGGCGGATTGGTTGTATGGTACGTAGATGATAGCTACACTGATAACTGGACAGGCACTCACCCTGGAAATGGATTCCTAGGTGTAGTAGACTCCCATCTAGACAAGGAATTACTATGGATTCTAGCTAACGGAAAAACTGCACAGGCAAGCACTCGTTTCCAAATTGCCGATGCAGCTTTTGGGTTAGATCCTACTTCTGAATTAAATATCACTTACCCGGGAATTCAGACCTTGAATGTTCCAAGCCAACCAGCCGTATCTGTATTTGATGACAGCAAAGAATACAATAATACATTTGTACCGGATGCTGGACGTGATATTCCACACTACGGACTAAAAGTTCGCGTTAATGGACAATCCAAGGATAAATCCGTTGGATCTATCGTAATCTATAAGTAATTAAATGAGTCCCACCTTCTTACTCTAGAAGGTGGGACTTTTTTAGGGTCGAATTGTAACTCTCGTACCGTTTGGGACTATATCAGCCAGCTGCAAGACATCCCGATTATACATTCTTACACAGCCATGAGAGACTGCTTTCCCGATTGAACTTGGGTTGTTTGTACCGTGAATACCATAGCCCTGTTTTGATAGCGATAGCCACAATACACCGAAAGGTCCCCCGGGATTATATTGCCGATTAACAATCACGAAATCCCCAGTTGGTGTATTTGTCAACATCTTCCCCACGGCGATGGGAAAAATTTTCACTAGTCTGCCATTATTGTATAATGAAAGTCTTCGTTTACCAACAGAGATTTGAATGGAATATGGAATCGTAGAAGGCTCTGGCAGACCTGGAATTTGAATTTTTTGTCCCACATGTAAATGCCCGACCCCAGGATTAGCTGCATAAAGGCTTTGGAGACTTACCCTATAATTTGCAGAGATAATCCCCAGCGTTTCCCCTGGCTTAACTGTGTGAATCATATGACCCCACCTTTCTCTTGACAGCATATGCCCAAACAAGTTTGTGGGTAACCTTATTCATTATTCAAATCGAAATAGCGGAGCCATGTCCTCTCTTTGGTGGTGGACATAAAAGTAATCATTACTTGCCTTATCATAAAGATAATCATTCTTCCATTCATTAATGTTTAAGGTAATTTCTCTTATCGCATTTACAAACAACATAATTTCTTCATTGGTCATAATCGGATGGATTGAGAACCGTACCCATCCTGGTTTCTGCGACAAGTCCCCCTGGTTAATTTTCTCAGTAATTTGTAAAGAGGATTCTTTATCAATATGAAGGAGATGATGCCCGTAGGTCCCTGCACAAGAGCACCCTCCTCTTACCTGAATTCCGAACCGGTCATTGAGCAGGCGAACAATTAAATTGTAATGGATATTTTCAATATAAAACGAAACAATCCCGAGACGATCGCTTTTATGTCCAGCTAATATATGAACACCCGGTATGTCACCTAATTTAGGTAATAGAATACTTAACTGCTCTTTCTCACGTTTCAATATATTGTCTACACCCATTTGTTCTTTCAAATTCAAGCATAGGGCGGTCCGAATCGCTTGAAGAATACCGGGTGTCCCGCCATCCTCCCGCAACTCGATGTTAGAATAATATTGGTGCCCTCCCCATGGATTTGTCCATGTCACCGTTCCACCCCCTGGATGGTCTGGAACATGATTTGAATACAGTCGAGTATCAAAAACCAATACCCCACTAGTACCCGGTCCTCCTAGAAACTTATGAGGAGAGAAAAAGATGGCATCAAGTTTTTCCAAGGGATCCTCTGGGTGCATATTAATCCTAACATACGGAGCTGATGCTGCGAAATCCACTAAGCAGATCCCGCCATGTTGATGCATGATTTTGGCTAATTGATGATAGGGAGTTTGAAGCCCTGTAACATTCGAGCATGCTGTAAACGAACCAATCTTCATTCTTCTATTTTTATAATGCTGAAGCATCTGGACCAACTGATTACAGTCCACATTACCATCATGGTCTGGAGGTAAAATAACTACATCCCCTATTGTTTCAAGCCACGATGTTTGGTTGGAATGATGTTCCATATGCGTAATAAAAATAATGGGTCGCTCACTCTCGGGAAGTGCCAGCCGCGATTTCCACTGTTCATGTACTCTAATTCCCAATAGTCTTTGAAACTTATTCATAACAGATGTCATTCCAAATCCATCGAGGATCAGGGCATCATGTTCGTCGGCATTTGCATGGTCCTTAATAATTTGTTTGGATTGATTATATATTCCTGTCATCATTAAACTGGTAATATTTGATTCTGTATGTGTATTGGCCATAAATGGGCCAAATACCTCTGAAATCTTCTGCTCGATGGGACGATAAAGACGCCCGCTGGCCGTCCAATCCGCATAGACAATTTTCTTTTTTCCAAGAGGAGATTCAAATTCTTGGTTTATCCCAATTACTTGTGAGCGAAACGGTTGAAAATATTCCTCAAGGTTATCTGGGATTCGATAGGTTTTGCTGCCAATCGTAGCAGTAATCATTTGTTTCACACCTCACAATTAAACTCTTGCTTCAATATATGCATGACATGGATACACTGGTCCTTTAACTAGAGCCAAATAAAAAAGCAGCCTAATCAAAATGATCAGGCTGCTAATTGTAGGATGAAGTTATTGTTAATAAGTAGTAATTTTCGCTGATTCTTTTTTAGTTACTTCCTCAATCTTTTGAATAAACATTTGAAAAACACGCCTTTTTTCTTCTAAGTCCTTTATGTATTCTTTAAGCTGATTATAGCTTTCTTCAAAAGGTTTATGATACATATCGCGAATTTTTTCAATGATTTCTTCGTTTACTGTCGATTGAATCACTTGCTTGGTGATTCCATATTTGTAGGAATATACTTTTAATTCCTGTGCTACCTCATCGTACTCATTTGCAATCTCAGTTAAAACTAGTGAGATATCATCCTTCCACTCATCTAGTGATTTTTGTAAGTAGGATTTTACCATTGTCTCTTCCATATAAACACCCGCCCTAATAGAGTCATAGTTATGTTTTACTATTATAGCGTTGTTTGATTACATACAGATTTCGGACAGTTTACAGTGTCTTTTCATTATCTACTTACTCCACCTTCACCGCTTGTTCAAAATCAGCGAGTATAGTTGAATATTTTATATAAATACGTGGTAAATAGTAGAGTTCGTTTTTAAAGCCCGTCAGAGAAAATGGACCTGGCGTGGTCGTGAGTCCAAATTGATAATATTTTTTTGTTTCTGCCACCACATGTTCATTCGTATTTCCAAACGGGTATGCGATTGCAATTACCGGTTTCCCTGTTATTTTCTGAATTTTTTCTTTCGATTCCTTCAGTTCGTATTCTAGGTTATTCTCTTTGGTTAAATCAGGATGTGTCGATGTATGTGACTGAACTGAGATTAATCCTGTATTTACTAGCATTCTTAGATCCGAATTTGTTAAGCGGTTCGTTCTACCGATAAAATCGGAAATCACAAAAAAGGTAGCAGTCGGATGAAAATTTCTATTTGACAGCTTTTGTAAAATTGAAAATGCATGAAGATTGTTTTTATACCCGTCATCTAAGGTGATAAATATTGGCTTTGGGACTGATTTTATATCCTGCCAACGCTCGAAAGTTAATAAGGTATACCCATGGTCTCTTAAATAGGTCATTTGTTTCTCGAAGTTTTCTGGTGTCACATATAGCTCCTTAGAGCCAGTCCCACTATATTGGTCGATGGAGTGATAGACTAGAATCGGAACCTTTTGCTTTGCTGCCACATTTTTTGGAAGTCCTAAAATGAGAAGAGACAGGAATAGAAGGAACATCTTTTTCATAATTTTTTTGCCTCACTTTTTCATATTGATGTCTATTCCCTTTATTATTCCTCCAAGCTTGGAAAACAACACAATTAGATAAATGTGACTTCCATTATCGAAAAGTGGTAGACTAAAACCAATAATTTTTGAAGAAGGAGCTAGGGACGTGACCAATTACAAAGTTTTATTTTTAGATATTGATGGAACACTACTGAGACCTGATGATACAATCGAGGATTCCACCAAAGAAGCCATTTCACAAGTTCAAGCAAAAGGGGTGGAGGTTTTCTTAGCAACCGGGAGGCCGCTTCATGAAATAGATGAACTTGGCAAGGAGTTGAATATTCATTCATTCATTGGTTATAACGGAGCCTATGCCATTTATAAAGGGAAGGACCTCTACCAGAAACCAATGAACAGCTCAACCGTTACAAAATTCTTAGAAATTGCAAAGGAAAATCAGCATGAAGTTGTCCTTTATACAAATAGTAAGAACGTTTTTACCAATATAGAAGCAGAGATTAGCACTGAATTTATGCACAAATTTCACTTACACAAAAATGAACCGTATTCACCGGCAGTCAATAACGCTGTCTTAGGGATGACACTGGTGAATTTAAAAAAAGACGATCCTGCCCTTTATCAGGAAAATGAAGAGGAAATCCACTTATCACAAGTCAATGTCGACGGAATGCGCCATTGTTATGATGTCATTCAAGATAGTGTGAACAAAGGTTTTGGAGTTCAAGTAGTATTAGAGAGACTTGGAATCGATAAGGAAAGTTCAATTGCCTTTGGAGATGGAATGAACGATAAGGAAATGCTTCAAACTGTCGGGGAAGGTTTTGCGATGGGAAACGGACATCCTGATCTTTTTCAATATGCCAAACATAAAACGACAGAGGTCACTAATTCTGGTATTTTTAATGGATTGAAAAAGCTTGGTCTCATTAACTAAAGTTTGAGCTAGAAAAAAAGTGCAGAACCTTTCAATTAAACTGAAAGGCCTGCACTTTTTTATAACTTCGTAAAAATGATCCCAACTATGGCAGTAAGAACGCCAATAACTTGATACCTTTTAAGTTTTTCTTTATAAAGCAGAAATCCAGCTAGAACAACGACTAGACAATTTAGACTTACTACTGGAAAGACGATACTAGCTGTCCCTGTTTTAAGTGCGTAGAAATAGCAACTATAGCCTAAAATACTAATTAGACCTACAATCGAACCCACATTGACTTCTGATCTCTGCCATTTTTCCTTTGTCAGGACACTACAAATAATTAAATAAATACTTCCGCCACCATACATAGAGATGAGGATATTCAATGAATTGAGATGCATATAAGAGGTTGTTTTCATTAAAATCCCTAATATTCCAAAGGATACAATCGCTAGGCCCACACGAATCATCCAAGGAAGATAATTGGTCCTTCGTTTTTTTTCCGTTGAATATTGAATTGCCATGGCAGACCCTAGCATAAATACAATCCCTAACCACTGAATCAATGTAATTTGTTCATGAAAAACAAAGGCTGCACAAATGATTGGAAATATAGTATTCGTGCCTATTAATGGTGAGGTTAAACTAGCAGGCCCTTTTTCAAAAGCCTTTGACATTTGGATATTGCCGTTTGCATTTAGTATACCAATTAAAGCTCCCAGCAGAATAGTCATTACGTTTAGATGAACGGTTTCATTAACAATCGCAAATCCTAATGTTAAGACAAAGGCAACAAAATAAAAAAAGAACTGTATATGTACCTTCGAGACCCTCATCCCCGTACTCCACTTAAAAATCGTATTATTTGCCCCGAAGCAAACCATAGTAATAAAGGCCGCTGCAATCCACATGTTGCTCCTTCTTTCTTTATCTTTTTCACTTCATATAATAAACCTCTATATCATTTCTCTCAATTGTTTTTTTGCAAATATTTATTTTAGAAAATGCTTTTCGCAAAAAAAATGTTGTTATTTCATGGTTTCCGTCTTGTTTTGATAGCTTTTGTCATCTTGCAGGAAAAAGTAATACCAAATGGTGAATAACTTACAGAAGATGAATTATTTCCTAGATAAATAGAAAGGAATGACTGTTCTAATGAAGACCTATACCTTAAAAGAAGCGGCAAAAAAAATAAATATCAAACCAGGCGTTGTCCGTCAGTGGGAAAAAGATTTAGAGGAATTACTCGAGATTCCCCGAACAAAGCAAGGGGCAAGGATTTATACAGAATTAGAAATTGAAAAACTAGTAGAAATTAAAAGAATGTATGAAAATAAATTAACTAAGGAAGAAATTAGAGAAATTATGCATAAGAAATTACATCCCGAAAGTGAATTAATACAAGAGATTACTCAAGTTTCACTCGAGGTCCTTTCAGAACCCTCCGCGCAAATTACTATACAGGATGCCATTGATGCGCATCAGTTTTTCGAAGCAATGGATACGTATAAGGAAACTTTCTTAAGCGAAGTAAAAAATGAAATACGTAATGTTGTGCGAAAGGAAGTAGTGGAAGAAGTAAAGAAGGAAATAAACAAAGGGACCTATACAACCGTTAAGTCAATCTCTGACTCTATATATAAATCATCTGCTAACACACAGGCAGAAATTCAAGATTTATCAAAGAGTTTAGAAAAAGCATCTGAACTCTCGGCAGACTCCTTACACTACCTTTCTAACAATATTACCAACGCAGCAATCGAAACTTCTCAGGAAATTTATACACTCTCCAAACAGTTATCAGAAACATCAGAAGAATTATCCCACTATGTAGATGTTACAAACAACGAAATCTCAAGTTTAACGGAGGCCATGAACAAAGAGCGCGAATTCTTCCTTGAAGAGCGAGATCAATACCGACAAGAAATTACACAACGAGAAATTGCCTTTCAACAAATGTTGAACAGCTATCGGGATGTAGCAGCAACAAAAGAAAAGAAATGGTGGAAATTCTGGTCTTAATTTGGGTTAAGATTTAATTAATTCATTGGAGGGATTCGAAATGAATACTAGTGAAGTAGCAAAATTATTAGGTGTTTCTACCAGTACTATTCAACGCTGGGTCAAACAGCTCGAGTTACCAATGGAAAGAAATGAGCGCGGACATTATCATTTTAACAACGAGGATATCGAAGTATTAAAAAAAATCCATGAACAACTCCAAAATGGAACATTAATCCAGGAAATCACACCAATCAAAGAGAACAAAATTCCTAGAAAAGGTGCTGTAAAGGCCGTAGAAAACAATAACGCATTAGAAGAATTGACTGCAAAAGTTAGTAAATTAGAAATTGCCCTTCATTCCAAGGCAGATTCTGTTGTTTCATATCAACTCTTACAGCACCGGCGTGAAATAGAAGAATTACAATCTCAAGTAAATGAATTAACTAGGCAACTTGAACAATTCCAAAAGCTTCTTAGTAAAGTGAATATACCTTCTCAATTAGATGACCCTATGGTATTTGATTCAAGTAAGGGTAAAAGAAAAAAGAAAAATATTGTCAGCTCATTATTTGGATTCTTATAACATTAAAAAGAGCCGAACAGGTATATGTTCGGCTCTTTACGATTCCCTTAATTACTTAAATCTTTAATTCCACAATAGGACGCGTATATTTTTTAGTGACGTAGCTGCCAAGGATTAAACAGATGACGAAAGATAGGATAATCAGTAAAAGATATTGTCCTGAGAAATTAAATAAATTTTGGTCAATAACGGCTACTTCAAGTGATTTGATTATAAAACCATGTAACAAATAGACATACAACGTTCTTTCACCTATTTTCGATACCTTTAGTGGGTTGGAAGGTATAACCGTGAGAAATCCGTAGACGACAATTAATGTCAGCAGATATTGGAAGCCTCGATAAAGTCCATCCACCCATTCCTCTTGTCCCATATTGGCATAGGAAGTATCTCCCAAAAGCCATGGAACGACGTTATGCGGTAAACTGAACCCAAAAGAAAACAGCGTTCCGAGAATAATAACTAATCCAACATGACGTGAATATTTTGAACGAATCGCTTTTTTCAACTGATCGCCATTTAGTAAAAAACCCAATAAAAAATACGGAAAAAAGACAAATGTTCTAGACAAGCTTAAATAGCTACCCACATCATCAATAAATCCAATGGCTATTCCTAATCCGATGGAGAAACAAAATCCGCCCCATCTAAATCTGGCAAAAACATAAAGTAATAAATTCCAACAAAACAAACTCAGCAAAAACCATAGTGACCAATGTGGATGTAAAAAATCGAACTCCAGACTAGCTTCCTGACCATTTAAATAATAATAAACCGAATAAATGATTTGGAAAATGAAATAAGGCAATAATATTTTTTTAATTGACTTTACAATATAGCTTTTCTTTTTAAAACCCTTTGCAAAGTATCCAGAGATAAAAATAAATGCTGGCATGTGAAAGAGAAAAATGACTGTATATAAAGTAAATAGAATCCCGTCTTCCTCTTTTAACGGACTTATTAGGTGCCCAAAGACAACCAGAAAAATCAAGATAAATTTGGCATTGTCAAAATACTTACTCCTTTTTGAAGTTGAAGCCATCCTATCACCCCATTATTTTTTATCAAAAAGGTATTTTGAAATAATGTTAAATTTGGTACTCCATTAATTCCCCTTATCCAAACCATAAAATATAGTGTCTAAAACCATTATACCGTTTGAATATTACAGGAGGATGTTAACGGAATTACTTTCTGTTTCACGATAATTACGATACTGAAATAGCACTAACAAATACCTACGATTATACTACCATTCATGCCTTAACGGAATCTTAATTTTTAATAATCCCCAATTTATGACGCAAAGAGAGCTTGGGAATCCCAAGCTCTCTTTTACTCCTAAACTATATCGACTAAGTAATTGCTGATAATCTCCGCATGGTTATCCTTTATCTTATCAATTGGCATCTTTAGTGTGGCAGATAACTGATAGAGATAATCTTGATCATACTGAAGCCAAGAAGAAAAATTTCTTTTGAGATAACGCTCAGCAGTTTCAAATGTAGCAAAGGTTTGATCCAGTTTCTTCTTATTGTGCACAATAAAATATTCACTCTCACTGCTGGGGATGATGTATGTAATATCACCCATTTGATTTTGAAAAGCTGTCCCAGAATGAGAAGTCTTCACGTTATATTCATTCCGATCCGCATCTGGTTTAAGTGGCAGAATTCCAAACACATCCACCACAAATTGCTTAAACGCCTCACTTGTCATTTCAGAACCAGATGCTTTTGGATGTCCACCTCCACCGTATCTCTTTGCAAATTTTGCGACATTTACTTCATCATGAATGGTTCGAAAACCCATTTTCTTTCCACTCATATTCAATAGAATAATCATATCCATATGCGGATATAAATTATTTAGCGCATTTCCTAACTCCGATAAATATTGTTCTGCGTGTACGATCCCTACACAATAATCATCAATAAAGGTTTGAACAATTTGTCGGCTTTTTGAATAAATATATCGATTAATCTTTTGTTCCTCAATATCTAGAAGCATATTCTCCGTTTCAGATAACATAAACGATTCCGTATTTTCCCTTAACCTTTTTAGCATTTCTTCTTCAAACTGCTCTCTATTCCGTATGTAAAATAAATCATTTAGGCGTTTCGCCGTTACATTATTGTTTTCATCCCATTCCCACGTATCGTATTGGCGGACTAACTCAATAAATTCCTCAAGCGCCTTATTTCTCTCCATGATTCCATTTGAAATCAAGTGATCATAAAATAATGAAGTGGCACATGTCTTCTTGCCCGTTTCATACTCGGGAATAACGCTTCCCCATTTATATTCATTAAAATGCAAGGCTGTCACATGATGATCAATCATTTGAACAGGTTTGCCTTGTTTAAACCGCTCCTCGAGTTTTTTTTCCACATGCTCATTTACTGCCAAGTCGGTAATATATATTTCTACATTATTATTCTCAGGGTTTTTAATCACTGCTTCCACTCTTTGATTTAAATTCCTATAAGAACAGTAAAATACATTCGCTTTTTCTCCAAAAGCAAGTTTCGCGATTAGCCCGCATCCAAGCCCATCAAGGTCTATATCAGTAAATAAAATCATGACAATTACCACCATCCATTTTTAACTTCATTTCGTATCGTTTGGTTTCAACAATTTTTTTATACGGAATGTTGTTATGAATTAACATCAAGTTTATTGTAACATATTAGAAAATCATACCACCTGCCATTATGACCTGGTGATAGTAATCACAGACATCTCTAAAATGAAATGGTATGATGCATGAGAAGTTTCTACAAAAACAATGAAACGGGGTAATAAATTGAACTTTCCACAACTTAAAATAGGTCATATGATGCCAAAGGTTCCGATTATGCAAGGCGGTATGGGTGTAGGTATATCACTTAGTAAATTGGCATCAGCTGTGGCAAATGCTGGCGGTATTGGGATTATCTCTGGAACAGGGATTTCCACGGACGAAATGAGAACACATATTAGAAAGGCGAAAAGTCTGGTTAAAGATGTTGGATACATCGGTGTTAATGTTCTATTCGCGATGAATGACTTTGCTGAAAAAATGAAAGCTGCCCTTGAAGAGAAAGTTGATTTTATTATCTCGGGTGCTGGAATTTCAAGAGATATGTATGCATGGGGAAAACAAGCAGGAATTCCAGTTATTTCAATCGTCTCATCTGCTAAATTAGCTAGGATTTCCGAAAGACTTGGGGCTGCAGCGGTTGTCGTTGAAGGCTTTGAAGCAGGTGGTCACCTTGGCACCGACCGCCCAATGTTTGATATCCTACCTGAAGTGGTTGAAGCAGTTTCCATACCGGTTATTGCTGCAGGAGGTATTCTGACTGGCGGAGATATTGCAAGAGCGCTTGCTATGGGCGCCTCAGGAGTTCAAATGGGGACACGTTTTGTCGCCAGCGAAGAATGTGATGCCCCATTAGCTTTTAAGCAAAAATATGTTGATGCAAGAAAAGATGATTTGGTTTTAGTTAAAACTACAGTAGGTCTTCATGGAAGGGCAATAAACAATCAATTTGCTAAATTAATTAGTGGAAAGGACAAGTTAAAAATCACTAAATGCATTGATTGCTTAAAAAACTGTTCCTATCGATTCTGTACTATGGATTCTTTATTGGTTTCGATGGAAGGTGACGTCGAAAATGGGCTTGTGTTTGCTGGAGCGAGAGTCGGCGAAATTCAAGATATTCTCCCTGTTCAAGAAATTATCGACACTCTTACATTAGAATACAATGAGGCTATCTAGCTTATATTAAGAGCCAACCATTCATCGGTTGGCTCTTTCTTTTCCTATCAAGGCAAGTTACTTATTTTATTCTTAATTGGTGTCCGTGGTTTTGGCTCTGGAATCACTTCGGGATATCCTACTCCAAGTACGCCTATTATGTCATATCCGTCCGGTACTTGAAGGATAGCCCTGTTTTTTGGTGTGATGCCGATAGATGACCAAAAGGTCCCAACCCCTTCTGACCACGCAGCTAAATTAAAATTTTGAATAAAGCACGCCGTTGCCATTGCGTTTTCCTCAGTTTCTACTGTTGTTGCTCCACGCTTTGATAAGACCATCATAACCATTGGTGCGTTTCCAAAATTTGTTTTATGGTTTAGCTTTTCTCTCGTTTCTGCTCCAATAAAAAAAATCTCCCATGGTTCCGTCATGCGGTGATTGGGTGCCATTGATGCAGCCTCTAACCATGTATCGATTAAATTTTGGTCAATCTCCATGGATTTAAATTTTTTTATGTTTCTACGTGTTTTAATTGCATCTAAAGTATCCAATTACATACTCACCCTTCCGTTTTAGCTGCTCACTATAATAGCTTATGCTTCCATTCTTAACTTTTTATTAAAAGGGAGTAAAAAGTTCTCCCTTGCACAAAATAATCTCCGAGGTAACTAAAAAGGAGGCTTACGATGACTAACAAGAATGATAACAGAGAACGAAAAAATAAATACCCTAACAACAAAAATCAAGATACAGAGTTTTCAAAAGAAAAAGATATTCGCAGTGAAATGACGAAAAAAGATTTACAAAAATAATCTACACAAGCCCGCAGAAACAAGGCGGGCTTCTAATATTAGCTGAATTACTTCAACTCCCAAGCTTGTAATATCCTCTTTTTAACCCATAGAAACAAAACCACAGAGCCTGAACCATGAAGAAAAGCCCCCAAAATTGTGCTGGAAGGACTCCTGTGAGCCTGGCTAGATTTGCTGCATCCCCTGCGGCCTGTGGTTGAAATAGGCTGATGTAAAAGATTTCATACGCACTTTGGACGGAATCAACCATTAATACCGAGGCAATCAATAGTAATAAATGATCTCTGAAATTTTGACTTCCTTTAATGAGCAGGAACAAAAAAACAATGGCAAATGAACATAACCAAAACAAACCATATGGATTTCTTACCCAAAAAATAAGATTCAAGGCAATAAAACCTAACAATAGATCAACCAGAACAATTTGTTTCTTCTTTCCAATTAATAAAAATGATATAAATGACATAAATGACGCAAAAGTGTATCCTCCTAGGCTCGTTAAGAAGCTGCCAATCCACGTTGACTGATTACTATATGTCGCCCCTTCGGAGTTCATAAATAACGATATTCGTTCGACATTCCCTCCAAAAAGAGCAATTAATGCATGACCAGACTCATGGATAAGCGTATTAATGACTTTTACATAGTTTCCTAGAATGGGCACATGAATCAACAGAAAAGCTAATACGAGGAAAAGGAAAAACTTCGCACTGAATTTGTTCCGAACAAAGCTCATAATAAATTCTCCTCTTTTGGTATTTAGTAATACCTCCATTTTAACATCTTTTGTTAATTCTTTTGCACAATTCAACTTTATCTTCTAAAAAGCTAGCAATCACTCAGATTGCTAGCACTTTACATTTAAACTCTGTTTCCTTGCTCCATAAGTTGTCCATCCTTCATTACGTAAATCCGATCACATAGCGGCAGAATCTGTTCGTCGTGTGTAACAATGATAGCAGATTTGTTTTGCCCCTTAACGATTTTTGCGATTAACTCAATAATGGACATGCTTCGATTTGAATCCAAACTGGCTGTTGGTTCATCCGCTAAGATGATTTCCGGATCATTAATAAACGCTCTAGCAATGGCGACTCGTTGCTTTTCTCCACCCGATAACTGGCGGGGATAAAATTTAGATCGTTGCTCCATCCCAACTGCAACTAACATCTCGTTAATCTTTCTTTTACTTTCCTTTGTCCACTGGTTCGCCATTTTTAAAACAAGGCTCAATTGCTCTTCTACCTTTAAATAAGGGACTAAGTTCGATGTTTGGAAAATATAACCTAGGTGATTTAATCTAATGTTTGCTTTATCAATATCACTAAAGGTTGCAATGTCTGTGCCATTTACAATGACTTTTCCTTTATCAGGAGATTGCAAAGCACCTGCAATCGATAAAAACGTGGATTTTCCCGACCCTGAAGGACCAATAATCGCAACCACTTCGCCCGTTTTTAAACGGAAGGATAAGTTTTTCACGATATGATTTTCCTTATCGCCATCTTTAAATGATTTTTCAACCTGTTCTAATATTAATGGTTCCATCATCATATTATTCTACTCTCCCCATTGCTTGAATTGGATCGGCCTTCACAATATTAAATACCGATAATAATGAGCCGAATATCGACACAATAAATAATAACCCTGAGAATTTAGCCATTTGCACAAAATCAAATATAAACGGGATATCATCAGGAAGAATAGACATAAAGCCCTTAGTAAAGGCTACAGCTGCTGCAATACTAACAATAGATAACATAATCACCTGAAAGATAGTTGATTTAACCAATTGACTCGATTTAGCACCGATGGCTTTTAAGATGCCAAATTGTGCCGTTTTTTGTATGGTCATAATATAAAAAAATGCGGCTAATACAAACATAGCGATTACGATTAAAAACGATAACATCATATAAAGTGAATTTTGTTCAGCCGAATACCCAGGAATGCCCTTGACCACTTGATCCTTTTTTACCCATTCCCCATCTTTATATAAACTAGTAATGGATTTTTCCAATCCTAGATCCACTTTGTTTATGGCAATTCCGTTATATTCACTTTTGTTTGAGCCGCCAGCGAGTTCCTCCCAGGTGTCAAGGGAAATAAGCGCAACAGGTGTATGGCTAAAAGTTTGATCATCCAAGAAACCAACAACCTTTAAGCTTATTCCACTTCGTGCATCTTTTACGATCATTCCTTTCTTAATTGTTTCAGATAACGAGCGGTCTAGTAAGACAGAATTTCCCCCGTTTGTTTCCAAACTCTTTCTATCTGGCTTTAAAAAACTACCTGGCTTTACAGCCATAAATGTAATATCTAATTTTTCCTCCGAATTCCCTTTAGAAATGGCCCCCATTTGAATACCAATTGGCTGAGTCTCACTTTTTGCTGTCAATTTCTCTAAATCAAGGGTAAAGTGAGATCGATCAATGCGCCCCTCAGCACTTTTTTGCAGATAAATAGAATGTACTGGCATGTTAATGATCGCTGAAGCATTGTTCATAGATAAGCCATTGGCAAGTCCACTGATGACAAAAACAAGGATTGCTACGAAAAAAAGAATAAAGCTGATTAACAAATATCTCACTTTAAAAAATGTCATTTCCTTAAATGGTAATAAGTACATAAAAAATTCACCTTCCCTTTCATTTCACAAACAGAATACTGTTCGAATATGAACGGAAGATGAACGTTACTTTACAATTTAGGAAGGTGCACAGTAAAAGTAGTCCCTGTTCCTTCTATGCTTTCTAAATCAATTTTTCCATGGTGCAAATCAATAATGGATTGGACGATTGACAGGCCTAAACCTGTTCCCTCAACTGAACGTGCTCTAGAGGCATCCGCCCGGTAAAAACGGTCAAAGATTCTGCTGAGATCCTTCTGACTTAATCCCACACCAGAATCTTTAATAACTACTAAAACTTCTTTATCCGCTTCAGTCAATTCAATATCAATCGTACCATTTTCACGATTATACTTAATCGCATTCGTCAGCAGATTTTCCCAGACAGAATATAGTAATGCTGGGTCCCCTTTAACCCTGGCATCAGAGAGTGAGTAACTCATCATTATTCCTTTTTCCAGGATGCTCCATTCGTATTGGTGAATACAAGCTTTGAGCTGTTCAGCTATATTTACGCTACTAACTTCCATTAAATCCTTTTTACTCTCAATTGTGGATAGAAGTAATAACTGTTTGGTCATCCTGGAGAGTCGGTCTACCTCGAATTGAACCACGCGTAAATATTGTTGTTCTTCTTGCTCCCTTTTGCCGCTGTTTTCCAATAAGTTTAAATACCCTTTTATATTGGTTAGTGGTGATTGGATATCATGAGATATGTTAGAAATTAGTTCTTTTCTTAACGAATCTACTTGTGCTAATTTTTCTGTCATCCTAGTAAAACTAACTGCTAAATTTCCAAGTTCATCGCTTCGGGTAATATCCAACTTGATTGAAAAATTTCCTTCCGCAATTGCTCTCGTTGCGAAATTTAGCTTTCTTATCGGCTTGACTAAATATTTGGTGCTAATAAGAACCAATATTACGCTTAATAAAATTGAAATGATTAGCAGCCAGCCAAAAAGAATATGCATCTCGTTAAACATAAGCTTAATATCTGGCCTGATAAAAATGGCGTATTCTTCACCCTTATACTCAAATGGGACACCGACTGAGTTTTTTAATTCATTGGCAAAAAATCCGGTTACAAAGGTTTTATGAGGAAAATTGCGAATCCCATGATAAACCTCTCCATCTAAAACTTTTCCTGGAATATTTGCTGGTAAGTTCTTTACTCTAAACGACGATCCGAAATAATTCTTGTCCCCCTCTTTATTGACTAAAAGTATTTGGTAACCAATCGTACCGATATGGTCAAAATAGTCCTGGAGACTAATCAAAGGGTGCTTACTAGCAAAGTCAGCTATTTCAATGGCAAAATTCATGATTTTTTCATCATTTTGCTGTTTTAATTTGAATTGGTAATAAGCATTGGAAAGAAAAAAAGAAATAATTCCACTGACAACCATAATCATAATCGTAATAAAGGCGAATTTACTATACAAAGATTTCATGATCATTAGTTAAAGAACCTCCAGGGAATATCCTACCCCTCTAATCGTTTTGATGATAAAATCCTCTGCAATATTCGCAAACCTTTCGCGTAACCGTTTGATATGAACATCCACGGTTCTTTCATCTCCTTCAAAATGAAGACCCCATATTTTTTCAATCAAGTGACCGCGGCTAAACACTTGATTAGGATGCGTAGCAAGAAAAGATAAAAGTTCAAATTCCTTTAACGGGAGCATAAAGGTCTTGTTATTAATTTTAACCTCATAGCTTTTTTTATTTATGAATAAGGTCCCAATCTTAATATTCGCTTCCCCAGATTTTCCATATCTTCTTAACAGGGCATTGACCCTAAATATTAATTCTTTGGGTTCAAACGGTTTAATTAAGTAATCATCCGTGCCGGATTCAAATCCCTTTTCCTTATCTTCAATCTGGCTTTTTGCCGTTAATAAGATAATCGGAATATCATACTCTTTTCGGATTTCAGTTGTTAAGAGGTAACCATTCATGACGGGCATCATGATATCTACGATCGCTAAATCACAATCCTCTTTATTTAAAAGTTCAAGTGCTGTGCTCCCATTTTCCGCTGCAATTGTTTTAAATCCTTCTCTCATCAGCAAACTTATTACAAGATTGCGGATATATTCATCATCATCAACAATTAAAATTGTTTTCATCTCATCACCTGCTTACTCCATAGCGCTATATTCCTCACCTCATTGTACTTAATGGCTCATTAATTGGAAAGAAGCAAAATTGTGATGAATTAGACAAAGTAACAACTTATGTGTTAGTATTAAGTTGTCACATTGACGACCGGTTCATTTTTATTGTCAAAGGAGGAAGAAAAATTGATAGAGTTTAAGAATATTGTTAAAAAATATCGATCGAAGACAATTATTAAACCTTTTTCGTTAGATATCGAAGCTGGCCAGCTGGTTGTTTTTATTGGACCAAGCGGATGCGGAAAAACGACATTGTTGAAAATGATTAATAAATTAATTCAGCCAACGTCTGGGCAAATTTTTGTAGATGGGGCGGATATTTCGACCATTAATCCGATTGAGCTGCGTAGAAATATTGGTTATGTGATTCAAAATACGGGATTGTTTCCTCATATGTCTATTAAAGAAAATTTAGAGTTGATTCCCAAACTTAAAGGAGAAGATCCTGATTCCATAGCGAAGAAAACTGGAGAACTGCTTGAATTGGTTGGATTAGACCCGAAAGAATTCTTACATCGCTTTCCAAAGGAATTAAGTGGTGGTCAGCAGCAAAGAATTGGGGTAGCAAGAGCTTTTTCAACCAACTCCGATATCATTTTAATGGATGAACCATTTAGTGCGTTAGATCCTGTCACAAGAAGTTCGCTTCAAGATGAACTCTTCCAAATGCAAAAGGAACTTAACAAAACGATTATCTTTGTTACCCATGATATGGACGAAGCTATTAAAATAGCAGATAAGATTTGTATTTTAAAAGACGGGGATATACTTCAATATGATACCCCTGAAAATATTTTAAAGAATCCTGCCAATGACTTTGTTGAAGACTTTATTGGTAAAAGACGGGTTTGGAACAATCCTGAATTATTAATGGCTGAGGATATTATGATTCCTAATCCTGTGAAGATCACCTCCATGCGCACAGTGCTACAGGCGATTGAAATAATGAAGGACCAAAAAGTCGACAGCCTAATGGTTACTGATAAACATAATGTCCTAAAAGGTTTAGTGACATTAAAAAGTATCCAATTGCTCAATCGAACAATCTCAATCGAAAAGGTAATGGAACAAAATGTCCTTTCGGTTTCACAGGATGCCAATTTGATATCAGTTTTAGCAACAATGAATGAGCATAAAATTGGTTATGTGCCGGTTGTGAACAGTCATAAACAGCTGATTGGACTTATAACTAGAAGTAGTATTCTTTCTGCACTAAGCAGCCAGTTAATTGATTTGGAGGTGGCCTTTTAATGAGTGGATTTATGAACTATTTAACCACTAACTATGAGCAAGTATTCAGTCTACTGGGCCAGCATCTTTACTTAAGCGTAATTTCTGTCCTAGTAGCAATTATTATCGGGATCCCACTCGGTATATTAATCTCTAGAGAGCAAAAACTTGCAAAACCGATAATAGGAACAACCAATGTGATTCAAGCAGTACCTAGTTTGGCCTTACTTGGATTTCTTATTCCATTCGTTGGGATTGGCAGTACTCCTGCGATTATTATGGTCGTTCTTTATTCATTGCTTCCTATTGTCAAAAACACGTATACAGGTTTAACGAATATTGATGGAGATATTCTGGAAGCCGCCAGAGGTATCGGTCTGACCAAGAGTCAAACGATGAGAAAGGTTCAGTTACCACTAGCCTTCCCGATGATTATGGCGGGTATCAGAATTTCAGCGGTTACCGCTGTTGGATTAATGACAATTGCTGCCTTCATTGGTGCTGGCGGACTAGGATATCTCGTTTTCTCAGGTGTGCAAACGGTCGATAATTATATGATTTTAGCAGGAGCGATTCCTGCCTGTATCCTTGCCCTAGTTATCGATTTTATCGTAGGAAAACTAGAATCCTCACTTTCCTATACTAGCAAACAATCTTCAGCAAAAAAGACCGGGAAAACCACTAAAAAAATGATGATTAGTTTTGCGAGTATTGTCATCATCATTGCCGGTGCATTTACTGTTTATTCAAAAGTAAACGCAGAGGATAAGATTGTGATCGGTTCTAAAAATTTCAGTGAACAATTAATATTAGGAAATATGCTTGCAGATCTAATAGAAAATAAGACTGATATTCAAGTAGAAAGAAAACTAAATCTTGGCGGCAGTCAGGTGGCCTTCAGCGCCCTTAAAAATGGGGATATTGATATGTATGTTGAGTATACCGGGACAGGGTTAGTGAATATTTTAAATCAGCCGCCCCAAAGTAATCCGGACAAAGTCTACAATATTGTCCAGAAGGAATTCAAGCAAAAGTATGGTTTTGAATTGTTAAAACCGATTGGATTTAATAACACTTACGCCTTAGCTGTTCGTCAAGATACTGCAAAGGAATTTAACTTAAAGACGATATCTGATTTAACCAAAATCAGCAATGGATTAACCATGGGGCCAACCATCGAATTCCCTAATCGTGAGGATGGATTAATCGGACTGACAAAAACGTATAATATGAAATTTAAAGAGGTAAAACCCGTTGACGGCGGATTGCGCTACACGGCATTAGCCAACCATAAGAGTGATGTCATCGATGCCTTTTCAACGGATGGTTTACTTGAAGCGTTCCACTTAAAGGTATTAAAGGATGATAAGAACTTTTTCCCTCCTTATTATGCGGTACCGATGTTAAAAGAAGAAACGTTAAAGGAACATCCAGAACTTAGAAAAGTGATAAATTCCTTGGCTGGTAAGTTAACTGATGAAAAAATGCGAAAACTGAACTATAAGGTCGACAGCCTTAAGCAGTCACCAGCCAAAGTCGCAAAGGAATTTTTAGAAAGTGAAGGATTATTAGAAAAATAGTGCATTTAAGAAAAAGCTGGTCCTCAAAAAAATAAAAGGTTCCGTTTACGGGTGCTTTCTTAATAAAAAGACACAAGAATTGACGTATGCATTAGCATACGTCTTTTTCTTTATTTATGAAGTTCCTACTACTAAAGCTTTCTTAAATTTGAAATAGCAATTGACATCATTATTGAGGGTCCGCACTTATCTGTTAGGGCATCGGGTTAAGTACCCGAGCTGATAAATAGACGGAAATTTTCCGCTTAATTCGTAATTATTATTAAAATAGGGGGTAAATAGACGGAGAAATTCCGCCTATTTATTCGAAAAACGTGAAAATGGGAGATTTTGCTTTGCATAAACGGAAAATCTCCCCTTATTTCCCCCGAAACGAGCGCCATTCTGCATTTAACCGGAAAATCTCCTCTTATTTTTCCTTTGCTGGTTACTCTATTTGGAACGAGTCATTAAGCACTACAAAACGGAACCCTTTACCTAAAAATCCGGCTTTTTTGCATCTTTCAATCCCTTCTTACTCTGCCATAAAATGAAGGACTCGGTCATATGTTTCATCAGCACCTATGACAAGGAGGACATCCCCTTCTTGTATTACGGCATAGGGGCCTGGTGAAATAATTAATTCTCCCTTTCGTTTCATCCCGATAACAGTTCCCCCAGTATTTTGCCAAAACTTCAATTCCGAAATAGTTTTGCCAATATGTATACAATTCGAAACTACCTCTACTTCGATGGGTGCAAGTGGGTTCGTATGACGAAGCTTTCCTGAATAGTCCATAATTTTTCGGAGCGTATCAAAGAGCTGTTCATCGAGCTTGTCTCTTTTGGAAATGAGGGAGTTCATTTGCTTCTCAAGATCTTTGATGCTTGCAAGATTTGAAAACCGTTGAATATATTTATAAGCATTCTCCCGAGAAGAAATAACAATTCCACTGCCTTTTGTGGAGTGGACTATCTCAACATCTTCCAAAATTTTTATAGCTCTTCGAATAGTTTCAGGAGAAACCTTATATTCACTGGCTAAGGTTGATCTCCCGTGAATTTTTTCTCCCACCTTAAATTTCCCATCATATATTCTATTTGCTAAATCTATCGCAATTCGCTCGTAAGTTGGTATTTGTGCCTTTTGCATAATATCCTCCGCAACCATCTTTATCTTGGTCTATTCCTACAATGTGCTACCTCTCCAATATACTCTTTTGTATGTGCCTATGCGAGTTTTCAATACAAAATTATCGGAGTGATTTCAATTATTTTTATTGGATATAATTGTAATGAACGATGATTAATGAGGTGAGTCATTGAAACGGAAAATACTTATTGTTCTAGGTAGTATATTTGTGTTATTTATGATTGTCTTATTTATTTTTTTCCTTGTTAAAGGGCAGCCTTCAAAATGGCAAGTAGCCCTCGGAGGGATAATCGTGTGCGCGTTGCCCATGCTATTGATTTTTAAGAAAAACATACCATTTAACCTGCCAAGCATCGTTGGGTTTTATCTATTTATCTTTTGTACCACGTATTTAGGGACTATAGGGGATTTTTATCTTAAATATAGATGGTGGGATTCGACCATACATTTTTATAAAGGTGTATATGTCGCTTGTGTTGGCATAACATTATATAAATTAATGATACCTGAACAAGTAAGAAAGGATACCTCACGTTGGATTATTTCAATTTTCGTTCTTTCCCTTTCTGTCCTAGCAAGTGTACTTTGGGAGATTTATGAGTTTGCAGGGGATCAAACTTTCACGCACATCATGCAGCTTGGGGGAAATAAAGATACGATGTATGACCTGTTGTGCGGGTTTTCCGGAGGACTCTTAATTGCCATTTACGCCTATTTTCGAAAACCAAAAGTTTAAAGAGGTGCATTTTGTTGAATCGAAAACTTGTCATCACTTTAAGTGCCATTTATGTCCTTTTCATGGCAGTTTTAGCGGTCTATTACTATACAAAGGGAGAATCCTTTGAAGGCTCAGTCGCAATTGGCGGTATTGTATGCGGTGCGATTCCGTTATTATTGGCATTATTCACCAAACTACAATTCAATTTACCAATTGTTATTTCCTATTTAATTTTCTTAGTTGGCTCTCAATATTTAGGTTCTATCCTAGGCTGGTATGGTCTCGGTTGGTGGGATACTTTTATGCATTTGGTCAGTGGAGCCATTCTCGCATTTTCCGGGATTGCTTTATATGAACGTTTGATTCATCGAAATGCTGGGGATAAGATTTCGCCATGGTTTGTGTTTTTATTTACGTTATCCTTTGCGGCACTCGGTGGCGTATTATGGGAAATTTATGAATTTAGCTCCGACCAATTTTTCGATATGACCTTACAAGGCGGGGGAAATAAAGATACAATGACCGATTTAATTGCTGATACAATTGGGGGGTTGATTATTGCAGTACTTGCCGGAATCCGTACTCGGAAAAAGTTAAAAAACCTGTAATAAAAAGGTACGTCGTTGGACGTACCTTTTAAAATATTGATATTAAACCGTAACTGCCACAAAAAATTCCTCATAAAGTGCTTGAACCGCTCTCTTTTCATCTACTTCTTTTACCCCGAACATCATACTAACTTCTGACGACCCTTGGTTAATCATTTCAATATTGATATGAGCTTTCGCCAGTGCCTTGGAAGCTCTTGACATGGTCCCAACATTATGGCGCATTCCCTCGCCAACCACCATTATAAGTGCAAGACTATGCTCAATCTTTACTTGATCAGTATGAAGTTCTGTTTCAATCCGTTCCTTAATCGCCTTCTCCATTTCCGCATCCATTTGATTTTCTCGAAGGATGACGGAAACATCATCAATGCCTGAAGGGGTATGCTCATAAGATAATCCGAAGTCTTCTAAGATACTTAACAGCTTCCGTCCAAAGCCTATCTCTCTATTCATTAGGTATTTGCTTACGTATATACTACAAAATCCTTGGTCACTGGCAATACCAATCACTGGTCCATTTGTGTTGTCTCGTTCATAGACAATCTTTGTACCAGGTGCACTTGGATTATTTGTATTTTTGATGTGTACAGGAATTCCTGCTCTGAACGCCGGAACAAGTGCTTCATCATGTAATACAGTGAATCCCGCATATGAAAGTTCACGCATTTCCCGGTAAGTCAGTTCTTTTATTTCTTTCGGACTTTTTACAATGAAGGGATTGACGGAATACACCGCATCGACATCAGTAAAATTCTCATAAAGGTCAGCTTTAAGGGCATTGGCTAAGATGGATCCAGTAATGTCGGATCCGCTCCGTGAAAAGGTAAACACCTCACCTTGCCTGCTATAACCAAAGAAACCTGGAAATATTAGGATCCCCTTTCGTTCGTTCAACAAATATAATTGATTATAAGCTTCTGGCAGCACCTGAGCGTTACCAGGCTCATCACTGACAAGCAGCCCCGCTTCTTTCGGGTCTATGTAAGAAGCTTCTACGCCCTGCTTACGGAAATAGGCAGCCACCAATTTGGCGTTGTTATCCTCACCACTTGCTTTTAACAAATCCAGAAAACGATCAGGTTTTGTTTTATCTGCACTCAGCCGATTTGCTAAATCTTCTTGAATTTCGATAATAATGTCATGTGACAGTGATAATTCTTCTGCGATTGAGCAGTATCTTTCAAGGACTGCCTCAAATGGTTCTCTTGGGTCTTTATTTTGTAAACAAAGTTCTCCACATTCAATCAATAAATCTGTTACCTTATCATCCTCTGCAAACCTTTTCCCGGGGGCAGAAACGACAACCACTTTTCTTTCGGGGTCTGAAACTACAATCTTAAATACCTTCTCCAGTTGTTTTCCTGATGCTAGTGAGGACCCACCAAACTTTACGACCTTCATCCCTACATCTCCCTAATTCTAAAAATATAATCTTAATTTTAATCATATTCAGAAAATAATCAAGCTTTTTCTTTTATAGAAAGACATTTGTTCACCCCTGGCGTACAATCAAAAAAAAGAGTGGATCTTGGCTAGAAATCCACTCTTTGTTTCGGAACTAAAACTAACGAAGTAAATCAATAAAATGGGCAAGAATCTTGGCCGTAAGCCCCCAAATCACTTTTCCATCATAACGGTAGAAATACTCCTCAACCCCACGTGTCCGCCAATTATAATTTTCTCCCCCAACAATAAGATCAAAGGGAAAATTCACCTCGGGTTCTGCCTTAAATTCTATACGATAAATCTCTGGTTCATTTTTTATTAAAAATGATAGCGGCACGGTAAAAATCTCACCAACTTCTGAAGGGTTAGGAACAATTGGATTAGGTGTTTTAATGTAGCCAACAAAAGGATAGATTATCATTCCAAAAGGTGAAATCATAAAATCCAATGGGAGTACATTTGATATACTCTCCTTGCTGACACATAATTCTTCAACAGTTTCACGGATAGCGGCTGCTTTTTCGTCGGAATCCTGGGCATCAATCCTCCCCCCTGGAAAACAAATTTCACCGGGCTGCCTTCTAAGTTCCAGGGAACGAACTTCTAACAAAACGTGGACCCCGTCTTCTTTTTCAATGAGTGGGACCATAACAGCATATTTTGAAAACTTTTCACTGCCAAGAATCTTTGGTGTGTGGTTTTTTAATTTAGATAGTATTGGTTCCAACTCCATGACTTCACCTCATTTCATTTTCAAATATCTTATTATTACAATACCACTTTTTACCTGAAGATAAAAAACAATCCAATTTAATTTATTGGATTGTTCGCTAATTAATTTATTCCTATTTCTCATACCATGAATACATATAATTAACATCCTCAATTTCTTGTGCGGTTTTTACGATTTTTAAAGGATGGAAGGTGTCAATCATAACGGCAAGTTCTAACGTTTCCTTTTTTCCAATACTTGCTTCTGTTTTCCCAGGATGCGGCCCATGTGGGATACCGCCTGGATGGAGCGTAATGGAACCTTCCTGTACTCCTTTACGACTCATAAAATTACCTTCCACATAATAGAGAAGTTCGTCGCTGTTCACATTGCTATGATAATATGGCGCCGGTATGGACTCCGGATGGTAGTCATAGAGTCTCGGAACAAATGAACAGACAACAAAATTATTCCCTTCAAAAGTTTGATGGACTGGCGGCGGCTGATGGACTCTCCCGGTGATTGGTTCAAAATCTTTGATATTAAAAGCCCAAGGATATAAATATCCATCCCAGCCCACTACGTCAAGGGGATGATGTCCTAAAATATGCGAGGTTATCTTCCCTCTTGATTTTGTTAAGACCTCAAATTCACCCTTTTTATCAAATGCCGTCAGTTCTTCCGGGCCACGAAGGTCCCTTTCACAAAATGGGCTATGTTCTAATAGCTGGCCATATTCATTTCGGTACCGTCTTGGTGTGGTGATTTGGCTGAAGGATTCAACAAACAGCATTTTTGTCTCTTCATTTTCGTTTGGTATAACACGGTATATGGTCCCAATCGGAATAATTAGATAATCTCCCGGCTGGTATGAAAGGGTCCCGAACATCGTTTCCAGTTTTCCCTTCCCATAATGGACATAGAGCATTTCATCTCCATCACCATTCCGATAAAAGCTTGTCATCGGTGCAGTTACATGGGCTGTTCCAATTAATAAATCCTGATTCCCCAAAATATACTCCCTAGCATGGAGGCCATCACCTTTGGTTGAAACTTTACTGGTAAAAAAATGACGGTGTTTGAGTGCCTGCTGGTTCTCATATTCTGGCAAATAATCTCTAACTAATTCCGCTCTCACCACTTCTGTTGGCATATATTGATGATACAAAATCGATTGGGTTCCAGAAAACCCCCGTGTCCCCATTACCTGCTCTCGGAATAGGCTCCCATCCGCCTTTTTAAACATCGTATGCCGTTTGTGCGGTATCTTCCCCATTTGCCGGTAATACATGTTTTCACCTCTCTTCAGCGATTATCTCATTCTGTAACACGCCAAGATGATCAATTTCTAATTTAACTCGATCACCAGGTTTTAACCAACGATGCACTTGTTCACCAAGTTCAAGAATACATCCAGATCCGACAGTTCCTGAACCAATCATCTCACCAGGGTATAAGGTAACACCCGCAGAAGCCCTCTCAATCATCTCTCCAAATGAATAAAATAAGTCTTTCATATTTCCTTCGGAAAGAAGGCATCCATTTACAGTAGCTTTCATGGTAAGATCAAAGCCTTTTCCTGCTTTTAATGGTTCAAACTCATCCTTTGTAACAATCCATGGTCCTATTGAAGTGGAGAAATCCTTCCCCTTAGCAGGACCAAGGCCAACTTTCATTTCTTTCCTTTGCAGGTCTCTTGCGCTCCAATCATTTAATATACAGTAGCCAAAAATATGCTCATCCGCTTGTTCTGCAGAAATATTTCTGCCTTCTTTACCAATGATGCAGGCAATCTCAAGCTCATAATCAAGCCAGTTACACTCTTTTGGCTTAACAATAGCGTCTCCTGGTCCTTTAATAGCAAGATGATTAGAGAAATAAAAGACAGGGATTTCGTACCATTCTGGAATCATTCCAAGACCCCTATTTTCCCTTGCTTGTTTTACATGCTGTTCAAATGCATAAAAATCACGAAAGCTCCTTGGGTATGGCAGCGGGGCCTTTAAACGGAACTCTCTTAATGGATACACTCCTTTTTGCTCCTTTGTAAATGAGAAACTGGACACTTTTTCTAGATTTGCCATACTATTTTCTAGAAAATCCAAGAGATTACTAGGCAGCATTCCACCTGATGCTTCATGCATATCAACCACATGTTCCTTATCCAATAACCATCCTGCTCTATTTGTCCCATCCTTTTTTTCGAAGGTTACGAATTTCACAACATTCACCTTTTTTCTAGGTTTTTCTCTTCATTTCAAACATTTTTGCTAAGGGGTCTGTAAAGATGTTTCCTGCCATTCTTCCTATCGGCATTAGTTTCGCAGAGTCAATCCGTCCCTTATCAAACAGTTCATCGGTTACATGGACATGCACTACTTTTCCAATTACTAGACTTCCTGCCCCAGGCTTTTCACCAAAATGCAATACTTGTTCTAGTTCACATTCTAGGTGGACAAGGGATTCTTTAATGCGCGGCACCTTGACCTTGATACTAGGTTCTTTCGCTAAACCCACTTCCATCATTTCGTCGACATCCGGACTAAATTCAATTGCACAATCATTCATTTGCTCCGCCAAACTGTTACTAACAATATTAATGACAAATTGACCTGTGCTTTCAATGTTTACAAGCGTATCTTTTTTAGCTCCATCTGTTCCTCTTCTCATTGGTGAAAAACAAATGAGCATAGGGTCCGCACAAATTGCCGTGAAAAAACTAAATGGTGCCGCATTAGCAGTCCCCTTCTCATCCACTGTAGAAACAAAAGCTATTGGACGGGGGAGAATGGACCCAACTAATAATTTATACGCCTCTCTCCATTCCAGTGTTTTCGGGGAAATCTCCATTACATTTATCACCTCACTTAGTAGGTCTTTAAATAAGGGAGAGATCACTCTCCCTTTAGCTCTTCTAAACTATTAGTCTCTATTCATTATAAATTTCCTCGTCTTTCCTGCTCCCGCTCAATCGACTCAAATAATGCCTTAAAGTTTCCTTCCCCAAAACCGCGTGCCCCTTTTCGTTGAATAACTTCAATAAATAATGTTGGACGGTCAACAATTGGTTTCGAGAAAATCTGCAGTAAATACCCCTCATCATCCCTGTCTACTAAAATATTTAACTCACGCAACTTTTCTATTTCTTCATCAATTTTTCCAATCCGTTCACCTAAGGATTCATAATAAGTATCAGGAGTTTTTAGGAATTCCACTCCATTTTGCTTTAATATAGCTACTGTTGAGACAATATCTTCAGTTAGGATTGCTAAATGCTGTACACCAGGCCCATTATAAAATTCTAGAAATTCCTGAATTTGTGATTTTCGTTTCCCTACCGCAGGTTCATTGATAGGAAACTTGATCCGTCCTCCGTTATGCATAACTTTTGACATAAGTGCAGAGTATTCTGTGGTAATGTCCTTGTCAGAGAAATGTTTCATTTCTTTAAAGCCCATTACCTTAGCATAATACTCTACCCATTCCCCCATGCGCTCAACATTCCCAACGACATGGTCAATCCCAATTAAACCCGCATCTTTCACCGGTAATTCCGCTGAATATGATTCGAATCCAGGTAAGAACACACCCTGATAATTTTTGCGTTCTATTAACGTATGGATTGTGTCCCCATATGTACCTAGAACAGCTTTTTTAACCACCCCTGATTCATCGCTCATTTCAAATGGGGCCGTAATGGCAATCGCGCCTCGATTCACAGCCTCTTCAAAAGCTTTTTCAACATTATCAACTAAGAGTGCTATATCCTTCACACCGTCTCCATGTTTCTTAACAAATTGGGCTACTGACCCATCCTTACTATAAGAGCCTGTAAGCAGGAGACGAATATTCCGCTGCTTCAAGCAGTAGGAAGCGGTTTCACGATTGCCTGTTTCAAGACCCGAATATGCTACTGGTTCAAAACCAAATGCTGTACAGAAAAAGTGACATGCTTGTTTGGCATTACCTGTGTAAATCTCAATATAATCCACGTCTCGAACTGGAAAGAAGTCATTAGCTAATTGATCTGCTCTTACTCTATTTTCTTTCATTTAGAAACCCCCATTAACCAAATGTAATAATATTCAGAATTAATTCTAATTCAATGAAGCTTGTCCTATCAAGGATAGGATGTAAAGCAATAACGCTTTTTTGTGCTAAAGAAATCAGGATAATTTTTGCGTTATTTCCCGAAAATGCAAAAAGAAACTTACCCGTTTCGGGAAGTTTCTAATTTAAACATAGTGGAAATATTGTTCACTAGTAGAATAAACATTCAAAAAATTTTTTCGATTAGGAAAGAATCGCCCGATCGCTTGCCATATGTTCACCGCGGATCCGTTTAAACTCCGTTAACAAACTTTCAATTGTCAGCTGCTTCTTATTTTCCTCACTGACCTCTAAAATAATCTGCCCCTTGTCCATCATAATTAAACGATTTCCTAAATCAATCGCTTGCTGCATATTATGTGTCACCATTAAGGTAGTAAGTTTGTATTTGTCGACGATTTCTCTCGTCAAATTTGTAATTAATTCCGCTCTTGACGGATCAAGTGCCGCTGTGTGTTCATCAAGAAGGAGGATGGATGGTTCTGTGAAAGTTGCCATTAATAAGGATAATGCTTGGCGTTCTCCACCTGATAATAGCCCCACCTTTGCACTAAGCCGGTTTTCGAGTCCTAAATGCAATGATTCCAATACCTCACGAAAATAATCACGGCGCTTTTTAGTTACCCCTTGGCGAAGGGTTCTCATTTTGTTACGTGAGTACGCCATCGCAAGATTTTCCTCAATTGTCATACTTGGAGCCGTTCCTGCCATTGGGTCCTGAAAGACACGGCCAATCATTTTTGAACGTTTGTACTCTGACATATTGGTAACATTTTTCCCGTTTATTTGAACCTCACCGACATCTGGGATCAATACACCGGAAATGATATTCATTAGTGTAGATTTCCCCGCACCGTTACTTCCAATAACAGTGACAAAATCACCAGGCTGAAGGTTCAGATTCACATGATCGATGGCGATTTTTTCATCCGGAGTCCCTTCATTAAAAATCTTATGAATTTCATTTAAGTGTAGCATGATTGTCCCCCTTCGCTGAAGCATTTGCCTGGATGATATTCCTTCGCTCTGATCTACGTCGGGCTTTACGCTTTTTCTCCTTAGAACCTTCAATGATTTTTGGAGCAGTAAGTGCAATAATAACAATAAGTGCAGTAATCAGCTTCATATCACCTGGGTCTAAGAAATCTACACGCAAGGCTAACGTTACAACGATTCGATAAATAATGGAACCGCCAATCACAGCAAGTGTTGTCCGAGCGATTGTTTTTGTACCAAAAAGGGCTTCACCAATAATAACGGAAGCTAGGCCAATCACAATCATCCCGATTCCCATACCTACGTCTGCAAATCCACCTTGTTGGGCAATCAGAGCACCTGAAAATGCTACTAATGCATTAGATAAACCTAAGCCAAACACAACAAGCAGATTGGTATTAGCAGAAAGGCTGCGAATCATACGTTTATTATCTCCAGTTGCTCTAACAGCAAGACCAATTTCTGTCCTTAGGAACAAATCCGTCAGGAATTTAATCACAAATGTAACGATAATCATAAAAAGAAGAATTCCCCATGTTTCCGGCAGGCTGTCACCGAGACCGACCATGGAAAGAATATTATTGAAGAATGAATCAATTCCTGTCTTTTCAAAAAATCCACTGATTTTCGTAAAAGCTGTATCTGTATTTAATAAAGGGATATTGGAACGTCCCATAATTCTCAGATTTATTGAATAAAGTGCAATCATCATTAAAATACCGGAAAGCAAGTTGTTAATCTTTCCAAATGTGTGCAGAAGTCCTGTCAAACATCCTGCTGCAAAACCTGCAAATAGGGCCATAATTGTAGCTAAAAATGGATCGGTACCATTCGCAATCATTACCGCTGAAATTGCTGCCCCAGTGACAAAACTCCCATCAACCGTTAAATCCGGAAAATCCAGAATACGAAAGGAAAGATATACGCCCAGTGCCATAATCGCGTAGATGATACCTGCTTCAAATGATCCAAATATGGCTGTAAACATTGAGATCATCCTTTCTTTAATCATTAAGCATCCGTCTTAGATGCAAAATTTTATGTAGTGACAAAGAGGCAGCCTTCTAAATGAAGGCTCCTCATTGAAAAATATTATTTATTTACCTTCGTAGAACTCACCTAAACTACTCCAAGCATCATTGACTTTTAAACCTTGAGCTTCAGCAGCCTTCTTGTTAATTACAAGCTTTAAGCTGTTAGGAAGTTCAACAGGAATTTCAGATGCTTTCTTTTTGCCGCTTAAAATGTCAGCTGCCATAATACCAGATTGATAGCCAAGATCGTAATAACTAAATCCACTCGCAGCAACCGCGCCTTTTTTCATAGAATCTAGTTCACCAACGAACAACGGGATTTTCTTACTGTTTGCAACGGCGATAACTGAGTCAAGTGCAGTAACAACAGTATTATCAGTGGGAATGTAGATGGCATCAACGCGTCCAACTAATGATTCTGAGGCTTGCTTCACTTCTGCTGTAGTAGAAACAGATACTTTTACTAGCTTAGCACCCTTCTCTTTAACAATCTTTTCAACTTCTTCCACCTGAACAACTGAATTTTGTTCCCCTGAGTTATAGATGACCCCAACATTTTTCGCTTTCACTTCGTCTGTAATAAAGCTGATTGTCTTTTTCGTTGCTTCTGGATGGTTATCTGTTGTTCCAGTAATGTTTTTGCCTGGTTTATCAAAAGCCTCTACCAATCCAGCACCCACTGGGTCTGTTACTGAAGTGAAGATAATCGGAATATCTTTGGTAGCATTCAATGCAGCCGTTGCACTAGGCGTAGCATTAGCAAAGATTAAATCTACTTTGTCTCCGACAAAATTATTCGCAATTGTTTGCGTGTTGTTCATGTCTGCTTGAGCGTTTTGTTCATCAAAGCTAACTTTAATTCCTTTATCTTTTAGAGCCTTTTTAAAACCCTCTGTCGCTGCATCTAAGGATGGGTGTGGTGCAAATTGGGTAATACCTACTTTGAATTCCTTATCTGCTCCCCCTTTTTCAGTTCCGCCTGCGGATTCTTTACTTCCACACCCTGCAAGCAGCATCATTCCTGCTAAAGCAATTGAAAATACTTTTCCTTTTTTCTTCACTAGCTAAATCCCCCTCAAATACTAAAATATTAATTTTCAAAAAATTGAATATATTAAAAATTATTCTAGTATCTTTTTGAAGGAAAATCAATAGATATCGCAAAAATATTTTTTCGCTTTAAAGCAACATAAATGGAATTCTATTCTTTCCTATTATTAATAACCGATTTCTTTCTGCAAAAAATAAAATGCCTCCATGTTAAATGAAGGCATTTTAAAAATTATCTTTTGAAAAATATTATTTTTACCAATCTCGGGTATTTTCAAGTAAAAGGTCGATTTCAACTTTTTTAACATTATTATTATTTTTCTCAGATGTTAGATTTGACGTTGCTTCTAGTAATTTGTCTATATCGATTAGTACAGTACCCATTTCTAACCTCCTGAATGTTGGTTTGTTATTATTTGATAAATCATTCGACAACATCAATGAAATAATAGGGGTACCTTTTCAATTAATCTCAAAAAAATTAAAAAAGGGCTAATACTTATGATAGATACCCTAGTGAAAGTATGATATTTTTCACTAATTTCTCATAAAAAGGTGTTTACAATGGAAAATGAAATGAAACAAGCGGTTGGGGGACTGCTTGTTTGATTATTTTTTTTGGGGAGGGATTACTATGTACCAATCTATTGCGTGGTACGCTACATTATTTTTCGTATTCCTTATCGCACTAGCATTTTCGTTTGTGTACGGGGAATCGAGAAAACTAAAAGAGTATGGATCTATTCAGGAAAAAGGCTATAAAATTCGTAAATTTTATTTTCTTGGATTACTAGCCATTATGGGATTTGCTTCTGCAATTTCACTAAGCAAACTACCTTACCACGACCAGCACGTACAGGCAAAAGAAAATGGCAAGGTTGTTGAGGTTAGTGGGATACAGTTTGCCTGGGAATTAAGTAATGAAAACTTTACTGTGGGGGAGCCTGTCCAGTTTCGTGTTACAAGTAAAGATGTCACCCATGGGTTTGGGCTGTATGATGAAAAACTGCATTTGATCGCACAAACTCAAGCGATGCCCGACTATACAAATATTGTCTCTATTACATTTAAAAAACCGGGAACGTATAAAATTATGTGTTTAGAATATTGCAGCACTGGCCATCATGTCATGATTAAAGACATTGTTGTCAAGCCAAAGGGAGGTAATTAATATGGAAAGTAAAGCTCGGAAACAGATTAAAAAAGGCGTTGCATTTTCATTGATGGTTACCTCTGTGGTTCTGGTTTTCATGATGTTTTTCGGAGTGATGATGTTATTAAATCAAGGAAATGTCGTAAAAATTTCTGCTCAATTGTTTTATAAAGTAATGACCATTCACGGAACAGGAATGATCGGTATCGCCGCACTGGGCGGAAGCGCCATCATGTGGTATTATTTATCGAAATATATTCATTTGAATCCAAAGGTTTTCTTTACCAACCTCATCTTATCTTTGATTGGTGTGGTTATGATACTTGCCGCTATTTTTGTTTTTAATTTTTCTGATGGTTGGACATTCCTTTATCCCCTTCCATCTGCCTCAGCAAAACTAAATGGATCAGCAGGTGCACTATTCTTTTTATTTGGGCTATTACTGTTAGGCATTGGCTATTTGGTCATGTATTTTTATTTAGCAGCAAGGCTGATCAAAGAATATGGCGGTCTAGGTAAATCACTAGGCTGGGATTATATTTTCAGGGGCAAAAAGGGATATGGACCACCTGCTGCTGTTGTTGCCACAACAATGGTCATTATCGCTAACTCCACTGGAATCTTAGCAGGTGCTACAGCCATAGTTGAATCAATTGTTAATATACTTAATCCAAAGTTCACCTTCGATCCAATGCTCGCAAAACACTTAACCTATGCATTTGGCCATATTTTTGCTAATTGCACCATTTATATGGCAGTTATTGCCGTCTATGAAGTGCTCTCTGAATATACTGGACGTCCCTGGAAATCCAATAAAGCCTTCCTAATTGCATGGAATTTTTCCACTCTGTTTACTTTAATGATTTATACACATCATTTGTTAATGGATTTTGCAGTACCAAGATGGATGTTAATTATCGGTCAAATATTTTCTTATGCAAATGGTTTACCTGTCATGGTTGTCACTGCATATGGAGCATTGATGATTGTGTTCCGCTCGGCTGTTAAATGGGACTTTGCTTCAAGTATGATGTTTCTAGCAATGTTCGGCTGGGTCGCTGGTGCAGTACCTGCGATTATTGATGCTACAATCGTAGTGAACCATGTGATGCACAATACAAAATGGGTGCCAGGCCATTTCCACACGTACATGGGAATGGGTGTTATTGCGATGATCTTCGGTTTTATGTACTATTTCACAAAAACTGAAGGAACACAAAAGCAAAAGGGAATCGATAATTTGGCTATCTCTACCTATTTTTTCTTCTTTACGGGTTTAGCAGGCTCCTTCCTTTATGCTGGAAAAATAAGTACCCCGCGTCGCTGGGCTGAACACTTACCAGAGTGGACAGGAGCGGATCAAGTTGGAGCACTGTGCGGGGTCTTAATTATCATCGCTGCAGTCATTTTTACCATAAGATTTATTATTGGTTTAAGAACTTTAGGTAAGAACTCTGAGACTAATTCATTAAAGTCGGTATCATAAGTAAAAATCCAGCCAAAGCAATCTTGGCTGGATTTTATTAGTCTATTAATAAGTTTCTATTTATATCATGCGGTGTTTTTCATGGTTGTTCGTTTACTACTTTGGTTGAAAAAGAACTTCATCATCGGTGGTGTAACAATGGTTGTCACTAGTACAACAACTACTAATACAGCAAAAAGTTCCTCTGTGATTAATTTACTTTCTAAACCTATTGTGGCAATAATTAACGCAACCTCTCCACGTGAAACCATGGCTGCACCAATTCCTAGGGAGTTCTTCCAAGAAAAGCTTGCCATTTTTGCACCTGCTGCTGCACCAATTAATTTGGTTAAAATCGCAAGGATACTAAGGCCCAACATAAGCCCTAAATGTTGAGAGATTCCATCAAAACTTACTGACAAACCAATCGAAGTGAAAAATACTGGAACGAAAATAGAATAACTAATGGTCTCCACTTTCTTAAATATTTTATGTTTATAATCTGTCTGACCAATCGCAACCCCAGCGATATAGGCACCAATTATGCCCGCAACACCTGTTAATTCCGCAGCAAAAGAAAACAGGAAACATATAATTAATGCACCTGTGACAAGTGATTCTGTAACCTTTAGTGGAGCAAATTTCTTTAAAAGCCATGGTACAATCTTCCAAGCTACTAAAATAGCAACCGTGAAAAAGAGGACCTTTTTCATAATCATCATATTTAAATTAACTTCGTCTCCAGCCATACTCATGAGGAAGGCTAAAGCAATGATCACAAGAACATCATCAATAACTGCTGCACCTAAAATTGTTGTCCCTTCTTTAGATTGAATCATATTTAACTCTTTCAATGCTTGAACAGAAATACTTACACTAGTTGCAGATAGTAATAATCCTAAAAATAATGCTTCGATGGTTGACATATGCAGCAAAATCCCCGTCAGATAACCAGCCAATAAAGGAACAATGATTCCGCTGATCCCTACAAAGGTTGATGCCTTCCAAGTCCGTCTAAATTCATGGATATCAGTCTCCAGCCCGGCGATAAACATTAACAAGATCACACCAATTTGGCTTAGGTCTGCAATGGTTTTCGTTTCTGAAATTAGCCCCAAGACCGCAGGTCCGATAATAACCCCAATTAATAACTTTCCTAAAACTGAAGGCTGGCCTAATTTAACACTAATATCACCAGCAATCTTTGAGGCAAATAAAATAATCGCTAATTCTAAAATTAATTCCATCCAATCCTCCTCCTTAAAAAAATAATAGGGTCTGTGTATTAACAGACCCTTTTTAAATACAAAAAAGCCCGTCAACCACGGGACATAGTAATCCCTTGGTGACAGGCTCCTCCAGATACAACAGTTATTTTATTAAATTCATTATAACATTTTTTATATTATCAATCAATTAAAATTGAATTGAACGTTAGATCCCTTTAATCCCATTTTTTCATTGTACCAATTACTTTCTCCTTGAGAATCATAATAAAAGTGGTTTCTCCTTTATTCGCTTTTTGTTTATTCCATTCATTAAAGCTGGCAACCGTAATTAAGATTAGGCCGGCAATTAATAAATAGAACCACCACGGCATATTCCCCCAGTACGGTCTTGTTTGCAGGAATACGTTTAATAATAAAACGCCAACTCCTACAAAGAAATATGATTTAATTTGTAAGAACATTCCTGCCATCAACGACAACAAGGAAAGTGTTCCGACAATGATTGCATCATAAATTGTGTTGCTCGCCAAACCATCTTGAATTAATAATAATGAAACGACGAGCAGGACCCCCCATTGGACAGCTTTTGTTATCTCCGCATATCGCCCCTTTAAACAACGTCGAATGAAAATTATCAATATTATAAAGGGAAGAACAACTACTTCCCGCTCCCATAATGCTGGTATATTAAGTTTAGCTATGATTGAATAATATGGTTGTAATAAATAGGCTCCTCCAAGTATGGTCATTAGGACCGATAACCTTTCAGGCACTCTTTTTCTTTGCAGAAAAAAAGAAATGGCGATCAACACACCCGGTATTGCACGACTCCAGATAAATGGATCCTCGAACATATACATAAGACTAAAAAACATGAATGAAACTAGTGTAAAACCATCTAATTTTATTTGCTGAATTTTTTGTCCATATTCAACTAGCTGTTTGTAAACCAATTGGCCTATTATCGAAAGGACAATTCCTGCCACTCCAGTGACTAGCAGTCTAGCAATATCACCTATGTCCCCCATATAAATAAATTCTACTGTAGCAATAAATACTAAAAATAACGGAACAATTCCTAACACATCCCAGTGGATTTTATGCAAATAAACCACTGTTCCTAAAGCATAGGCAAGCGTAACAAGATATGGAAGCAAATCAAACGGATAAGTAATCAACGTTAACACAATTCCAATTATTGAAAAAGGGACTAAATAGTAAGCAGTCCGTTTTTTATATTCATCGTTTGTGAAGAAAACAAACAAGAGAAGTAGCGCACTAGTAAACACAAACTCATAGTTTCCAAAAGATTGATTAATTATTAGCTCTTGGCCAGATGAAACTATAAAGAATACGGAAGTAAAACTCCCATAAAGAAAGGCTTTAATTTTCCATTCGACAGTCATCAACTTTGTGCTCATTGCATAGACAAACAACGCCAAGATAAAGCTGTAAATAGCGTCTGTCTGAAATGCGAACCATGTGAATAATAGCGTCAGTGGATAAATGCTGTGTCCTACCCAACCAAACGCAAATGATAGGTTCAAATCATTTTTCCGTAAGAGATAGGCGATCACCAGCATGATCACTGCACTAGTAGAAGTAATTAAAGAATGTATGGTATGACTTAAACTAAAGGATAGCATAATCGCCTGGATGATTGAAAAATAGGAAATCAGTGCCGTAATACTTACTAAAAAAGGAACCCACTTCGTACCAAGCTTTTTATACAAATAATAATACATTCCAATTCCAACTAACAAAATAAGCGGTTGAACCCAAACATGGTTTATGTGATTAAACAATGCTTGGAGGATGGCCACAGTATAAAGTGCATGGGATGTATACAAAGAGATTTTATCCAACCTCTTTTCCCCTACAGCTCTCCACACAAAACTAGATAATAAAACAAGGATGGCTGCGATAGCAAAATTAACTCCATACCCAAATTCTCTAAGATAAAAAGAAAAATTACTATTAATTTCTTCTCCAAAAGCAGCGATGGATAGACCAAGTAAACTAGGAGTAATCCATACAGCAGCTTCCTTTAGGAAAATCCTTGCTTCTCTCTTATAAACTAAATAGGAAGCCACCATAAGTAGGCATAAGAGAACACCTAATTCCCACCATAATAACAACGAAATAGCCATCATTATAGCAAGTACCATGACCGATAACCCAACATCTCTGGAGGCAGTCTGAATGTTCTTTACGTGCATTGAAAGTTGCGCAATACCTAATATACTAAATAGGATAAACCCTGTAATAGATAATTGTAGAGCTAAATTTATTGCATCAAAAGGCTGGCTTAGTAATGCAATAATTTCATAAATGCTGGAGGCTGCAAAAACAGCGCTTAAATACGGAAATAACCTTCTTGAACCGTGCTGGGACAAATAAACAAAGTTAGCTGCAATGATAAAATAAGCGAGCATAAGAACTAACGACGGATTCCCTGCACGCAGGAGAATTCCTTCGAGACTTATATAAATAAATGCCATTCCGGATATTATTGCACTTGTATATTGAAATGCTTTATTTAATGAAAACTGGTTATTCAAAGCCCTTGGAACAAAGACCATTCCAAATCCGATCAGAGCATAAATGATCGCCCCAAAAGAATCCAGGAAACTGTGCTCAATTAACTGATAAGCACCATAAACAATCATGATACTAAAAATGAAATGATATTCCTTTCTGCCGCTCACATACATCATTGATAAATATATAATCGCTGTTAATAGCAAATTGAAGCTGTATAAAACCTTGTTATCATAGAGAAAAAGCATAAATAGTGTACACAAAACGAGATTCACTTGGACATACGGGATAAATTCCTTCGTGAAAAGTTTGATTGATTCCCTATTCTTTAACTTATGATAAATAAAAATAAAGATGGCATTGAAAATCATCATACCCAGGTAGAAGAAATCAATTTTCAGATGGAAGCTAGCTAAAAGAAAGGCCATCCCTAAAGATACCGACACAAAGGCGAACCAAACAAATAATCTTGATGCTAAGCTTTTTGCAAAAAAATAGTAAACAATAACTGGCAGCAAGCTGCCCAGCATTCCGAGTAAATAACGCCCTTCCCCATAAATTGATAAATAGTATCCCAATAGACCAAACCATCCCAAAGAGAGAATAAATATTGGTAAAAACAAACTTCCTAAGACACTAAAGGCAAAAGCAGTTTTTTCTATTTTTAATATTTTTTTCGTTAGAAAGGCAATTCCATAAAATAAGATAGCAACAATTGCAATGGACCCACTTTTCATGAAATTTGTCATAGATTCCCAATTACTTGTGGCAACAAACAATCCTCCGATAAGTAAGAAGATTACTCCGATGTTTAATAACCACGTAATATTTCTTTCACGAATCTCTTCTGGTGTTCGTGTCTTCATCACTTTCGCAGGTTTTTTTGGCACTTGCGAATGGACTTGTAAGTTTTTTTCATTTATGGGAGGCTTTGTCTCTATTTCGATTAAATCTAAATGATATTGGTGATGTGCTCTTGAAACTATGTCGACTATTTCATTGGAAAGGTACCCCTCCTCTTTTAATGTGTATAACTCTTTTCTAAAAATTTTCCCATGCTCTTCTCGTATATTCAAATCCATAAAATCTCCCCACAATCATACAAAAATGTAAATTATACCATTTTTTCTTCTTGGTGTAATTTTACACCATTTATGAATATTTTCCAATACATATTCAAAAAAACGTATTCATACGCGTCCTTTCGTAAAAGATTTTACCTTTGGGTAAAATATCTGTATGATGTAAGAGGATTTACTTAAATAGACGGAGGAAACTATGCTTACATATAATGAAAAATTAGCGATTATCGAATCATTTCCTGAATTGGAACGAAAAAATGTTTCACTAGGACGAGTCAATTTTCAGTTCGAAGGCAGTGTCTCAGATAAGAAAAACATTGTTTATCACTTACACCCAAACGGGAATGGATTTATTTATGCTGGTCAGTTGGACAATTATGATTCAGATGAAAAAGGAATGGTCAATATCCGTGATTACTCTGAAGACCAACTCCGTAAATTGTTAAAACAATCGATTCAATCCTTATCTCCAGTAGAAAAAACAGCTGCAGAAGAAGCGATTATTGGAGATTCAAACGAGGAGCGTTGGGTAGATAGTGAAAATAGTGTTCTAATTCTAGTGGAAGAAAATGAATCCTGGAATATCTATTACGGGTTAAACCTGGATGCAACCTTTGATACCTATGAGGAAGCTGAGATGTTTTTAAAAGAGGAAGGTTTTTCTAGGCAGTAAATGAATGAAACATGGCGGTGCATGTGCACCGCCATTACTTTATATACATTCTTTATCGATCCATTCGTCTAAGCGGATAATGCTTTGTCTGGCTCGTTCATATTCAATCGTCCGATAATGATGCATTCCGCCCTCTTCTTCATCCTTTTCATCGGCCCATTTAACAATTTGCTGTAATGGCGTTCGAACAATATCGTTGGATGGCAAAAATGAGTCGGTATGAAACAAAATAGCAAGTGCGATTGTCTTGGCTTTGATTGGATTCTCACCAAGGCGAATCAAGAGCTTATGAGCCCTTTCCGCCCCTTTGATTGGGTGAATATCATTTTGTTTGTATAAGTCATAATCCCATTTTCCATTTTTATACCATGTATAATGACCCATGTCATGGAGGAGTCCTGCTTTTGCAGCAATGTCCACATCCAGTTGATGATCCTTCCCAAGTTGAAAAGCATGGTAGGCAACCGCAATCGCATGGGCAAGACCTGAACGATTCAAATATTTTTGGGCAATATGATGTTCAAATATATTCAATAAGGTAACGTCTCTCATGCGATCTCTCTCCTAACTTTTTTAAAATAATATATTTTATTTATTATATGCTAACAATTGGTGCATGGCTATTTTTTTATTATTAGGCTGTGTTAAACTAGTCTGTTGATTTCCGTTCCAGGCACAAGCGGTTCGCGGGCGTGCCGGGGAGCCTCCTCAGCGCTTTTAGCGCCTGCGGGGTCTCCCCTGCCCCGTACTCCCGCAGGAGTCTTCGTGCCTTCCACTCCAATCAACAGAGTTCCAAAATCTACATTATTCTTTAACACAGCCTATTAATAAAAAGCAGCAAGCATGTAAATGCCTGCTGCTGCCTATAAACAAATTATTCTAACGCTTGGACTTCCGATAGCCTTGATCCTGTGCTTCTTTTTCTGAACAGAACCAGACGATATTGTCTGTGGTGGATTCGTAAAAACTACCACCAGGTACATGATAAATATGGGAATTAGCATTCCCTTTAATTTTCCCTTTACAATCCAAGTTAGTTTCTTGATCATCATTTGGGTTATTTTCATAACTTTTTCCAGATGATGTGTATGGATTTGACTTTTTTTCATCAGCGCTCTTAGTATTATCAGTGTTATACCCATCCTCTTGGGCATAATTTTCAATGGACCAAATGCCTATACCCTTTTTTTGTGCTTTCTTTTGGATCGCATAAAATTCATCAACATATTGAGTATTGGGTGCATAGATATAGGCTACTCGTGCAAGTCCTTCCTCAAGCAGCATTTCATTAAACATTTTTCCATTTACATAAATATAAGCAAGTAACCGACCATATTTATCCCGTCCCTCACCAATTCCAGGTTCTATTTCGACTTTTGTACCGACAGCGAGAATCTTCCTAGTATACTCAGACGCTTCCGGTCCAAATGGTTGAACACCTAATCGGGGGTGGTGTGTCTCTGGTGTATCCACACAGAGCATTCTGACCTTTTCGACGGTCCCATTAAGATTAATCTCAACGGTATCCCCATCGACATTCTTTACAATGGTAGCAGGAAGCAATTTCTTATGAGCAGTTTTCTGCTCTGGGATTTCTAATTGAGAAGGTGAAGAATCACTCGTTTCATTCGTATTCACTTCTTTATTCTTGATAGGAGAAGTCGGTCCTGTGTCATTCTTATCCTTTAAGGTTTCGCTATCATTACATCCAGTGAGAATAATAGCCATAATGACGAGTAATGAAATGATTAATTGGTAAATTCTCTTGTACATTGCAAGTTCCCCTTAATGTTATTTCCTATAATTTTTGCAGCAAAAGAAAAAGAGAGAAGTATCGCTTCTTCTCTCTTTAACAGTGTTATTCACCTGATGTCTCAGTGTCACCTTTTGGACCTAAATATTCATAATCGTTAGGGTTAATTGGTGTGTAACCTTCTGGCTTATAGAAACGTAGTAAGTCTTTGTAAACAATCTCATCAGACATATTAAGTTCCATATTGACTTTGCTATCTACATCCTTACATGTAGTATTATCCTCTAATAATTCACCCGTTGCAGAAGAATAGCATTTCTCATTAATCTGGATGGCATTTGAAGTTACAAAATCACCATTTCTAAATAATGCCCAATTACGGTGTTGTTTAGAAAGTAAATCTGAACCAAATTCCATATAATCTTTCGTATCTATACCTAATAAATGAAGAACGGTTGGACGAACGTCGACTTCCCCGCCAACTTGGTGTTGTATACCGCCTTTCACACCAGGTACATGAATAAATAATGGAACACGCTGTAATTTTGCATTAATTGCAGGAGTGATTTCGTCTACACCCATAACCTTTGCCATTGCATCGTTATGGTTTTCAGAAATGCCGTAATGGTCACCATACATAACAATAATGGTATTATCATACAAACCGTTTGCTTTTAAATCATTAAAGAATTGCTCGAACGCCTGATCCATATAGTTTGCCGATTGGAAATATTGGTTTACAACCGTATCTCCATAATCACCAGCAGGAAAATTTGTATCCTCTGGATCCATTTCAAAAGGAAAATGATTGGACAATGAAATGAACTTTGTATAGAACGGCTGCTTTAAGCTTTCAAGTAATGGGATAGATTCCTTAAAGAAAGGCTTATCCTTCATTCCATAGTTTTTTGTATTTTCATCTGACATGCTATAGTACTCTGCATCAAAGAATTTATCATAGCCAAAAGCTTTATAGATCACATTTCGATTCCAGAATGTTTTATAGTTACCATGTAATACTGCAGAACTATATCCTTGTCCTTTTAAAATCGATGGCATAGCTTGATACGTGTTTTGGGCTTTGTTAACAAAAACTGCACCTTGTGCCATTGGATAAAGTGAGTTTTCCATTAAGAATTCGGCATCCGATGTTTTTCCTTGACCTGTTTGATGATAGAAATTATCAAAATAGAAGGTATTTTTATCATGTGTCAATGAATTTAAAAATGGTGTTACTTCTTGACCGTTAGGCATTTTATAATTAATCATAAAACTTTGAAAGGATTCCATAGAAATATAAATTACATTCATACCCTTAGCTTTACCAAAGTATTTTGGGTTTGGGGCAGCATAATTTGCTTTACGGTAGTTCTCCACATCTGTAATATCACTGCTATCAGCCAACGCACGCTGACTAGAGGACTTAATATTTTGGATAACATCATAGATAGTAAAGTTGTACGCCCCAAGGTATTTTACTAAATAATTTCGGTCAAAAGATCGTGACAGTAGTTGTGGACGATCCTTTTCCGCTAAACCTAAATTAAATAGAAAAGTAGTGATTGAAAATAATAGAACAATTTTATAGGTTTTTCTGTTCGATACCGTTACTTTTTTGAAGACTGTTAATGCTAATGCAATTAATATAAACATGTCTGTAAAATAAAAAATATCAAAAGGAGACATTAACGAAAGTGCACTGTCACCAAGCTGACCAGCATTCGTCTTAGTTTGCATCAACACTGGCACCGTAATGAAATCATTAAAGAAGCGATAATAGGCGATATTCGCATATAATAAGAATGATAAAAGGAAGTTAATTAAAATCATAATTAACTTTGAACGCTTCTTAAACAGCAGTGCTAACCCAAAGAAGAAAAGTGCTGAACTTAAAGGATTTATCAAAAGTAGAAACTTTTGTAAATTATTTTCAATACCTAAGTTAAATTCAATTTGATATGCTGCATATGTTTTGATCCAAAATAAAACAACTGCAGCCGCAAAAAATGTAATATGACTATTTTTTAATGTTTTAGGTAGTCTAATTTTATTCATTTAAAAATTTCTCCCCTCACTTACCAATTAAGCTCCGGTAAACGAACCTCAATTACTATATCACATTTCTTCTCAAAATAAAAACAAAACTCATGTTATATCTTCCAATTCTTATCAACATAAATCTACATTATTTGCTGATACTTTAGCCATTTTTAAATTGGTCATTTCTATTTCTATGTTATTTATTTGTTGGACATGACTATTTTCAGGTCCTCATTTATATAAGACGAATAAGTCTTATTTTAGTTTCAAATTTTTATTTAATACGTGATACGTTCCATTAAGTTTCCATTTCTACATATATTAAACCTGAATGAATTTGGGAGCAATATGAATTTAGCCTTATCTTTTACAAAAATGGAGCCATGTTTACTTGAATGAACTTTGTAAACATTGGAAAGTATATACACAGAGGAAAGAAGAACATTTAGAAGGAGAATCCCATGCCCAGAATAAGGCCTGACTTTACAAAGAGCCCATATTTTGTTGATGAACCAGGAAATTGGCATTTAAAGCCTGGTGCACCGAAGGAAATGCAGATAGAACTCAATCATTATATAAATAGCCTGGAAGAGGTGGATGAGCCAGGAACGATCAATGGTGTACATATTGACTACCCTTAGAATGAAAAATTACCCACTAAATAATAGTAGAATGCGATTGAAAACCTTTTTGAATTACCTAATAAATGACTAGGAGTGAATCACATGCATATTAACCGAGTTAAGCAGATTTTGTCTTCTTCAGCAGATATCGAAGTCAAGTATAATGGTGCATCAGTATGGATTGATCAATTAAATGAAGACGGACATACTGCCACAGTTCATTTACGCGGTCCATTGGAAGAACGATCAACTGTTGACATTGGAGAGTTAGTAGAAGAATAAATTTTTTGGTGAGTGGTGTGAAATCAAATAACGATTTTTTTATACACAATAAAAAGGCAGGATAGGATTCCTGCCTTACTCCATGTTTTGGATACTATGCTTTGCTAATAATTGTAGAGTCATGTCATCCATCGGAGGATTATGAAGTCCGGCTCTTACATCCCGATAATATCTTTGCAATGGATTACTTAATGAAAGACTTTTTGCTCCCACGATACGCATGGCTAAGTCAACAATTTCAATAGCTAGATTGGTCACAGTTAATTTAGCTGCCCCTAAATGAGCGCCCATTTTTTCTCTATCCTCAGTGTTTGAAGAATCCCACTGTTTAGACGCCCCATATAAAAAGTACTCGGACTGCATGACCTTTAGTTCCATCTCACCCAGTTTTTGTTGTACATTTGGTAAATCGATGATCGGCCCTACGATACTATTAGGAGAATACTCCTTTGCAAATTGAATAGCATAAGTTTGGGCGGCTTTTGCTATACCAAGATAACAAGCTGGTATATGTAAGAGCCATCCATTCACTTTTCTTCCTGTGGTACTAAACTCTTCGACAAGATTTTCAGCTTCCACAAAACAATCCTCAAGAATTAAGTCATGACTGCCTGTCCCTCTTAAAGCGATACTGTCCCATGTTTCTTCAATCATTATCCCTTTTGACGTTCGAGGGATTAGAAAATTGGCCACTTCATCTGTATCTTTAATGGTCGCACTAACGATAAAGTAATCAAGGACAGGAGACATCGTCGTAAACGTTTTTCTTCCATTAATATTCCAGCCTCTCTTACACTTTTCCGCTGTTGTTTCCGGTCTTCCACCCCGAGTAGGACTACCTGTTTTCGGTTCGCTTTGAGCACTATTTATTAATGCACCTTTCTTCACCTGTTCACAAATTTCCTTAAAGACAGGCTCCTTCCATGAGTTTTTTTCATTGAGATTCATGATAATGCCCATATGCCATCCGATGGAAAGAGCAGTTGCCCCATCACCTTCGGCTATCTTTTCTTGGAGTCGAATGAGTTCGTAAAGTTCAATTTCCTGTCCGCCATACCTAGAGGGGACAGTTAATGAAGTGTATCCAGAACTTTTAAGGTCCAGAATATTTGCATAAGGAAAGGCGCCCTCAATGTCTATTTGATGTGCACGCATTTTAAACTGTTTCGAAAGGCTACTCATAAGTTCGATTCGTTCATCCAATGTTCGTTTTTCAAGAAAATTCATTATCTATCTCTCCCATTAAAAATATTTGTGTCAAATGTGTGTCATACCTCACTGAAAGTCAAATGCTCGTTGTTCTATAATACAAGAAGAAAAATCTTCCATGCCTATGAACATATTTCTTAATATATAACGTAAGATTGAGGAAATAATAAGATGGCATGGGAATTAAAGGAGGATTTTTATGAAACAAGGATCAAAACAACTTTTTATACAAACTGGAAGCCTTGTTGCTGGTTTTATGGTTTGGGTACTTATATCATCACTTATGCCTTTTATAAAAGTAGATATTCAACTTACTTCCTCACAAATTGCATGGGCAACAGCTGTCCCTGTTATCCTCGGCTCACTTCTCCGTGTACCGATTGGCTATTGGACAAATCGCTATGGTGCTCGTCTTTTATTTACAATTAGTTTCATTATACTACTTATTCCTATTGCATTGTTAAGCTATGCAAATTCCTTGAGTACGCTTATCATTGGCGGGTTATTACTTGGGATTGGAGGTGCAGTCTTTTCTGTTGGTGTAACTTCTCTTCCAAAATATTATGAGAAATCAAAGCATGGGTTTATTAATGGAATATACGGAGCAGGTAATATTGGAACGGCCATTACTTCCTTTTCAGCACCTGTTCTTGCTACCGCATATGGTTGGAGAAATACGATAAAAATCTACCTGCTCGTTGTACTTCTCTTTGCCCTTTTAAATTTAATATTAGGGGACAGAAAGGAACGAAAAGTAAACATTTCCTTACCTGACCAAATCAAAGAGGTGTATAAAAATCCTAAACTATGGTTTCTAAGTTTATTTTATTTTATCACGTTTGGTTCCTTCGTAGCCTTCACCATTTATTTACCATCGTTCTTAGTCAATCACTTTGAATTGGATAAAGTGGATGCAGGACTTCGGACAGCCGGTTTTATTGCCTTAGCCACAATTTTTAGACCAATTGGGGGATGGTTAGGCGATAAAATTAATCCGTTTCTTATTTTAATGGCTGTTTTCTTTAGCCTAACTTTTGCAGGATTTCTATTGTCATTTACTCCCTCGCTGCCAATTTATTCATTTGGCTGCTTATTAGTTGCTTTCTTCGCAGGGATTGGAAATGGGGCGATCTTTAAATTAGTCCCATTATATTTTTCAAAGCAAGCTGGAATTGTGAATGGTATTGTTTCTGCCATGGGGGGGCTTGGTGGTTTTTTCCCTCCAGTTATTCTTACCATACTCTTTAATTGGACTGGACATTATGCAATAGGGTTTATGTCTCTTTCGGAGTTTTCTTTAGCAAGTCTGGTTATAGTAGTTTGGCTATATTACCAAGATAAGTTAGATATTTCTGCTAAGATTGTTAATCATGCTTTAGACGGTATTTGTGTAACCGATGTTCACGGAATCATTCAAAGTGTAAATCCTGCATTTACGAAAATTACCGGATATAGTCAGGCCGAAGTTGTAGGTAAAACCCCAAGTGTACTTCAATCCGGGGAACATGGGCATGAATTTTACAATCAAATGTGGGAGAGTCTAAAGACCAATGGCGTTTGGGAAGGGTACATTTGGAATAAACGTAAAAATAATGAAATTTACAGAGAATGGCTTACCATTACGGCCATTAAAGATGACGTTGGAGAAACAAAAAACTATGTAGGTATGTTTTATGAGGATAATGAAAAATCCTAAATAAGCATAACAAAAGGAGACCTTCCGTGTGTGGAAGGTCTCCTTTCGTTATGCTAAGGATCAAATTATTACAACTTTTTGTCATCCGCCTTGAGTTCACAGTTCGTTCACCATTTTTGTGACGTACGTCACAAATTTCATGTTACCATCTGATTTATATTAATAACACAAACACAAATACTTTTGAAAATAAAAATTAAAGCACTTTAGGGGGAATAAATAATGGCCCGAATTAATTACTGGAACCCAGAAGATGAAAAGTTCTGGAAAGCAGAAGGAAAAAAACATGCACGTCGAAATTTATGGATTTCCGTACCATCATTGATGATCGCATTTATTGTCTGGCAAATTTGGTCCGTGGTTGCTGTTAGGCTTAACGACATTGGCTTCCATTTTACTGAAGAACAACTCTTTACACTTGCAGCTGTGCCTGGTTTGGTTGGTGCAACACTTCGTTTTGTTTATACATTCGCTGTTGGCTCAATTGGTGGTAAGAACTGGACTGTGATTTCAACAGCTGTCTTAGCCATTCCTGCGATTGGAATTGGTTTTGCAGTTCAGAATCCGGAGACACCATTTTCAATCATGTTGTTACTAGCAGCTCTTTGTGGTCTTGGCGGTGGAAATTTCTCATCCTCTTCAGCGAATATTAGCTTTTTCTTTCCCAAGAAAGAAAAAGGAACAGCACTTGGTATTAATGGTGGTTTGGGTAACATGGGGGTATCTGTTGTTCAATTTGTTACACCGTTAATTGTTACTTCAGGAACTTTTGCACTAGTCGGCAGCAATCAAGTGTTAGCAAATGGTGAGAAAGTTTGGTTACAAAATGCAGCATTTATCTGGGTTATTCCAATTGTAATTTTAACAATACTAGCTATGTTTAAAATGGATAATGTTCCTGGTGCAAAACAATCTGTAGCGGATCAATTTGTCATCGTAAAACGTAAACACACTTGGATAATGACAGCTCTTTATATAGCAACATTTGGTTCATTCATTGGCTATTCAGCGGCTTTCCCGCTCCTTTTAAGATCACAATTTCCTGAGCATATTTCACTTGCCTTCCTTGGAGCCTTAGTAGCAGCGGCGGCAAGACCTGTAGGCGGCTGGTTGGCTGACAAACTCGGTGGTGCAAAGGTGACCTCATATGTTTTAATTATCATGGGAATTGGCGCAGCGGGGGTTATTTACTTCCTAAATGGCAAACAGTTTGCTGGGTTCTTAGTAGCTTTCTTAGTACTTTTCATTGCTTCTGGAATTGGTTCAGGTTCAACGTTCCAAATGATTCCTAACCTGTTTATTCCGAAAGAAGCCGCACCAGTTATTGGCTTTTCAGCAGCATTTGCAGCTTATGGATCATTCTTTATACCAAAGTTATTCGGATGGTCAGTTAACGCTACTGGCACACCAGTTACTGCTTTTTACTTCTTTATCGGTTTTTATGTTATATCCTTTGTGCTTAACTGGTATTTTTATCAAAGGAAAGCAACTGCAGCTAAAGCTCTTACACAGCAAGTCGGGTAATCCCGGCTTGTTTTTTTGTATCGTTCCTTTAATTTGTCTGTTGATTTCCACTTCAGGCGCTTCGCTTTCCGCGGGCGTGCCGGGAAGCCTCCTCGTCGCTTTGCTCCTGCGGGGTCTCCCCTGCCCCGTACTCCCGCAGGAGTCTCGCGCCTTACGTTCCAATCAACAGGATGCCAAAATTAACAGTGACCTAAACAATCACATAAAAAAAACGCAGTCATTAAACTGCGTCTTCTAAAATAATTTTTAGACCTTTTCAATTGCAACTGCGCATGCTTTGTATTCGGCGGTTCCTGAAATAGGGTCGTATTCATTTAATGTTAATACATTTGTTGGTGTTTCACTCCAGTGAAAACTCATAAAGACCAAGCCTGGTACCACCTGTTCTGTAACCTTTGCCTTTACCTCAAGCTCCCCTCTTCGTGAACGAACCCTGACCACTTCTCCATCAATAATTCCTAGAGCTGCTGCATCAGAAGGAGAGATATCTAAGGTCTCTTCCGTTTGTTTCACCTTTACACCCGAAGCATAATGACGAGTTTGAGAATGGGTATTATAAGATTCATAGCGACGGCCTGTCGTTAGTGTAAATGGATAGTCATGATCTGGTAACTCTAAAGGAGCTGTGTAATCTACCGGAACAAATGGTGATTTTTTCGTTGGCACTTCATGCTGATGAAACCTCTCATGCATGATAAAAGTTCCAGGATGATTTTCGTCCGGACATGGATAGTGGATGCTATACTCTTTTTCGAGCCTCTCGTAAGAGATACCACCATACATCTCCCAAGCAAGTTTCCTCACTTCATCCCAAATCTCTTCACTATTTTTATAGGTTATCGGATAACCCATAATTGTGGATAATTCACAAAGGATTTCCCAATCCTCTTTCACATTTGGATGTGCCTCAATTGCTTTGCGAACCCTTTGAATTCTTCGATCTGTGTTGGTATAAGTACCATCTACTTCTCCCCATGAACGAGCTGGTAAAACAACATCTGCCATTTTGGCTGTTTCGGTCATGAAAATATCTTGAACAACTAACAAATCTAATTTCTCAAGCAATTTTTTCGTATGGTTCATATGAACATCGGCAAGTAGAGGATTTTCACCAATAATATATAGTGCCTTTAGTTCACCCATTTCTAAGCGGTCAAATGTACGCGTTTGTGTATCGCCTGCCTGCGGATTTAATTCGACTCTCCATTCTTTTTCATATCGGCTACGGAATTCGTCATTTGCTAAACTCATTGCTCCAGCTAATTGGTTTGGCAGGCATCCCATATCCCCAGCACCTTGGACATTGTTCTGGCCCCTTAATGGCATAATTCCAGTTCCTGGTTTTCCAATATTTCCGGTTAATAAAGCAAGATTGGCGATATCAAATACATTATTAACACCACAGTGATGCTCTGTAATACCAAGTGTATATGCTATCATTGAACAGCTTGCTGAAGCATACTCCCTAGCTGTAGCGACAATATCTTCTGATTGCAAACCAGTAATGCTTGCAGCAAATTCAGGAGTATATGGTTCAACTTGTTTTTCAAGTTTCTCAAAGTCGACCGTAAATTGTTTAATATACTCAGGGTTATATAACCCTTCTTTCAGGATAATTCGAATGAAAGCATTGATCAGTGCAATATCTGTACCGACATTAATTTGCAGATGACGGTGAGCAACTTTCACCATATCAATCCTTCTTGGGTCAATAACGATTATTTTCAGGCCGGCTTTTGCCGCTTTTTTTATGCGATTAGCGATAATTGGATGTGCCTCTGTTGTATTCGACCCCATTAAAAGCAGCACCTCTGCCCGCTCAAAATCTTCCAAAGTATTCGTTGGGAAACCGCTTCCAAAAACAGTTGCCAGACCGGCAACGCTAGGAGCGTGTCAGGTTCGATTGCAGCCATCAATATTATTACTCTGGATGACCGTTCTCATGAATTTTTGTGTTATATAATTGGATTCATTGGTACTCCGTGCACAAGCAAACATAGATATTGCATTTGGTCCCCATGATGTTTTGATGCTTAATAATTTAGTGGCAATGTATTGATAGGCTTCATCCCACGTCGTTTCAACCAACTTACCAGCTTTACGAATTAATGGGGTTGTTAATCTATTCTTAGCATGTACATATTCATAGGCAAATGCACCTTTTACACATGTTTGTCCTTTGTTGACAGGTGCATCCTTATCACCACGAATTTTCATGATTCGGTTGTCTTGAACTTCAAGGACTAGGCCACATCCCGTTCCACAATATCCGCAGATCGTTTTGACTAAATTAGAATCTCCCAACATGTTCACTCCTCTATAAAAAGCATTGTAACTATATAATAATAATAATCTATATATTTTAATTGTAGATTCTTTTTTCTCAATATATGTGTCTATTTTTTGAAAAATTGAGTAATAAAAAAACGAGAGAATCGTTCTCCCGTTTTTTAAGCAGTTTTGGCAGGCAATAAGATATTAAAGGTGGTCCCTTTATTAGGTTCGCTTTCTACAAAGACCTTCCCATTATGACTTTCAATGATTTTGAAGCTCACCATTAATCCTAAACCGTTCCCGTTCTTCTTCGTTGTATAAAACGGCTCGCCAAGTTTCTTTAATTTCTCCTTAGAAATGCCCACACCTGTATCTTGAATAGAAATTTGAACATTATTATCGTGGATGATTGTTTTTACATGTAGTTCCCCGCCGTTTGGCATAGCTTCAATTCCATTTTTGATGAAATTTAAAAATACCTGTTTTAAACGATTCTCATCACATTCAATTTGAATAATTTCCTGATTGCAATCAAATGTTAAACCGACATTTTTCTTTCTTGCTTCAAATTCAAGCAATGAGACAACATTCTTAATTACAGGAACTACATTCTTTTCTTCTAATTCCACGGCTTTTGGCTTTGCTAATACCATAAAGTCCTCAACAATAGTATTAACTCGTTCAATTTCATCGAGAATAATGCTTAAAAACTCAATTCGCTCGGGGTCCTTTTCATCCAGCTGTAAAAATTCCGCGTATCCCTTCATTGAAGTGAGTGGATTACGAATTTCGTGGGCAACACCCGCAGCTAATTGACCAACCGCAGCCAATTTATCCTGCCGATGGAGGATTTCCTCAGATTTCTTCCGTTCGGTTATGTCATTTCGGATGGCAAGATATTGATATGGCTTTCCTTGATCATTTAAAAAGGGAACAATCGTTGTGTCCACCCAATAATAAGTACCATCCTTGGCTTTATTTCTTATTTCACCCTTCCATACTCCTCCAGAACCAATGGTCTTCCAAAGATCTTTGAAAAATTCTTTTGAATGGAAACCTGAATTTAAAATATTATGATCTCTGCCAATTATTTCTTCCCGCTTGTATTTCGAAATCTCACAGAATTTTTCATTAACACTGGTGATAACTCCTTTTGCATCCGTAAATGCAACAATCGAGGATTGGTCAAGTGCAAATTTTATATCAACATTCTCTTTAACGGTTTCTTTCAGATGGCCTTCAGCCTTTTTTCTGTCCGAAATATCCGAGCGAATTGCAACATATTGGACAGGTTTCCCTTTTTTATTCAAAAAAGGCACAATCGTGGTATCCACCCAATAAAAAGACCCATCCTTGGCTTTATTACGGATTTCTCCACGCCAAATCTTTCCTGACCGAATCGTGGACCATAAATCTTTAAAAAATTCTTTAGAATGGTAACCAGAATTTAAGATCCGGTGATTCTGACCCAGAATTTCTTCTTTTGTATACTTGGAAATCTCTTCAAACTTATCATTTACAAAGATAATCGTTCCATGAGGGTCTGTTATAGCAACAATGGTCGAGGCATCGAGAGCAGCTTTAATGTCCTTTAGGTCTGCATCGGATGTTACAAGTTGTTTACTAATTAATGTACTTGATGCAATTAGCCCTCCAATAATGAGAATAGTTAAGAATAATACCAAATAAATAAAAAAGGGACTATCTGCACTTGACCCATTCAGACTATCACTTATTGACGTGTTCAAAGCTCTAGTCAATAGAAAATGACCTTCAATAATAGCTAACGACATAATAATCGCACTAATTGGTTTTAACCAAACCTGGTTATTTCGAGTAAAACTTTTCGAAGAAGAAATAATCCATAATGAGAATAAAAAAGAAGCAAAGATTAAAAGCCCTGAAAAAAGAAGCAATATTACGTGATATTTTATAACAACATTCATGGCATATAAACCGATTAGATGGGTTGCAACTACGGCCATCGTTAGAAATAAACTTCCTAAGATCAAATGATAAAACATCATTCGTTTTCCTAATAATGATAGGAAGGCCATGCCTGTGAATGCTAACCCGATGATTATTGACAAAATGGTTAGTGGAATATGATAACTGGCAAACCTGTTTGTATCTTCGGAAATAAGTCCAATAAAATTCATGATCCAAATCCCGATACCTATTGAAAATGTGCCACCTAGGAACAGATGTGGCTGATTTTTTTCTGTAGACTTTATTAAAGTAAAAATATCTAATGCTGTAAAAGATGCCATGATGGTTAAACCAATGGCAATTATGATGAAATACGGTTGAAAAGTCCCTACCACTGCATTCATTTACGAGCATCCCCCCAAATCTATAGCTTTTCTACTATGATTGTAATGGAATGAGAATTGTTATGGAAGTACAAAATTCACATGAACCTTCAATTTCCTATTATTTTAACCTACACATCTCCAATCCATGAATGAGTAAATGGATGAATGAACATTTATATGATAAAAGATTTTTTAAAAAAAAGGCTGATTTTTCAAAAAAAAGTCTACACATTTTAATAAATTTCGTCTATACTGTACTATAACAAGAACGAAATAAATAAACTGTATTAATAAAGGAGGAGTTTTATTATGTTAATCAGTCCAGTTGAGTTTTTCCGTACTTTACCAAAGAAGCAATGTTCAGAATGTGGTCAGCACATGGAGGAACAAGCAGAAAGCTATTTCATGGAATGCGAAAAATGTTTAGCAAAAAAAGAAGAATAGCTTGAAAAGCTCTCCACTTTGGAGAGTTTTTTTGTTATTTCAAATGTCATGTAATGATTAATTTTTACCTTTTAGGTGAGATTTAGGAAGGCATAATCCCTTTTCTTCATGCAAAACCTTTACATAAGGAGATGATATGCATGGCTATAAAGACTGATTCCCAGAGTTATCGAAATAGAAACGTAATAAAAGAGACTGTTATCAATAATACGAAAACAGTTTCGGGGGATTCTGTAGATGAACTTAGAAACCTGGAAGAAGCAAACACCTTGATTAGCGGTGATGAAATTCAACAGCAAAATGATAATCTGTAGAAAGAGAAGAAAAGACTGTCAATCTTCCTTGACAGTCTTTAGTGAATAGTGATTTCTTAAATTTGCGGAAGTTCTCTCATTTCTTGAAGCATTTCATTGCCACACATTGGGCATAGTAAGTCATCTGCAACGAAGTCCTTTCTCATCCACCCTATGCAGGCTTCGGCTATGCATGAATAGATCTCAGTATTAACTAAGATCGTTTCAACTTCTTCTTCTTTTGCTCTTTTACCGTAAAAAATGGGAACCGCCTCCTTTTTTATTAGTATGCACAAAAAAGCGGCTTTTCATTTCCAGAATTCTTTAGGAGTTGTGAAAAAGATGACCAATCAAAGCAGATATACATCAGTAGGAACTGATATTGACGAAGTAAAGCGGTTAAACCTCCAATCTGGTTTGAGTTATAATGAAGTAAAGAGATTACTTGCGGAAAGATATCTTGATATTAAAAAGGAATAGAGGATGACTAACCCTCAAGCAATCGGGCTTGAGGGTTTGATTTTTTTCCTAATGATTTCCTTCTCTATGTTCGATTGATATATTTTCCTGATGTCCTTTTGAGAGCAGTTTATCTTTTTTCCGGTTTTCTTTGGATTGAAAAATAATATCAAAATCGTAATCATCAGGATATAGCTCTTTTGCTGCGATATATAAAGTGATTCTTTTGTGGTTGATTGCTTGCTTTTCCCCTTTTATTTGTACAACGTAATTTCCGAGAGGGTCCGGACCTGAATAGATAATCCCAAACTCATTGGCAGGTGAAATTTTTACATTGTCTCCCTGTAGGAAGAGCGGGATTTTCACCTCCATTTTCGTTCTTTTCTTTACGTCCTTATATTTATTAATAATTACCTGTTTTTCCAATTCCTTTAGCTTCCATGCATCTGTAATATCAGTTGTAAATTGCTTTTCTTCTTTATAAGTGATAGTATGAGCCCTCTCAAGAATTCTCGGATGCATTCCCAGTTTTAATGCGATTGCAAAGGCCTGACTCTCTCCTCCTTTCCCGATGTGTAAGCGGTATGTCGGACTTAAAGTGGGTAGATCAAACTCCATTGATCCATTAATAAATCCAGGATGTGTTTCAGCAAGAACTTTGATTTCACTATAATGGGTTGTTGCCAGAATAGTCGCCCCCTTTTCATACAGGGTTTCTAAAATCGCTGTAGCGAGCCCCATTCCTTCACCAGGATCAGTGCCCGAACCTAATTCATCTAATAAAACCAAGGTGCGATGGTGGGTTTCTTTTAAAATTTCAATAATATTAACCATTCGTGAGCTAAACGTACTTAAATTTTCAGTAATACTTTGCCCATCCCCAATATCGACTAGAATACTCTCAAATATATTCAGACTACTTTCTGGTGCTGCGGGAATAAAAAGACCGCATTGGACCATTAAAGTTAAGAGACCCACCGTTTTTATCGTTACAGTTTTCCCTCCTGTATTTGGTCCGGTAATGACTAATGCATGTTGTTCATTACTTAAAGTAAAGGAAAGCGGAACAGCTTTTTCCCCTAAAAGCGGGTGTTTTGCAGAAATTAATTTCAACTCACCAGATTCGTTTATACTTACCTTTGATCCATTAATTGAACGGCCATACTTTGCTTTTCCAAATAAAACATCGTAATGAACCATCGTTTCAATCGCCATAAGAATTTGCTGCTCTTTTTCTTCAACCAATCCCGTTAAATAATTTAAAACCCTTTGAACTTCGACCTCTTCATCTCCGAATAACCAATTTAATTGATCTTGTAACATCGTAACCTCTTCAGGTTCCATAAAAAGAGTTGAACCAGAAGCAGAAGTATCTAAGACAACTCCCTTTATTTTGTTCCGATATTCTTTTTTAATAGGGATCACATAGCGGCCATTTCGCTGACTGACAACATTCTCCTGTAAATAATTTTTATATTTATTGGAACGAATCAACTGAAGTGTTTTTTCTTTTAGCCTTTCCTCTTGAATCGCTATTTGTTTCCTCAATTTTAATAACTCTTTACTAGCATAATCATCAACGCGGCCATTCCGAATACAGCGAATAATCTCACTCGCAAGCTCCGGCAATTCATCAATTCCATTCACGTAGGATGATACTCTTGGGGCATAATATTCTTTATCCTTCATAAACTTGCGCATCTTTCTACAACAATCCAAAAAATCATAAAGCCTTGCCAACTGGTCAACCCTTAGTGCAACTCCTTTATTCATACTTTTTAACAAGGCATCCATCCCATCCAAACCATGAACAGGAACACTAGCACTCTTTTTTAAAATCTCTACAGCCTCAGACACTTCATCCAGCCATGCTTCAATTTGCCTCAAATTTGTCGATGGTGTCAGGCACTCAATTTTTTCCTTCCCTTCTTGCGTTAAGGCAAAACTTGCAATAGTCTTTTTGATTTGCTGAAATTCCAATGTAGTAAAAGTATGTTGATTCACTTTTTTAACCTCCTAAATAATTGACTATGTTAATCATTGTTGATATTGGCACTATGTTGATTGAAGCGGAAATCAACAGCCTAGTTAAACTGAAATAAAAATAGCCGCAATGAACAATGTCATTGCGGCCACATGAAAAAAACTCATTCACTCATATTACATACAAAATATTTACCCAAAATAAAAACTGTCTACACGGAGGTACACAGCTACATTGGTGAAGATGTATGCTAATGATGCCCATTGTTCTTAACTCCATTCCTAAACATACGTAAATAAGCCTCCATTCAAGAAAAAATTGAACGAGGAGCTAGGAATGAACATATCCAATTGATTGGATTAGTTAAGAACGACACCTAACATAAAACATACTCCTTTAAACACTAAGTTTTTAGAAAAATTAATTTCTTATAAAGAATATAATAACTGGCAACACTTGTCAATTTAGTATTTGCTTCATTTTATAGAATATGCAAATAAAGATCCATTGCTCCTTAGAGAAGGATGAATTGATATAGTTTTCATTTTCAAGTCCTTGGGTTTGTTCACAAATTATCCATATCTTTTTTCTGCTAACTTCTTTATCTTAAAAGTAGGAGGGATATTTATGAAAAAGATTTATTTAATTTGCAGTCTTGCTGTGCTTATCGGAATTGCAGCAGGAATTTCTTTCTTTCTCGTACGTGATGCAAATGCTAAAATACCTGCAGAGATTACCTTGATAGACCAAAATGGGGATTCTTATAATTTTGGTAAGGATAAAACCAAACTAAAACTTGTAGAGTTTATCTATACCCATTGCCCTGACATTTGTCCAACTACAACACAAAAGATGATTGACTTGAAAAAAGATTTTCAGAAGGTTGGCGTTTTTGGTAAGGATATTGAGTTTTTGACAATTACTATCGATCCCTATCGTGATACACCACAGATATTAGCCGATTATATGCAAGGATTTGAGATTGAAAATAATGAGGATTGGTTATTCTTAACCGGAGATAAACAGAACATTAAAAAAGACCGCGCAGAGATCAAAAAAGTGACCGATGCCATGCAGTTTCAGTTTAAAGATCCTGGAAACGGCCAATTCGTGCACTCCACCTTTACCTTTTTAATTGATGAGAACAATAAATTTATTAACAAGTTTCCAATGGGAGAAGACTTTAACAAACAAGAAGTCTACGATCAAGTCATGGATGAATTAGAGTAACAAAAAAGCGATTAGTCCGTTTGGAATAATCGCTTTTTAATTTCTAGATTTTGTCCCTAGCTTATGTTTGTTATTTAATTCACAGAAGAAGGGTAATTTTTTATTTTCTGCAGTGACAAGAGGTAATTGGATTTTGGTTTGGTTAAGCTCGCTTTAATACCAGCCTTTTTTAACTTGTTAACAAGTTCAGTTAGTTGATTTTTTGTCATCCATCTCACACCTTCTTTTACTTGCTTCTATACCCAATTCTACAACAAAAATATGAATAAAGTATGAAATCGGATAAATTTTTTTAGAAAATTTTTCTTATAAACTTTTTATTGACGAAAAGAATTCGCTCTTCTTCTGTTTTAATGGTATAATCAGTAGATATTTTGTTTTGGAGGAATGTTTTAAATATGATTACTGTAAGTAACGTAGGTTTACGATATGGAGACCGAAAATTATTTGAAGATGTAAATATTAAATTTACACCTGGGAACTGCTACGGACTAATCGGTGCCAATGGTGCAGGAAAATCAACCTTTTTAAAAATTCTATCTGGTGAAATTGAAGCACAATCAGGAACTGTTCAGCTCGGACCTAATGAACGGATGGCTGTGTTAAAACAAAACCATTTCGAATATGAAGAGTATGAGGTCTTAAAGACGGTTATCATGGGTCATACGCGCCTGTATGAAGTCATGCAAGAAAAAGACGCAATCTATATGAAGGAAAACTTTACAGATGAAGACGGTATGAAGGCCGCTGAACTTGAAGGCGAATTCGCCGAATTAAACGGCTGGGAAGCTGAACCTGAAGCAGCCATCCTTTTAAAAGGTCTTGGTATTGGTGAAGATCTTCATTATAAAACAATGGCGGAATTGACAGGTTCAGAAAAAGTGAAAGTATTACTTGCACAGGCTTTATTCGGCAGACCTGACGTTTTACTACTGGACGAACCAACAAACCACTTAGACATTAAAGCAATCCAATGGCTTGAGGAATTCTTAATTAACTTTGAAAATACTGTAATTGTTGTTTCCCATGATCGTCATTTTTTAAATAAGGTATGTACACATATCGCTGATCTTGACTTTGGTAAAATTCAAATCTACGTGGGTAACTACGATTTTTGGTATGAATCAAGCCAATTAGCATCCAAGTTAACTTCCGACGCTAACAAGAAGAAAGAAGAAAAGATTAAAGAATTGCAAGCTTTCATCGCACGATTTAGTGCAAATGCATCTAAATCTAAACAAGCAACTTCAAGGAAAAAGTTACTGGACAAAATCACTCTGGATGATATCAGGCCATCCTCGCGCCGGTACCCGTTTGTTGGCTTTACACCAGACCGCGAAATCGGAAATGATTTATTACATGTCGAAGGATTAACAAAAACCATTGATGGGGTTAAGGTCCTTGATAATATCAGTTTCTTTGTAAATAAGGGGGGTAAAATTGCTCTTGTTGGTACAAATGAACTTGCAAAAACAACCCTTTTTAAAATTCTAATGGGTGAAATGGAAGCAGACAGTGGTACCTTTAAATGGGGAATTACCACTTCACAAGCTTATTTCCCTAAGGATAACTCTGATTACTTTGAAAACAGCGACTTAAATCTCGTGGATTGGCTACGTCAATTCTCACCTAAAGATGACAGTGAAAGCTTTTTACGTGGATTTTTAGGTAGAATGCTTTTCTCTGGTGAAGAGGTGCTTAAAAAGGCAAGTGTCCTTTCCGGAGGAGAAAAGGTTCGCTGCATGCTTTCTAAAATGATGTTAAACGGCGCAAATGTTCTCTTATTAGATGAACCAACCAACCATTTAGACTTAGAATCAATCACAGCATTGAATAACGGATTAATTAATTTTAAGGGTTCATTGCTCTTCGCTTCTCATGACCATCAGTTTATTCAAACAATTGCTAATCGAATTTTTGAATTAACTCCAAATGGCTTAATGGATAAACAAATGAGCTATGATGAATATTTAGAAAATGATGAAATTCAAAAACAAGTAGCTGAAATGTATAAATAGGGATAAAAGGGTCACCTCGATTGAGGTGACCCTTTTTCATTAGCTTCTCTTTTGTTTTCTTCTTGATGAAGGTTCTGTTCTAGAACCTGTCTCAGTTGTTGTTGTTCCTTGTCCCTCCACTTGAGAGGAAGCCAAGCCTATCGTTGATGGATCCTTTTTACGTTTTCCCATATTTGTACACCTCCCCTATTAGTTTTTGGAGGATTAATGCTAGTTATTCCGAATAATTCAGATAAACTGAGGCAAGATAAACTAGAAGAGGAGGTGTTTTGTATGGCAAAAATTGGTGTAGAACAATCTCTTACACAAGTTCAACAAGTTCTGCGTGAAAAGGGACATGATGTAGTTGAATTAAAGCAGGAGTCGGACGCCCAGAATTGCGATTGTTGTGTTGTTACAGGACTAGATTCCAATGTAATGGGTATGCAGGATACCAGTACAAAGGGTTCTGTTATCGACGCAAACGGACTATCCGCTGACGAAGTATGTCAACAAGTTGAAAGCAGACTACAATAATTTATCCAAATCTCAAAGACTAAAGGATATACTTTAGTCTTTTTTGTTTTCACCTTTTATGTATAATTCTATTTGCTATAATGCTATTCGCAACAATATTACACAAAAATAAGCCATGATAAGGCCTCACTTATCATAGCTTTTTCATTTTTCTAAAATTTCCTAGTAAGTTTATTTTTAAAACCAATTATAATCCCTATTAATGCAATAATTATTACACCATATATGAGATTAATATTGGATAACTGCTTTTCTTTTTGTTTCTTTTTAGAGGATGTTTCATTTTTCACTTCAACCTTAACAGGAACTGGTTCTTTGAATTTAAGTGGAACGAACTGAACTACTTGTCCATTAATATTACTTTTAATAGCAAGTACTCCCTGATTATTTAATACCCTTGTACTTCCTTTGGTGGATTCTGTAATTAAGGTATTTTTTTCCGGGAAGTATTCTTTATTGTCTAATTTATAAATATCACTTTGCAATAGTGTTGCATGTTGAAAGTTTTTAAAACCATAATTAAACAAGCTGGCCGTATCATCATATTTATCTCTTGGCAGTTCAGAGTTTAGAACCACAGCAGTCAGCCTTATTTTCGGATTAGCTGCAGTGGTAGCCAGTGTTTGTTTTGCTTTAACTGTATATCCTGTTTTCCCTCCAGTTACTCCTGAGTAGGCAAACTCCCCTTTCAGCATTTTATGGTGGGTCAGGATATTCGTTTTCCAAGATTTCCCGTTCCACTTTAGTACTTTCGTACCAAAGATTTCTGCAAAGACAGGATTCTTGATTGCATAATTAGTTATAATCCCCATATCCCTTGCCGTGGTATAATGGTTCTTATCAAACAAACCATTGGGATTGATAAAATGGGTGTGGTTAACACCTATAGTTGTTTTTAAATAGGTATTCAAATGCACAGCAAACTGTTCGACATTTCCATCTATGTGTTCTGCAATGGCTACAGCTGCATCATTACCTGAATTAACTAACATTCCCTGGATTAATTGCTTTAAAGTGATCTTTTCCCCTTCTTCTAAATAAACCCTTGTTCCATCTTGCCTCACTGCATTGCCACTAACCGTAACCATGCTATTCAAATTGCCCTTTTCAATCGCATAAATTGCTGTGGCTATTTTCGTTAGACTTGCAGGGTACATCTTTTTATCTGCATTTTTTGCATACAGAACGGCACCCGTATCAGAATCTAAAAGTATAGCCCCTTTACTTTTTAGGTTAGGTTGTCCATTATTAGCAGCTATCGGGCTTAAATGGTTCGAACAAACAAGTAGGATTACAAAGATAACGGATACAAATTTTTTCATTAAATAACACCCAACTTTTACATTATTTCCTATTAAATCTTAACAGATTGTATTGCAAAATAATAGATTAAATTAGGATATCTATTGGGAAGTCAATTACAGAAATAGAAAAATCGGCTGGTATCACACCAACCGAAAATTGGACTAGTTTCTTTTTTTTGATATAAGCATAGTAATTTGCGCCATGATCATCGGTAATGATGATTTTCTCCGGTATGCCAAGTATTTGGGTTCCCAAATGTTTGTATATTTTTCTTTAAATTTACGCAGACCTTGGAAGTGGTAAAAAAAATGGCCATGCAGGAAAATTTGCGCAGCAATTTTTTCGCTTAAAAATGAGAATCTTGAGAGTCCTACATTTGCCAATGGTGCCATGCCCATATTGAAACGAGCATACCCTTGTTCTTTTGCCCAATCAAATAAACACAAAAAAAGAAAATCAATTGCACCTGATGCGGCTTCTGGTTTAAACCTCATTAAATCAACAGAAATCGTTTGATAATCATCATATACATGCATAATGCTCATAAAACCAAGAATCTGCTTTTGTTCATTTCTTACAATCGCAATTGGTGCCTTATTTAAATAATCCTCAGAAAAGAAACCTAGTGAAAAACCTTTTTCCTCTCTTCCTTGCAGCCATTCATTAGATATCTCTCTTAATTCTTCTAAAAGGTCTATTGAATGTGGAGGGGTTATAATCTCGTATGAATAATCAGCACGAACAAATTTATTTCGTAATGCACGCAACCCTTTCATTTTGGATCCTGATAAAGAAAAGTATTTCAAATCTACAAATGCCTCTTCACCTAACTTAAAAAAAGCAAAACCATGCCCATGCAGATAAGGAAGCATATCATCACTAACTTGATAAAAAACAGGCGTATAGCCATGTAAATCAGCAATTTCCTGAAACTCCTCTATTGCATTTGATATTTCGTCTTTTTCCCCTATGGGATCTCCAAGAATGACCAGCTTATCTGCAAATCGCTGAAAGGAAATTAATACATTCTTTTGACTGTTCCAAAATATAAATTTATCATGTAAAAAGATTAAATGCGATAACACCTTACCTTGATACTTCGATAAATGGTCAACAATATCTTTTTCACGGTTTACAGATCGCTCTAAAATCCAACTTTTCGGCAAACTGATTAAATATCCAAACATAAGAATGAATAGTGCGATAACAAGCCCAATTGCCGCACTCATAAATAAATCGTGATAATCAACTATTACATAGGGTAAAAGTTTGGGTGGTATTTCTATTTTAGAAATCGGTAAATTCAGATAACCAATTACGAGATACATTGATGTAATTACAAGAATAATCATTATATCAAAAATCGTTTTTCCCCAAGTTAACACATAACTCTCTCGATAAAATTGACCTTTTGACATCCGGAGCAACAAAGCGACAATAATTAAAAAGATCGCTTCTTCATAATCAATTCCTTTAAAGATAGAGAACAATGCGGCCAGTATTAAAGCGAACATCGTTAGTTCGTACGCTCGCTTAACACTATACTCAATTCCCCGAGATAAACCTAATAGTAAAAATCCAGCGGCAACAGATAATTGGTGCGAAACATTAATAATTGGAAAGGATAAAAGTTCTTGTGCAACCTTTAACCGGGACATAATTCCAGGCACACTAGCTGATAAGAGCAGGATTAGACCAGAAAGGAAAACCAGCATGGTTAAAATGACATGACTTAATCTTTGTACCACGGCTTTAGGAAGATCATTCCAAGTTTGATTCCATTTTTTCCAATAAAGCTTAATAAAGAAAACTAGGCTAATAAAAAATGGGAGAAAGTAATAGCCAACCCGATAAAATAATAATAATACAAGTACCTTTTCTTCAGAGAAATGTAAATCTTGCATCCCCCAAATAAATACCAAATCAAAAGAACCTAAGCCGCCGGGGATCATACTAATAATACCGGCACATGCAGCTACAATATAAACAGGAAAAAGATTTGCTGCAGAGATAGAAATTCCTAGAGTCCGGCATAAAATCCAAATGGCTAAAAATACTGCAAACCATTCGATAATGGATATCATAATTAGCTTCAAGGTACTATTGGCACTAACTAGAGATGGACTTCCTTTTCTTGATTTTAAGATATGTATAAATAAAAATAGTGGTAAATATAAACCAACTCCCACCACTGCAAAATAGAGCCATTTTGTGTCAACAAACAACGGAAAGTTACGAAAATTGTTTGTGACAATCCATGAGAGCACCGAAATACCAGTTAAATAAAATAATGATACGGATGCAATAACCCCTAAAAGTTTGCGCTTGTCCGGTTCGTGCTTATGAAAGAAATATGTCCGTAACATTGCCCCGATTATTCCACCAAAGCCAATTAAATTTGAAAACGAATTAGCAATAAATGATTGCTCTAATAAATCTCTGATTGGAACTTTTAATTTTAATATTCGTACTAGAACCACATCGTAAAGCAACATGGGTAAGACAGCTATAAAGGTGATAAATAATATAAATAGAAGGCGCCCCATATCAAGTTGACTTAGTTCTTCCTTAAGTAAGTCCATATTTATGTTTTGAGTAAATTTTTTGATTTCGACAATTGCAAAGATTAACAGTAACAATGGAAAAATAAATTTTAGCGCCTTTAATATTCTTTCTTTTCTAATCCCCAACAAGCTAACCACCTAATTATTTGCGAATTAATTAGCAACATCTAATTTACATAGAAACACATTTCCTGTTTTTACTATAAACTTTTCTAATAGAAAAACAAAGAAAAATTATCTCACTCTATAGGGTGTTACTTCTTATTCTAGACATTTTTATTTATGTTCAACCATGTTTGAAGGTATAAGTGGTAACCAAAACAACTCAAATCTCACAAAATAATAGACAAGTTTTCTCCCCCACTTAGCATAAGTATAAAGTAGGACAAATTTATGAGGGGGTACGAAATGAAATTTTTAGTCTTTAAAAAGGAAACACTTCTATTCTTTGTTGCAATAGGGGTTGTACTTTTCTCCCTGTCAGCCTGGTTCATGTTAAAAGCCGGGGATATAACTGTTTTTAATCAGCAATCGAAAGATATCCGTGAAATTCACATGGTTACTGCAGAATTCAGTACGAAAATGAAAAATGGAAAAGAAATGGAGGCTTATCGCTGGGATCCCGGGACAGTATTTTTAGAGAAAGGTGAAAAAGTAAGGTTATTTATTAGCGGAATCAACGGTGAAGAGCACCCCTTTTATATAGAAGGAACTAAAATAAAAGGGACCGTCAAAAAGGGCGAAGAAACAATTGTTCCCTTACAATTTGAAAAAGAAGGTACGTATCGGTTAATTTGTGAAGTCCATTCCGATCGCTCACATAATGGTCCAATGATTGCTTATATAGTAGTGGATTAAAAACAGGGGATTCTTCTCCTGTTTTTTTTCATGATAAAAGAACTGCTGTTTCAATCTTTTTTAATGTTAACACCTTGTTTTTATAAATTTCTTCATATATAACAGTTTTGAAATTCACGAAGATAATTATAGTACAGTTTGAAAATTGATTCTATAAAACTATATTAACAATCTGAAGACATTACTAATTATCCCCTTTAAATAAGACTTCACAAAACGTTAACAATTGTTACTAATATACGTGCCTTTTTTCACAAAAAACCTGTTATACTCAATTTATAGAAGAAACAACCAAACTGTTATATTGTTTTATAAAAAATATGAGGTGATTACTAATGGAACAATGGACTGGATTTACAAAAGGTGCTTGGTCAAAAGAAGTTAACGTTCGCGATTTTATCCTTAATAATTTTTCTCCTTTCGAAGGAGATGATTCATTTTTAGCAGGTCCTACAGAAGCTACCACTAAACTTTGGGCACAGGTAATGGAATTAACCAAACAAGAGCGCGAAAAGGGCGGCGTATTGGATATGGACACTGAAACCGTATCTACAATAACTTCCCATGGACCTGGTTACCTTAACGAAGACCTTGAAAAAATTGTTGGTGTACAAACCGATAAACCGTTTAATCGTTCCATGCAGCCATTTGGTGGGATCCGTATGGCGAAAGCAGCTTGTGAAGCTTATGGGTACCAATTAAACCCTGAAATTGAAAAAATCTTTACTGAGTTCCGTAAAACTCACAATCAAGGTGTTTTCGATGCCTACACAGATGAAATGATGCTTGCTCGTAAAGCTGCAATTATTACCGGTCTTCCTGATGCTTATGGCCGCGGCCGCATTATTGGGGATTATCGCCGCGTTGCTCTCTACGGTGTTGATTTCTTAATCCAAGAAAAGCAAAAGGACCAAAAGAACACTAGCAAAGTAATGACTGAAGATAATATGCGCCTTCGTGAAGAACTTGCTGAACAAATTCGTGCTTTAAAAGAACTAAAGGAAATGGCAAGCAGCTATGGATTTGATATTAGTCAACCAGCTAAAAATACGGCTGAAGCATTCCAATTTGTGTACTTTGGATACTTAGCAGCGATTAAGGAACAAAACGGTGCCGCGATGAGCCTTGGCCGCGTGTCAACATTCCTAGATATTTACGTAGAAAGAGATTTGAAAAACGGAACAGTAACCGAAGAAGAAGTACAAGAAATAGTCGACCACTTTATTATGAAGCTTCGTCTTGTAAAATTTGCCCGCACACCAGATTATAATGAATTATTCAGTGGAGACCCTACATGGGTAACAGAATCAATCGGCGGTATGGCAAATGATGGTCGTTCCCTAGTAACGAAAAACTCATTCCGCTTCCTGCATACATTAGACAACTTAGGTGCTGCACCAGAACCAAACTTAACAGTTTTATGGTCACCACAGTTACCCGAAAACTTTAAGAAATATTGTGCGAAAATGTCCATCAAAACTAGCTCGATTCAATATGAAAACGACGATATTATGCGCCCAGAATATGGGGATGACTATGGAATTGCTTGCTGTGTTTCAGCAATGGAAATTGGTAAGCAAATGCAGTTCTTTGGTGCCCGTGCTAACCTTGCAAAAGCACTCCTATACGCTATTAACGGCGGCGTAGATGAAAAATTAAAAATACAAGTGGGACCACAATATCAGCCAATTACATCCGAAGTATTAAACTATGAAGAAGTCATGCAAAAATTCGATCTTGTGATGGAATGGCTTGCTGGTCTTTATATCAACACCTTAAATGTCATTCACTATATGCATGATAAATACAGCTATGAAAGAATTGAAATGGCCTTACACGACACTAAGATTCTTCGTACGATGGCAACAGGTATCGCTGGTCTTTCCGTTGTCGCTGATTCACTAAGTGCGATTAAATACGGTGAAGTCAAGGTAATCCGTGATGAAAATGGTCTTGCGGTTGATTTCGAAACAACTGGGGACTTCCCTAAATACGGAAACAACGATGACCGAGTCGATGCGATTGCTGTGGAAGTGCTTAAAACCTTTATGAAAAAGCTTCGTAAGCACCAAACTTACCGTGATTCTGTTCACACACTATCTATCTTAACGATTACATCTAACGTAGTCTACGGAAAGAAAACCGGTAATACACCTGATGGACGTCGTATGGGAGAACCATTTGCACCAGGTGCTAACCCGATGCACGGCCGTGACACAAAAGGAACACTAGCTTCACTATCTTCAGTTGCGAAGCTTCCATACAACTATGCGATGGATGGAATTTCAAATACCTTCTCAATCGTGCCTAAAGCATTAGGTAAAGAGGAAGAAAGCCAAACCCGTAACCTTGTCTCAATCCTAGATGGATATGCTATTAAATCAGGTCATCACTTAAACGTTAACGTCTTTAATCGCGAAACATTAATTGATGCAATGGAACACCCAGAGCTTTACCCACAATTAACAATCCGTGTTTCTGGATATGCAGTTAACTTCATTAAATTAACAAAAGAACAACAGTTAGACGTTATTAATCGAACATTCCACGAGTCTCTATAATCAAACAAACCAACAGGGGCCCTTTAATCGGGGGTCCCTGGTAAACCAAGGGGGATCATCATCATGAACGGAAATATTCATTCAATTGAAACATTAGGTACAGTCGACGGACCAGGTATCCGCTATGTTATTTTTACACAAGGCTGCCTATTGCGGTGCCAGTTTTGCCATAATGCTGATACGTGGGAAATTGGCAGCGGCAAAGAAATGACTGTTTCCGATATCATGGATGATCTTATGTCCTATCTGCCTTTTATTCAGTCTTCTGGTGGTGGAATTACAGTGAGCGGTGGTGAACCCTTGCTGCAAATCCCTTTCTTAACAGAATTATTTAAGGAATGTAAAAAGAAAGGGATTCATACGACCATTGACTCTTCCGGTGGCTGCTTCTCTCATTCAAAGCTTTTTGTTGACCAATTAGAGGAATTGCTCCAGTATACTGATTTAATCCTATTGGATCTGAAACATATTAACCGGAAAAAACATATTCAATTAACGGGAATGGCTAATGATCATATTCTTGAATTTGCAACATTCTTATCCAATCATCATGTTCCTATCTGGGTTCGCCACGTGCTCGTTCCAACGATAACAGATGATCCTGATGATTTAACAAAACTTGGTGAATTTATTGGGACACTTAATAACGTCCAAAAGATTGAAATTCTTCCCTACCACAAACTCGGTGTTTATAAGTGGGAAGCACTCGGACATGAATATCAACTCCATTCTATTGAGCCGCCCACAGAGGAAAATGTGGAGTTTGCCAATAAAAAAATAACTGCACACTGGAATGCACCAATCCAAAAACACTGATTCGGTTTGAATCAGTGTTTTTAGATACTGTGCATAATTTGGAAACTTTAATACTTATCCTATTGGCCAATAAGTAAATATCTTCATAATCTGGCATTTTGGCAAGTATTAAATTGATTCTTTACCTTATCTCCTATATACTCATATCATTGACATTTAAGTGAGGTGATAATATTTGTTTCAATTGCTTATCGACAGTTCAGATATAAATGCCCTTAACGCTCTTTATGTAAGTATTTTTTTAGGAATTGCTTTAAAGTTATTATGGGCATGGAGTGTGGAATATTCTTTTGTTGGTTCCTTATCTGATCCAGCAAGGACAAATATTATTCACCCATTGGTACTTTATCTTAAGAAAAGTTGTTTAAATGGCAGCTTTATTCTGAAAAGAATTGTTATATATTTTCGTAGAAAAGAATATTCACAGGATGATTCTGAAGAACCTGTTTCCTCCCTTTTTTGTCCATAAAAATTAATAAACCATTCTAGGAGGAAATATGAAAAACAAACGATCTTCTATTATTTTTGTAACAATGTTAGCTTTAACGACTTTATTATTATCTGCATGTTCGTCCCAACCAAAAAGTGGAAACAACAATAGTGGATTTTTCCATACTTACTTTGTCGAACCTTTTTCAAATTTTATACATTATTTAGCGGAACTTTTTAATGGAAATTATGGTTTGTCCATAATTCTTGTTACTCTGATTATAAGGCTTGCCCTAATGCCGCTTATGTTAAGGCAGTATAAAAATCAAATGGCGATGAAGGAAAAAATGGATGTGTTAAAGCCTGAAATGGATGTCATTCAGACTAAAATGAAAACCGAAAAGGATCCAAAGAAAAAGCAGGAACTTCAAGCAGAAATGATGGGACTTTATAAAAAACATGGGGTTAATCCATTAAATATGGGCTGTCTTCCATTGCTAATCCAAATGCCTATTCTAACTGGTTTCTATTATGCGATTCGTGGTTCAGAAGAGATAAAAACTCATGAGTTTTTATGGTTCAGCCTAGGAAATCCTGACATCATTATTACGATTATTGCCGGGGTTATTTACTACTTCCAGTTTAAAGTTTCTCAGTCAAATATGCCTTCCGCCCAGGCAGACCAAATGAAATATATGGGTTTACTCTCCCCATTAATGATTGTTATGTTTTCATTTAACGCACCCGCAGCCCTTCCTCTTTATTGGGTAGTCGGTGGTACGTTCCTGATTATTCAAACAATGATTAGTAAAAGTCTTTATCAAACCAATAAGACACCAAAAGTTCAAGTCAAACAAAAATAGTCAGATTGAAAAAGAAGCGTCCTTGGATGCTTCTTTTTTTGGGTAGTTATTTGCCATTAATTTGACAGTTTTCTTACCTTTGCAACCTGCCTTTTAATTGGGTGCTTATCTCAGCCCATTCATCATGAAGGATACTAAAAAATACTGTATCCCTTACATATCCATCTGATATAATCCGATCTTTCCGTAATACTCCTTCTCTCACGGCACCGATTCTTGCAATCGCCTTTTGGGATCTTATATTTCGAGAGTCCGTTTTTAATTGAACACGAGTAAGGTTCCAAACATCAAATGCATGTCTTAATAAAAGAAATTTACATTCAGTATTTACTTTGGTCCGCCATACATTCGGGTGATACCACGTCGAGCCAATTTCCGCACTATTATGGTTTGGGAGTATATCTAAGAATCGTGTGCTCCCAATGATATGTTCATTGTTGTCTACAACCGTAAAGGTATAATCTGTTCCATGTTCACGTGCCTTTATGGCAGCGTCTATCATTCGTTCCATATCCTCTTTTGAGCGAATTTTTGTCGCCATATACGTCCAGATTTCATCTGGTTCCGCTGCTTCCCACAAACCGTCTAAATGATCCATACTGACAGGAATTAATTTTACCGTTTCCCCTTGTAACGAAAATAGATCGCTCCATAATTTAGTCATTAATCATTCTCCCCCTTTTTCATAAGAAAAGACTGCGGGCTTTGCTCCACAGTCCTCCTTTTATGCATCTTGAAAATATTCCTTGTTAAAGCCGCCTACTTTTCCTGTATTATCAACAATGTAATAAAATTCTTCAGTCTCATTTTTTACATCATAGACTTTCCCAGCCGTTAAAGCATTATTGACAAGATATTTTTTGGCATCCGTATGAACGCATTTTATTTTTTTGATAGTTTCACGATCACGCCATGATAGATGAATCATTGCTGCACCCTTCCTTTCGTTCTTTGTCCCACTCCTAGTATAATCAAAATGGCTGGTGGTGCGCAACAAAATCAATGCATTAAGAAATTGTGAACTATTTAAAAATTTTATTAATTTTGGGTTCTCAAATGGTCAAAAAACCATTACAATTATAAAAACTGAATATTCAATCCATTTTCTTGAGGAGGCATTCATAAGTATGAAAATTATGAGTAATGAGCAATTAGTTGTTTCGTATCGGGATGCATTAAAGTCTGACAAGGAAAAAGAATGGATTAAGATTTTAAAAGATGAAATCAAACGCCGCGGCCTAAAACCATTTAAAAATCGGTAACACGAAAAAACCGCTGAAAGGATTCAGCGGTTTTTCATTTTCACCTCATTACTTGTAAACGCGTTAGGATAAAAGGATAATTCTTTAAGTACTCCTGCAATCTTTTCCGCTGCCTCCACTGGATTATCAGCAAAAATCTCAATGAATTCCCCTTCATACTCTTGTTTCGCATGGTCATACCTTGGATCATAATAGTGTTCAAGTAAATTGCGAATCATATCCGGATAATTTCGATCAGATAACGCTTGGATAAGTGAATTTCTGATGTCAATCGCTTTAATACGTCTTAACACTTTTTCAATCCCATCAGAAATCTTATCAAAATACCATGGCTCATTCTGATAAGGATGTACATATTCCGCCACAAGATGTGCTACCCTTTGTTCAATCGAGGTATTTAGGTTGATATTAATACCTCTCATCTTTTTATCCATTAGTTCCTCGGTTTGGACTGCTTTTCCGATTCTTTTGCTTTCTGCTTCCACGAGAAAGAATTCAGCACCCTTTATTTCGGTAAGCCCTTTGAATAGTAAGGAGTCAAATGTTTTTTGATTATGACCATCCCCCTGGCCAATTGTTCCGAATATCGAACCGCGATGCCCTGCCATCTCTTCAAGATCTAAAATTGGATAGCCTCTTTTTTTTAAGATTTTTAAGACCTCTGTTTTCCCAACCCCTGTTAGTCCATGAAGGACAACAGCTTTGCCGGGAAGCATTGTTGGTAACTGTTCAAGAATATAGTGACGGTACTCTTTATATCCACCAACTAGCCTACTAGCATAAATACCTGCAAACTCGAGAAACGTGACCACTGCTTTACTTCTCATCCCACCTCGCCAACAATGGATAATCAGCTCGGTATCATTGGAAATGGTATTCTTTATCGTGTGCAATAGGTCAGGAATTTTAGGAGAAACAATTTCCATTGCCTTCCATTTTGCAACTGCAGGTCCTTCTTGTTTATAAATTGTGCCGATTACTTGCCGTTCGTCATCTGTGAATAATGGTACATTAATCGCTCCTGGAATTGCGCCATCCTTAAACTCAATTGGTGAGCGTATATCAATGATTACTGGGTTCTTTGTCGCGAAAAGCTCTTCGACCGTCATTTCTTTCATATCATCTACGCTCCTTAAAAAATTACTCTTAATGATTACATTAAAATATCTATTAGAAAACAAACAAAACTTCCACAACGGGAAGTTTCGAAAAAAAGTAAACTCATGTCAATTACGTATCTATTATACAGGAAACATCCCTTGCATTCAAGGAAAGACGATTAATCTGTGCGGTTACACCATTTTGGATATTGGTTTAAAAACAGACATTAACTTTTCCATCTCATCCAGTTTTCCGTTATGAAATTGATCGACAATTTTACTGCCAACTATAACTCCATCACAGTGCTTTGTTAAGTCTACTATCTGTTCTTGGCTTGAAATACCGAAGCCCGCCAAGACAGGGATTGGACTTAGAGCTTTTACATTCTGTAAGAATTGATTCAATTCCGAATCATATTCATTTCTCACACCTGTAATCCCCTTAATTGTAACCGTGTATAAAAATCCCTTGCCCTTATTTGCAATGGTTTTGATTCGCTCAATTGGTGTTGTGAGTGTGACAAGCCGAATTAATTCTATTTCAGCTTCTTCTAGCTGCGGTGTAATAATTCCTTCCTCTTCGATCGGTAAATCAGGAATAATACACCCGTCCACACCTGCATTCCGTACATCTTGGACAAATTCATTGATTCCATAGCGATAAATTGGATTTAAATAAGTCATAAGCAGGATAGGAACATTAATTTCCTTTCGTGCCTTTCCTAGTTCTGTAATAATACTTTTAAGCGTTGTACCATTTCCAAGTGATCTAATTCCCGCTTGCTGGATGGTTGGTCCATCGGCCACTGGATCCGAAAATGGAACCCCCACTTCAATGGCCGTTGCACCAAATTTCTCTAATAATTGAAGGCGATCAACCAAGCATTCCAGCCCGCCATCTCCTGCCATGATGTAAGGGACAAACGCTTTTCTATTATTCTCTTTCAAAGATGCAAAAGTTTTTTCAAAACGGTTCATTTCTTATCTCTCCTCTCTTAAACGTGTTTTCACCGTATCAACATCTTTATCACCGCGCCCTGATAAGCACACTACAATTTTTTGGGATTCGTCCATTTCTGCAGCTAGCTTCACTGCAAAGGCAATGGCATGCGCGCTCTCAAGTGCTGGAATGATTCCTTCAAGTTTAGAAAGAAGCTGAAAAGCGTCTAGCGCTTCTTTATCAGTAATCGAATGGTATTTTGCACGGCCAATATCATGTAAATAGCTATGCTCCGGTCCAATACCAGGATAATCTAGCCCGGCCGAAATAGAATGTGCTTCTTGAACTTGACCATCCTGGTCTTGTAAAAGGTACATGAGTGCTCCATGTAATACCCCCGGACTTCCTTTTGTTAAGGAGGCTGCATGGTACTTTGTATCCACACCCTGTCCAGCTGCTTCTACACCATAGAGATTAACCTCTTCATCCTCGATAAATGGATAGAACATCCCCATCGCATTGCTCCCGCCGCCAATACAGGCTACCACGGCATCCGGAAGCGCCCCTTCGCTTAGTTGAAACTGCTGTTTTGTTTCCTTGCCAATCACGCTTTGGAAATCCCTGACCATCTGAGGAAATGGATGCGGCCCCATAACAGATCCCAATAAATAGTGTGTATCATCTACATTTTCTACCCAGTATCTTAACGCCTCATTAACTGCATCCTTTAATGTGGCGCTTCCGGAGGTAACACTAACAACCTTTGCACCCAGCAATTCCATTCTAAAAACATTAAGAGCTTGCCTTTTGATGTCTTCTTCACCCATAAAAACGATACACTCAAGATTTAATAAGGCACAAACGGTCGCGGTTGCTACACCATGCTGGCCAGCTCCTGTTTCAGCGACGATTTTTTTCTTTCCCATTCGTACGGCTAAAAGTGCCTGCCCAATCGCATTATTAATTTTATGGGCGCCTGTATGGTTTAAATCTTCTCTTTTAAGAAAAATCTTAGCTCCTCCGGCATGTCTTGTTAGGTTATCTGCATAATACAATGGGGTTTCTCTACCAACATAGTTTTTTAATAAATCTTGAATTTCCACTTGAAAGGAAGGATCCTTTTTCGCGCTTTCATACGCTTCACCAAGTTCAATTACTGCTTTCATCAATGTCTCAGGGACAAATCTTCCCCCGAAAATGCCGAAGTGGCCTTGCTCATTCGGTAATGTATAAGTGTTCATTCCCTTTTACCTCCCTACAGGTATGCTTTTCGCTTTTTCTATAAATGTTTTAATCTTTTCTAAATCCTTTTTCCCGTTGGTTTCTACCCCCGAGCTAACATCAACCATACATGGTTTGATCATTCTTATCGCTTCTTCCACATTATCAACATGCAATCCACCAGCAAGAATTATATTGTGATTTTTAATTAGGTGAGGATCGACCTCATTCCAATTAAATACCGTTCCATTTCCGCCTCTGTATTTTCCCTTAGGACTGTCTAATAAAATAAATTCACATGGAAAATCGGCCAATGCAGCTAAGCCTTCATTTCCTTGAAAACTAATTGATTTTATAACAGGCAATGACAGCGATTCACTGAAACCTCCTGTTTCATCTCCGTGTAATTGGATATGGGTAAGGCCCACAGAAGCAGCAATTTTCTCTATTTCATCTCTTGTTTCATTTACAAAAACACCGACCTTATACACCTCATTCGGTAAATGAGCAATAATTTCTTGTGCTTTCTCTATGGTGACCTTGCGCTTACTTTCTGCAAAGACGAATCCAATGGCATCAGCACCATAACGTGCCGCCGCCACACCAGTTTCGATATCAGTAATTCCACAGATTTTCACTTTCATTTCTTGACACCTAAAATAAGTGGCAAGCGAAAGTCTAAAAACGATTGTTTCACATTAGGACTTTTCATTAATGCCTCACCCACTAATATTCCATTGGCTCCTGCATTTCTAACTCGTGCTACATCTTCTTGGTGATGAATCCCGCTTTCACTAATGAGATATGCACCAGAGTTTTTTACCTCCGAGGCTAAGTTCTCAGTTACCTCAAGTGAAACATGAAACGTCTTTAAGTCGCGATTATTAACTCCAATCAACTTCGCATTTGTTTTAAGTGCACTTTCCAATTCAGTCTGATTATGAACTTCCACTAATACTTCAAGACCTAATCCCTTCGCATATTGAAAAAGTTCAACTAATCTTTGATCGTCTAATGCAGCTGCAATTAGTAAGATGAGATCCGCCCCATTTGAAGCAGCCAGATTAATTTGCACCTCATCAATAATAAAGTCTTTACAGAGAATCGGCAGATTTACCTGGCTCCGAACCGCTCTTAAATCAGAGAAACTGCCTTTAAAAAAGGTTTGATCCGTTAAAACGGATATAGCCGATGCACCATATTCTTCATAAAGCCCCGCCTGAAAGGCAGGCTCAATCGTGTTATTAATGATCCCTTTCGATGGTGATGCCCTCTTAAACTCTGAGATTATCGATATTTGATCAGCTGTTTTAAGCTTTTGAATAAAAGATCTTCTCGGCTTGTTCAATTCAACTTGTTGGAGATTACCTTCACGAAGAATCCGAACTTCTTTTTTCTTTTGGTCAATGATCTTATCTAAGATGGTTGCCACTTATATCGCCTCTTTCTGCCCTGCTGCTTGTGTTTTTTCGATAAGTGTATTTAGTTTTTCATAAGCAGCACCAGAATCAATAATTTCTCTTGCCACTAATATACCCTCTTTAATGGAGTTAGCTTTACCTGCTGTAAATATCCCAAGCCCGGAATTCAGTAACACAGTATCACGGCAAGCGCCCTTTTCCCCTTTTAACACATTGATTAATATTTCAGCGTTTTCTTTAGAATCTCCGCCTCTAATACAACTGTTATCATATTGTGGAAGATTGATTTCTTCTGGGAAGAATGATTGACTTGTAATTACGCCGTTCTCTAAAATAGTTAAATGATTTTCCCCTTGAAGAGATGCTTCATCCATAAAGCCTGCTCCATTGATAACAACGGCCCGCTTGCGTCCTAACTTGAAAAGCACTTCAGCAAACACATTCAATAAATCCCTCCGATACACACCCAACAATTGATAGTCCAACTCAATTGGGTTTGTAAGTGGTCCAATAAAGTTAAATATCGTTGGAATCTTTAATTGTTTTCGAACGGTCATAACTTTCTTTAATTTTGGATGAACATTTGGCGCGAATAAAAAGGATAAGCCGATTTCCTGCAGAATTTCTTCTGTTCTTTCTGCTGACAGATTTAAATTAATCCCTAAGTATTCAAGTACATCAGCACTACCCGTTTTACTCGAAACACTTCGATTGCCATGCTTGGCAACCGGAATGCCCGCACCGGCAATCACAAAAGCAGAAGTAGTACTCACATTAAAACTGGAAGAACCATCTCCTCCGGTTCCACAATTATCTAGAACGCCAGAGAATTTCTCATTAAATTTCAGTGTATTTGCCTTCATTGCTTTAACTATTCCGGTAATTTCTTCGACTGTTTCTCCTTTTGATTTCAAGCCCATTAAGAAGGCAGCAATTTCAGATTCTGAAACCTCTTCCCCTAAAATGAAACTAACGGCTTCTTTCATTTGTTTTTCAGAAAATGATTCACGTTCAGCTAATTGGAGTAAATAATTCTTCATTTTTCTTCATCCTCTCTATCTCATTTAAAAAGTTATTTAGGATTTGTTTGCCAGTAGGAGTACCGATCGACTCCGGATGAAACTGTAGACCAAAAACAGGATAGTCACGATGCCTGATTGCCATAATTTCCTGATCATCGTCCGAGTGTGCAATCCTTTCGAGCACTTCAGGAATACTACTCTTTTCAATGATTAATGAATGATACCGCATCACTTCTAATGGGCTTGGCAGGCCTTCAAATAATCCATCGCACCGATGCGATATGAACGATGTTTTACCATGCTTGATTAGGGGTGCCCTTTTAATCTCACCACCGAATGCTGCACCGATCGCTTGATGACCGAGGCAAATTCCTAAGATAGGGATCTTATTAAAAAATGTTTGAATTACTTCGATGCAAATTCCGGCATCCTCCGGCTTCCCTGGTCCCGGGGAAAGAATGATTGCTTTAGGGTTTAATTCCTTGATTTGTTCCATGCTTAGCTGATTATTCCTAAAAACTGTTATTTGTTCCCCAAGTTCCCCTAGATATTGATAGAGGTTGAATGTAAACGAGTCAAAATTATCAATCAGTAAAATCATTTCTCACCCTCCAAGAAAGAGTTTAGTTTGTTTATCGTCTCTTGATATTCGGACTCTGGATTCGAATCATATACAATCCCAGCCCCAGCTTGTATATAAGCCGAACCCTCTTTTAAAATCGTCGTTCGAATCGCAAGGGCAAAATCCATATTTCCATCCGCGGAAATATATCCAACAGCGCCTGAATATAACCCTCGTTTTGACTTTTCCAATGAGTTAATAATCTCCATCGCACGAACCTTAGGGGCACCTGAAACAGTTCCGGCCGGAAGACAGGCAGCGAGGGCATCTATGGCTGTCTTGTCGGATTTTAAATGACCGCTTACTTCTGAGACAAGGTGCATCACATGTCGGTATTTCTCCACCGCTATATACTTATCCACTTGAACGGACCCAAATTCGCAAATTTTTCCGAGGTCATTTCTGCCAAGATCAACTAGCATCTTATGCTCCGCTAGTTCCTTTTCATCATTTTTCAATTCTTGTTCAATCAACAAATCTTCTTCATTTGTCCTCCCTCGTCTTTTTGTACCTGCGATAGGATTCGAAATAACTGTTTGTGCTCTTGTTTTAATTAAGCTCTCTGGAGATGAACCAATCACGGTATACCCGTCAAAGTCAATATAGAACATATAGGGTGTTGGATTATTAGCCCGATGTTTGCGATAAAGTGATAATGGATCTCCGTTAAAAGCTGATTTCATCCTCCTAGAAAGAACCACTTGGAAAATATCACCAGCTAATATATGTTCCTTCGCGATTTCTACATTTTTGATAAAAGTTTCTTTTGTTGTTTCAGATTCAAAGCCTGAAAAATCAAATGGCTCTTCTGTTGGGTAAAAAGTCGGCTGCTTGAGTTCCTCGATTCTGCGATTGATTCTTTTCTCAATTACAGCGGTGTCGCTCTCCTTCGTTAAAGGACAACCACAAATCAAAACCTTGTCTTGAAGATGATCAAAGACGATAACTTCTTCATAAAACATTAAGTGTACATCCGGCATTTCCATACCGTTTGGAAATTCTTCTCCTATCACTTCATACTGCCTAATAATGTCATAGCCTACAAATCCAACTGCGCCTCCAATAAATGGGAAGGGATACTCTTCAAAATCCATGGGGGGGATTAGTTTCTTTAACAATTCTAGAGGATTACCCTTTATCACTTCATTTTCACCATTCTCTTTTAGAATCTCATTCCGATCCCCCCTCGAAATAAGTTCAAATGCAGGCTCTGCTCCAATAAAGGAATATCGGCCAGAGGCATTGTACTTATGTGAGCTTTCTAATAGGAATTTCTTTTTCCCGTTTATTTTTTTTAAGATGGAGATGGGTGTAAGCGTGTCTCCTTTAATTTCTTTTATGAAAAAATCCATTTTAGTTTTCATGTTTGGACCCCCTTCTAAATAAAAAAAAATCGTCCTCTATATGCGCAAAAATTTTACGCATATAGAGGACGATTCTATGGTCGTGGTGCCACCTCTGTTTGAAGCAGCCGATTGCTCTGCTTCCTCTTCAGATACGGAACAAACTGTTCGATATCCTATCCTTTTAACGGTGGAGACCCGTGCATCCCTACTTAGATTCAAGATGCCTCTCACAAGTCCATTCCACAAATCCTTTCTTATCGGGCTCCCACCTCCCCCGACTCTCTTAGAAGAAATAAATAAGTGTACTCCTCTTGTTCAACGAGTTAATTATTTAACTTTGATTTATATCCTACGCAAATTTCTCTCTAAAGTCAAGGGAAAAATTCATAAATTTTTTAATTAATTTGAAAATTAGGTTTTCCGTTCTATTTTCCAAGCCACTAGCTTTTTTTATTTATTCCAGTTAAAGGATATTCCAACAAGGTTTTTTTATACTGAATAAGCAAATAGTAATAGTAGCAAATAACGAAGGCGGGATTGAAGATTAATGGAGCATATTGAACATTTAAGCCAAAATCCAAAAGCTGCCAAAAAGAAACAATCAGCAGCGGGACAAAAGCGATCGAATGAAATAGCTAATCAGAAGTGGGCAATCATCTCACTGTCTTCCATTCCACTAGTCATGACGTTGGGTAATTCGATGTTAATTCCAGTTCTACCTTCAATGGAAAAAAAGTTGTCGATTTCTTCCTTTCAAACCAGTATGGTTATTACTGTTTATTCGATTGTTGCTATTTTCCTAATACCTGTTGCCGGATACTTATCAGATCATATTGGTCGAAAAAAAGTCATTATTCCAAGCCTTATCATTGCTGGAATTGGCGGGCTGATTTCAGGTTTTGCTGCATGGAAAATGAATGATGCTTATTGGATAATTTTAGCTGGCCGCGCCCTTCAGGGGGTTGGAGCTGCTGGAGCAGCTCCAATCGTTATGCCATTGGTTGGGGATATGTTTAAAAATGAGGATGATGTTAGCTGTTGTCTGGGTTTAATAGAAACATCGAATACGTTTGGAAAGGTATTAAGCCCTATTTTAGGGGCTTTTCTTGCGGGAATCATTTGGTTTATGCCGTTTTTTTCCTTTCCTGTATTTTGTGCCATTTCTGTTTTGATGATTATGTTCTTGGTCAAAAGCCCAAAATCAACACAGAAACCCATTCCATTTAAAGATTTCTTCATTAATGTGAAAAAAACCTTTACTGAAAAGGGACGCTGGCTTTACGCCATCTTTTTTATTGGTGGAATTTTAATGTTTGTCCTTTTTGGAATTTTGTTTTATCTGTCCGAGCTTTTTGAAAAAGAATATGGCATTAAGGATATCAAGAAAGGTTTCTTTCTAGCTTTACCACTTGGTGCTCTTTGTTTATCCTCGTTTATCAGCGGAAAAGTGATTAAGAAAAACAAAGTTCTCATGAAGTGGTTGACATTTGGTGGTGTGATTGCTACATCCCTATCGATTGGTGCCTTGTGGTTTTCGATAAAACTTTGGTACGTAATTACCATGTTTCTTATTAGCGGAGTAGGTATTGGTTTAGGGCTACCTTGTCTAGATGCCTTGATAACTGAGGGTGTTGAAAAGGAAGAAAGAGGCACCATTTCATCCATTTATAGTTCAATGAGATTTATTGGAGTGGCGGCAGGACCACCAATTATTGCATTGTTACTAAAGAAAGAAACTCATTGGATTTTTATCCTATTAGGTAGTTTAAGTATTATTGCAGCCATTGTTGCATTGATGGCGATCAAACCCAATGCACAAGACCAAAAGAGCTGAGGTAAGTCCTCAGCTCTTTATATACATATTATTTTACTGGTTTTTTTAGAAGACCGATTAATAATGCTGATACAATAGAGCCCACAATAATGGAAAGTGCATAAAGTAAGGCACCATTTTCTACCAATGGGACAACAAATATTCCGCCGTGTGGGGCACGGAGACCAATTCCGAATGCCATCGATAGTGCACCAGCGATGGCCGAACCAGCCATAACAGAAGGAATGACACGTAATGGATCAGCCGCTGCAAAAGGGATCGCGCCTTCGGTAATGAAGGATAAGCCCATGACATAACAAGCTTTTCCTGCATCTTTGTCTTGATCATTAAATTTATTTTTGAAGAATGTCGTTGCAAGTGCAATAGCTAGCGGCGGGACCATACCAGCAGCCATAATTGCCGCCATTGGTTCATAGACTCCACTTGCTAATAATCCTGTTCCAAATACATAGGCAGCCTTGTTAACTGGTCCACCCATATCGAATGACATCATAAGTCCTAGTACTATACCCAATAATACGGCATTTCCTGTTCCAAGACCTGTTAACCAATCAGCAATTTCCTTGTTCACCCATGCAACTGGATTGTTTACGACATAATGCATTAAAAATCCGGTTATCGCAATGCCAAATAGTGGATAAAGTAAGATACTTTTAATTCCTTCAAGAGAACGTGGAAGACCTGCAAACAGTTTCTTTAACAGTAAGACAATGTAACCTGCTAGAAAACCTGCAACTAAACCGCCAAGGAAACCGGCTCCACCATGAGCCGCCATCATACCGCCTACCATACCTGGGGCGAAACCTGGACGATCAGCAATACTGAGGGCAATAAAGCCTGCAAGTACTGGAACAATTAATGCGAATGCATTATCTCCACCAATGGCCTTAATAACGGCTGCAATAGGGTTATAGGATGGATCATCTGGATTAGCAGAATTATATCCGAACATAAAGCTTATCGCGATTAATATTCCTCCTCCAACCACGAAGGGAAGCATATTTGAAACGCCATTCATCAGGTGCTTGTAAAAGCCTGTACGAGATCCTTTTTGATCCTCTGCTTTTTCACTTTGCCCGTTATTCCCCTTAAAAATTGGTGCGTCTTGTTTAACCGCTTTGTCGATCAATTGCGCAGGGCGACGGATTCCTTCTGCTACAGCTGCTTGGATTACGTGCTTACCCTTAAACCTTTCCATCTCGACATTGATATCTGCAGCAATAATGACTGCTGTCGCATTTTCAATTTCCTCTTTAGTTAGGACATTTTTTGCTCCTCCTGAGCCATTTGTCTCAACCTTTATATCAACACCCAATTCAGCTGCCTTTGCTTTTAAAGAATCAGCTGCCATATAGGTGTGGGCAATACCCGTTGGACACCCTGTTACAGCTACGATTAAATTATTCTTAGTTTCTTTTGTTACGGTTTCCTGTTTATCTTCTTTATCGTAGCGGTTTATAGTATCAAGGATTTCCTCAGGAGTTGTTGCCTTTAATAACTCATAACGAACTTCCGCTTTCATTAACAAGCCTGAGAGCCGTGCTAATGCTTCTAAATGTGTATTATTCGCACCATCCGGAGCAGCAATCATAAAAAATAAATGGGCTGGTTTTCCATCCAATGATTCATAATTAACACCTGCCGCTGATTTTCCAAAGACAATGGCTGCTTCATTTACTACTTTTGTTTTCGCATGAGGGATAGCTATTCCATCCCCAATACCTGTGGTACTTTGTTCTTCACGCTTTAAGATGGCTGCTTTAAATTCAGCACGATCAGAAATTTTCTCCGCCTTTGAAAGGACATCAACCAACTGATCAATTGCTGCTTCTTTTTGATTGCCTTCTATATTTAAAAGAATCGTATTTTTAGATAACAATTCAGTAATTTTCATGATTTTCTCTCCCTTAAAGGATCTCTTTTATATGAACTTGTGGCAGGAGTTCTCCCACTTTTTCCTTGGTACATAGACCTAGTGAAAAAGCTGTTGCACTTCCTGAGGCCACGCTATATCGAAAAGCTTCCTCAATATTTCGAGTTTTTACATAGGCTGCTAAGAAACCTGCGACCATTGAGTCACCTGCACCTACTGAATTTTTCACTTCTCCTTTTGGAACTTCTGCCAAAAGTGTTGTTTCACTATTTATTAGCACTGCCCCTTCACCAGCGAGCGAAATAATGACATTTTTTGCTCCCATCTCTACGAGTCTTTTCCCAAATGGAATAACTTCTTCAGCGTTTGTAATGGTAGCATCAAATAATTCCCCAAGCTCGTGATGATTTGGTTTGATTAATAATGGACGATAAGGAAGAACTTTTTTTAATAAATCCCCTTCTGCATCCACCACAAATTGTGCACTGCTTTCACTGCAGATTTTGACCAGTTCCTCGTAGGTAGTTTTCGGCAAACTACTAGGAATGCTTCCTGCCAGTACCAATAAATCATCCGCACTTAGTTTCTTTATTTTTTGTTTTAATAATGAAAAGTTTTCTGCCGTGATTTTCGGTCCATTTGCATTAATCTCTGACTCTTGACCCGTTTTTAGTTTTACGTTGATTCGTGTATCTTCATCAACCTGGACAAAATCTGTTTCAATCAGTTCCTTTTGAAGATACTGTTCAATGTACGCACCGGTAAAACCACCAATAAAACCTAGTGCTATACTGCTTGTGCCAAAATGCTTCAAAACTGTTGACACATTGATTCCTTTCCCACCTGGAAATTTTGCTTCCTCCACTGTCCTGTTTAATTCCCCGAGCTGAAAGCTCTCTAGTTTAACGATATAATCAACAGAGGGATTTAACGTTAATGTGTAAATCATGTTGTCACAACCTTTATTGTCGTTCTATTTAAGTACTGCGTTTGTGTTTCGTCATCTAATTCATTCGTGATAATGACTGCTTCGTGAATATCAGCAACCTTGGAAAATGAAATTTCAGCAAATTTCGTATTATCCGATAGCACAAATGTCTCTCTTGAAAGAGCCATTGCCTTTTGCTTTACCAAAGCTTCCTCCTGATCCGGTGTTGTATAGCCGAATTGCGGATGAATACCATTCACACCCATGAAACATTTATCAAAACGGTAAAGGTCCAAACCTGCTAAAGCTCCTCTTCCGATAAATGCATTGGTATTAGGCTTTGCCAAGCCCCCAATTAAGTAAGTGGATATACCTTTATCTAATAAAGGTTTTAAATGCATTAAGCCATTCGTGACTACAACAATATCCTTAAAGTTCAAGAATTCTATCATTTCAATAACTGTTGAGCCAGCATCAAGGTAAATGCTATCACCTTCGTCCACTAAACTGGCTGCATATTGTGCAATCAACCGCTTTGCTTGAAGGTTTTTGGATGATTTCTCAATCATACTGGGTTCTTGAAGTTTACCTTGTAATCTTGAGGCACCTCCATGAATTCTCTTTAAAAACTTTTGTTCCTCTAATTGTGAGAGGTCACGGCGAATGGTTGACTCCGAAGACTCGGTTAACTCCATAATTTCATTAATTTTTATTACATTTTTCGCTTTTAATAATTGCATGATAATCCGATGACGTTCTGGTGTTAACATGTCATCACCACCTAGTTTTTTTATTCGGTAACTATATAATACTGAAAACGATTGCACATTTCAATCATTTTCTTTCAAAAACAATCATTATTTGAATGTTTTTGAACGTTTTCTGAAAGTTCATAAATTACCACAGGATAATATGTAGGTTTTCCTGTTTTTCAATATATTAAAAAACGCCAGAGATTTATGGCGTTATATATAAAAATCACAATATACGCTAAAAATATCAAAATCGATTCAATTTTTTCTTGTTGAAACAAAAATGTGTATAATAGGATGGATGAATATTTTGCAGAGGATGATACACTTGAACATTACTGGACACACAGTTGAAAAATTAGAAGATCCATTCGGTTTATTATCAGGTGACCGCTATGAGTTTTTCCTCGAACTAGAGGTTGATGAAGAAGATGAGCTATATTCGGATAAAGGAATTGGCCTAAGAACTATTTTCGTTAGCGATGAAAATGGTGAGAAAATCACCAATTTTTACCTTTATGAACAAGGGAGTGAAAATGTTCTAGACTTTGTCCTTGAGGAAGATGAAGAGGCACTAGTACTTGCCTATTGTAAAGAGCATGCATCAGAATAAAAAACAGGGAGTGATTAATCACTCCCTGTTTTTTATTACATAAAGTTTTTACTATGGTTATGAATCACTTGTAATTCTTTTGTTGTTAAACTCATTTCACTTTTACAAATCGGGCATAATGGCACATCCGTGCTTTTAAAATTGTCACGTACCCAGCATTTACAAGTTGCTGAGTTACACACCCATATTTTCGTTTCTTCTAATTTGATTTCCTCATCACTTTTTCTACCAAACGCCAAAACGATCACCCCTTATAATTAGTGCATGACTGTTTTTACTCTTTTGTTTGTTAGCTAAATAACATGGAAATACATCATTTAGCAGTGTTCCATTGCCAACTGAAACTAGTTTATCAAATATAAATTTTATAGATAAAAAGGTGATGCTAAATCTAATGCATCACCTTTTTATTTTAATAGAATTAAACTGTTTTAACGTTAGAAGCTTGTGGTCCACGAGCACCTTCAACGATTTCGAATGATACTGATTGGCCTTCTTCTAAAGTTTTAAAGCCTTCTGATTGAATTGCTGAAAAGTGAACAAATACGTCTTGACCGCCATCTGCTTCGATAAATCCAAAACCTTTTTCTGCATTAAACCATTTAACTTTACCGTTATTCATGAATTAACCCCCAAAATAATTGTTCACTTTAATTTTCAGTTAAAAAAAATAAAAAAGACGTACTGACACCTTCGGGTAATAGACATCACCCACATGTTCGTGCAGTTACGGCTACTGAAACCAATATATATTTAACCAACTTAAAAGCGTACCTTCATTTTAACAGATTTTGGCCATACCGTCAATTTGAATTTCAAAAACCAGGAAATTCAGAGAAAATATTTCAGTATAATAATAACTTGTTAAACTTGTCTCATACTAACAGTATATGAAACTCGAAGTTAGTTTCATTATTCTTTATTAAATTCACCTTGTAAGAATATTTCTACAAAGTTGACAGAAAACTTCGTTACATCAATTTCCATCCCGATGTTATCAAGTGTTTCAGTGGGTTCCTGATCTGGCTTTGGTCGAAAGTCTGCCATGCTTTTTCCCTTGGCATTCCCAAATTGCTCCACTCTCACTCGTTTTGGGATATATTTCACTAAATCAGGTTCAGTTAGCGCCATCAGCGGTACTACGTCATGAAGCGGTGCTCCTTTTATACCCGGGACATTTTTCTGATAGGCTTTAAAGTAATAATCAAAAGCCGGTTTTAATAGCGGGCGGAAAGGTGTGGGGCTGTTTTGGCTAAGAAAGTCCATAATTTCGGGCGTGATGAGTGCTTTATTGGTAACATTTAATGGGTATAAGTTGATATTATGTGCTTTTTCCATCACCGTATGTGCAGCAATTGGGTCAACAAAAAAATTAGCTTCGGCTTCAGCACTAATATTCCCTGGGACTAAAAAAGCCCCACCCATAATAAAGAAAGCATTTACTCCTTTAAGTGCTTCATTTCCATATAAGATAAACATTAAGGCTAACTCGGTCAATCTCCCTACCGAAACAATTATAAGGTTACCTTCATATTGAGTTACTATCTCACTGATTTTGTTTATGTCATATACCTTCACATTCTTTATTGTATCAGGAGGTTTAATAGGTCCTAATCCTTCTTCGCCATGTATCTCCGGGTAATATGTAATCGGTTCACCTAATAACGGTCCTGCGGTGCCTGCAATGATTGGAATATCTGCTCTGCCGCCTAATGTTAACAAGTAGGCTGTATTTTTAACTGATTTGTCCTTCGGTGTATTGCCATAACCACTGACAATACCCACTAGGTTGATTTTTGGATTTAATAAGGCATACATTATGGCAAAAGAATCATCAATCCCCGGATCACCAATCATGAGCACATTATAAGCCAAAAGTATCTCCCCCAAAAAATTATATTTCTAAAAAATATGCTTATTTTTTGGATGAAAGAACTAATATAAAAACCGATTCATGGATTCGAATCGGTTTTGTCAACACTTCCCTATGCTCGTTTTTTGACTCTTGGCGCTGCTTTCTTTCTTGGCGCAGCCATTTTTGGAGGCTTCGTCCGGTCAATGGATGCTTGTAATGCCGCCATTAAGTCTGTGACATTTGAAGCGACTTCCTTCGTTGCTGCTGATACGGTTTCTTGTCCATTTCGTTTCGATTCAATTAGTTCAAGTAATGCAGTTCTGTAATCATCCGTATATTTTTCAGGGTTAAAATCTGATGTCAATTGGTCAATCAACATGATTGCAGTATCAAGTTCTCTTTCGGTTACCTTGTCTTCAGCAGGTACACTTGGCACATCACCCGCTTTTCGAACTTCATCCGGATAATGGATGGTTTCCATGATTAACACATTTTCATACACACGTATAACTGCTAATTGCTCTTTAGAACGGATGATAATCTTGGCAAGACCGACTTTTTTTGACTCTAGTAATGCTTTTCTCAGCAGGGAATAGGCTTTGCCTCCCCCCTCGCTTGGAGACATATAATAACTGCGATCGTAGTAAATTGGATCAATTTGTTCCATTTTAACAAAATCAATAATTTCAACTGCTTTATCCTCATTTTCCTTACGTAACTTTTCAAGCTCTTCATTATCAAGAACGACAAATTTCCCTTTTGTATACTCATACGCTTTAACGATATCCTCTGGTTTCACTTCTTCCTCGCAGACAGAACAAATTTTCTCATATTTAATCGGAGCATGACATTTGTTATGCAGGGTCCGAAGTTTGATATCTTTATCTTCTGTTGCTGTATGGAGTTTGATGGGTATATTTACAAGCCCGAAACTAATACTTCCCTTCCACATCGTATGCATCTGTATTTCTCCAATCTTTTTGTTATTATTTTGCGTTCCCAAGACATTCACAATTCCTAAAAACATTTGGAAAAGAATGAATCTAAGTATTTTTAAACAAAATAAATGAAAAAGAAGGGACCATTTATCCATGAAGCCGATGCTGCCCAGCCTTACATTTGATCTCCCTGTTCATCCTGAATGGCTCTACGAAGTAAAATATGATGGATTTCGAGCCATTTTAGAATGGAGTTCTCATGGAATTGAACTTATTAGCCGGAATGAAAAATCTCTTCTCCCCCAATTCCCAGAAATAAAGGAATTTTTATTAAAACATGAAAATCACTTTAAACCGTTTCTACCACTACAATTAGACGGAGAACTTGTCTCATTAGAAAACACACACAAAGCCAATTTCTCGATGATTCAAGTGCGCGGACGATTAAGATCAGAAAAAAAGATTCGCGAGCAAGCCAGTAAATCCCCTTGTCGCCTAATGGTGTTTGACATACTGAAAAGCGCTGGGAAATCATTACGTTCACTTGATTTTCAACAACGCAAAAAGGAACTCATCAAATTATTCGAAAAAGTCGGCTTTCAACTTGAGGCTGACCCCTACAACGAACAACTCCTTCAACTTGTCCAGGCACATGAAGAATTTGAGCCGCTTTGGGAAAAGGTTGTATTATCTGACGGGGAAGGAATTATTGCCAAACAAAAAAACAGTCTTTGGGAGGAAGGAAAACGCTCCTTACAGTGGTTAAAGTATAAAAATTGGAAATATGTAAGTTGTTTTATCAACGCCTATGATAAAACCAATGGATATTTTTATGTAAGTGTTTATAAGGACAAAAAAATCCATCCCATTGGTCAGGTCCTTTTCGGATTTAAACCAGAAGAAAAACAAGCACTCCAGCAAACGATTAAACAAAATATGCTTCGTGAAGAAGGACAACTAATGATTGTGGAACCGGCCATATGCCTGGAGGTGAAATATTTAGAGCTTTATGAAAACCAACTTCGTGAGCCCCATTTTGATCGATTTCGCTTTGATTTAGAACCCTCTGAGTGTACATATGATCGTTTTATCTTTGCACAAAAAAACCTGCCCGGAGACCTAGATATAACCCACCCTGATAAACCATTATGGGAAAAATTAACGATTAAAAAAGCAGACTATATTCATTACTTGCGAGAAATTTCGCCCTATATTCTGCCCTTTTTAAACAATCGCTTATTAACCGTCATCCGCTATCCGCACGGGATGTTCGGTGAAGCGTTTTATCAAAAAAACTGTCCAGATTATGCGCCAGAATTTGTGCAAAAACACACAGATGATGGGATTGACTATATCCTCTGCAATAATTTAAAAACACTCGTTTGGCTTGGCAATCAATTAGCCATTGAGTTCCACATCCCCTTTCAAACCACCGATAGCAGGGGACCAAGTGAGATTGTATTTGATTTAGATCCGCCCTCTATTGAGCACTTTCAATTGGCGGTAAAAGCAGCATTGTTAATCAAAGAAGTCCTCAATCAATTAAATTTAATCGCTTTCATTAAAACGTCTGGAAACAAAGGATTGCAAGTCTACCTGCCTTTGCCGGAAAATGAATTCACTTATGACGATACAAGATTATTTACAAGCTTTATTGCTGAATATTTGATTTCAAAGGATCCTGATTCCTTTACAATTGAAAGAATGAAGAAAAACCGCGGAAACAGACTTTATGTTGATTATGTGCAGCATAGCGAGGGGAAAACCATTGTTGCCCCCTATTCTATGCGGGGAAATGAACATGCAGGTGTCGCCACACCCCTATATTGGGACGAAGTAACTGAAAAACTCAAACCTGTTTCATTTAATATGGAAAATGCATTAAAACGAATTCGCCAACAAGGAGATCCCTTTTCAGATTATTTTCAATCAAAATCCATTCAACCATTTGGACCTGTGTTGGAGGTATTAAAAAATGGGGCAAACAAAAAAGGATAGGGCTGACCCTATCCTTTCATATTCGTTTCAACAAACTTTTTTGCTTCATTTTGCAATTGCTCATAAGTTGCCTGCTCAGAAAGTTCTGTTTTAGATGAAATTGTAAATGAACGATTCTCTAAATCCACATTTACTGTAGCACTATAAAGATAGGTGGCATTCCCTATTAAGTCAATCGTGTATTTACCCTCGCTTTCATGGGCTACACATTGAACTTTTCCACCATTATTATAAACATTTACGACGTTTTCCAATTTATTTAATTCCAGTAAACAAGTAACGAGGGTGGATGCTGACATGGCAGTCCCACAGGCATTAGTAAAACCTACACCACGCTCAAATGTTCTAACATATATAGCACCAGGTTGTAAATGTTTAACAAAGCTTACATTAACACCGTCTGGGAACAAATGATTGGGACCATTTACTTTTTCACTAAGATGTTTTTGCAGGTCACCTTCAAGGTGTTCTGCTTCAACAATAGCAATGAGGTGCGGATTAGGAACAGCAAGTGCCGTAAACCTTAAATCTGCTGATAGTTCCTCAATTTTTTCATTGAAAAGGGTCGGTTTATTTAAATTTAAAGGCAGAGCTTTTAATTCAAACAACACAGGGGAAATTTCCACTTGGTAGGTATGAATATCTGGTAAAAGTTCATTTTGTTTGCTCACTTTTAAATTTGCTTTCATTGTTTCAATAACAGCTTTATTTTGACCAAGGTGTTCACTTACATATCTTGCAACAAGACGCAATCCATTTCCACACATGGATGCTTCCGACCCATCTGAGTTAAAGACACGCATTCTCGCGTCTGCATGTTTGCTATTCATCACGAAAAGAATTCCATCAGCCCCTAATTCAGACTGACGATTACATAACATTCTCGCGAGATCTGCTCGTTCACTCTCAGAAAATTCATATTGATTCGACATTTCATCGATAATTAGAAAGTCATTTCCCGATCCATGACCTTTAATTAATTGGACTTCCATTGTTATCCCCCTACTACCTTGATATAAGTATTCTATTTATCATACCAAACAATGTTCGTGAGGGAAACTGTCGAAACTTCTATCTTTCGATAAAATATTCATTAATCAAAAATGACATCCGAAGGAGTTTGTCTTGTTCAGATAAACTCTCTCTAATGGAAAGTACCGGTGTATTCGGCTCTGGAAACAAGGGACTCCACTCCAATGGCATCCATCCACGACGAAGACGTGCTTCCTGAAAGTGATCGTGGTTTATGAATTGTTCATCCATAAAAGCAACAGCACCTTCTACTGCACCAATATACTTTCCTTTCGAATCTAGTAATTCCTTTTTGGATGTTCTCCAATCCTTTTTACTTCGCTCAAAACTGCCTAAATATTGCCTTCGATGATTAAATACCTCTATTTTTATCGTTTTTCCACCATTAACCTTATAGTAACCTATGGCTTGGTTCTGGTTCTCCATCGAATAGAGTGCATAAATTTTTGAAAAGGATAGCTTCTTCGTCCCACTGCCTCGGTATCTCTTAATCATTCCAGCAAGATGCCCGTTCGGAAAGTAAAATAGCAGCCTAGAAGATTTAGTGTTCAGGAAGAAAACTAGTAAATGGCGTGATTCAAATAAAGACCTTCTTCCGGCCTCAGATTTCTTCAGCTGTCTGTCAATTGAAATCGACTGCCGTCTTCTAAATAGATAGAATTGGAAACTAACCAAACTATAGATAAGAAATGGGATCGTTAATAACATGATTTCTTTTGTTTTAAAAATAGTAAGGTTGCCAGCGATGATTATGATGACTGGCAATAGTGAAGCAATACTACCATTTAAGTTCAAATGAGCTGTATCCCGGTAATATTCATTTATTTTCATCTAGAAAACTCCTTATCAATTCCTCTTTTCTTAGTTTATTTACTATAAACCAAAAAAATGATAGAAGTTTGCAATTACACTAAAAAAGAAGAAACGAAATGGTCTCTTCTTTTAATTCTTAATATAGTTAATTATCGTTGACATAGATGCTCTAGCATCTTCGTAGCCCTGATTGTAAAGCTCTTCCAGCCTATGGGGATTCCGTTCCATTCTACCGACCTTTAATGGCTGGGATGGGCGGATAATCAAAACATTCCCCTTTTTCTCTTCCTGCTCAACATATTCGACCGTTTCATTATATATTCGATATCGGTTCCTAAGGGACTGTTGCAAGCCTTTGTATTCTGGATACTTACGATCTACCAGAAAATGAAATTTTGAGGGCTTTTTCAAATACCCTTCATTTCTTGTAAGAATCACGATATTTTTTGCAAACCCATCCTGTTGTGCTTTCTTGATTGGAATGGGATCGCTAATCCCCCCATCAAGTAATATTTTATCTTTAAAACGGACTTCAGGTGCAATAAATGGAAGGGAGCTTGATGCCCGTATTACGGTTAAAAGGTCATCTCTGTAATCCTTTTTCTTGAAATAAACAGGCTCTCCTGTCAAACAATCTGTTGTCCCCACAACAAATTCTGAAGGACTATTGTAAAAAACATCATAATGGAATGGGACATGTTTATTTGGAATTTCGTCAAAAATAAAATCCATGCCAAAAAATTGCCGATTTCGAAAATAATTTTTCCACGAAATATATCTAGGGTCGGAAGCATATTCAATCGTAACGGTTTTATTTCTCCCTTTTTGCTTCGACAAATAGGAGGCTGCATTACATGCACCTGCAGATACCCCAATAACATATGGAAAAAATAACTGTGATTCCAAGAAGTATTCAAGGATACCTGCAGTATAAACACCACGCATTCCTCCACCTTCTAGGACCAAACCTACTTGGTTTTCCATGTTGCCTCGCCCTTTCATTGTTAACATTAAACTTCCTTGTCATTATAGACCCCACTTGATTCTTTTACAAAATGATACGACTTTGTTTAAAAATTTTTTTCTGATTGAAACTAATCCCTAGGCACCTAAATTGTTAAAATTTATAAAATAACTATTATCAATGTGAAGAAAGGTTTTATTATGACAAAAATTCTTTTAAAAAATGCAACGGTATATCCTATTACATCAAAGCCGATTCCACATGGAGATATCTTAATTGATGCAGGGAAGATCCTTAAAGTTGGGAAAAATCTTACAACAGATTTAAATGTAAAAATCATTGATTGTGGGAACCAATTTCTTTTTCCAGGCTTTATTGATGTCCATACCCATTTAGGTCTCTATGATGAAGGAACCGGCTGGGCGGGAAACGATGCCAATGAAACAGCTGAAGCTCTTACTCCACATATCCGAGCTATCGACGGGGTATATCCTTTGGACCCGGCATTCTCTGATGCAGTTAAAAGCGGGATCACCACAGCTCATGTCATGCCTGGCAGTGCAAATGTTATAGGAGGAACAACATCTGTCATCAAAACTACAGGTAAAAATATCAAAAAAATGATTATCCAAGAGATTGCAGGATTAAAAATTGCCTTAGGGGAAAATCCAAAAAGAATTCATAGCAATGGCAACAGTGATTCCATTACGCGGATGGGAATTATGGGGATGCTTAGGGAGGCTTTTTACCAAGCAATCCACACGGATAATCCAGACTCGCCTAGAGTCGCACCGATTATTATGGCCCTCAAAAGAGAAATTCCCGTTAGAATCCACGCACATCGTGCTGATGATATTATTTCTGCTCTTCGCTTCGCAGAAGAATTTAATCTTGACTTGAGAATAGAACATTGTACTGAGGGCCATCTTATTGCAAGTGAACTTTCAGGGGTGAATTTAAAAGTTTCCGTTGGTCCAACCTTAACACGAAGATCCAAAGTCGAATTGAAGAATAAAACCTGGAAAACTTATCAAGAACTGACGAATCATGGTGTAGAAGTTTCTATTACCACGGATCATCCCTATACACCCATCCAATACTTAAATATTTGTGCGAGCCTTGCTGTCAGAGAGGGTTTACCAGAGCAGAAAGCACTTGAAGGAATTACAATTCTGCCGGCCAAGAACTTAAGAATAGACAGTCAAGTTGGAAGTATCGAGGAGGGAAAGGAAGCCGATTTAGTGCTTTGGAGCCATCATCCTTTCCAATACTTGGCTAAGCCGAAATGGACGATGATTGGCGGCGAAATGGTCTATCAAGAAGCGTAGATTATTGCTGAAAATTGGTAAAAAATATTATCGAAAAATCCACAAAAAACCTATTTATTTTTTAGCTTTTTTCTTGTATCATACTTTTAGTGAAGCCGTTTAAAACCTAAAATCTTTGGAGGTTTACGAACATATTCTTGTTAACAAAAAAATGATATAGGGAAGGCAAATGGTGCGCCACCAGTATTACTGGTTCTAGTGGGTTCGATTCCCACCCCGAAATTTTTTAGTAACTTTATAAAAAATTTCGAGGGTGGACCGGACCGTTTCTTTTGACATGGGATCGGAATGCCCTAATGGAGGGTTATTCATGCTTAAAAAACGTGATCTTCATGACAGCCACACACTGTACGAATTAATGACGCATCCTGATGTCTTCCCATTTGTGCGCCAAAAAGCTGATACCTATGAAGAATTCTTATTTATGACAAAACAAACCATTGAGGCCGAAGACCGTGGTGAATTAATATCACGAACCATTCTTGATGAATGGGGTGTACCGATTGGTACCATTAACCTTTTTGATATTGAGGAAAATGCCGGATTTTTAGGAACATGGCTTGGCAAGCCTTACCACGGCAAAGGTTATAATAGTCCGGCGAAAGATACCTTTTTTCAGGAACTATTTTATGAATTAGGAATCGAAACCGTCTTTATGAGAATACGGAAGGTTAATATTCGCTCAATCAAAGCAGCTGAAAAACTACCTTATGTAATAAAAGCAAACGAAACGAGAAAATCTATATATGAACAATTGAATGCTAATGGTGATGTATATGATTTGTATGAAATACCTAAGGATCAGTACACTTTCTATCTTATGCGGAATGGCGCTGTCCAATCAGACGATTCACAATTGTTGGAAGCGTAAAAAAGCAATCGGCTTTGTCCGATTGCTTTTTGTTTAGAATTTTATTAATTATTATTCTGTTACGTTTTGTTCAATCGCTTCATTCACGTCATTAAGACCCATTTGGAGCAAAAATTCGTCTAATTCCTCATTTGTTAATGTTTCAAAGCGGCCATCATGAAAAAACACCTGAGTTTGATTAGGATTTATTCTGTTCATATTAAAACTCATATTCTTTGCTCCTTTCATAGATGATTATTATCTATTATCCACAAAAGGAGGAGTTTTCATTCAGAAAATCAAATAGTTCAAAAAATTATACTAATTCTTATGTATCTTCCCTAATACATCCATTCCCCCAGTAATAGGTATGATACTCCCTGTAATAAAATCTGAATTTTCTTCAACCAAGAATGCAATGACTCTGGCTATATCTTCGCCTGTTCCATACCTGCCAATCGGTGCATTTCCTTCCATTTCCTTTGCATCATGTATATTACTTTCTTTCCATTGGTTAATGATATCCCCTGGACAAACCATATTTGCTGTAATTCCATATTCCGCTTCCTCTATCGCTATAGTTCTTGTTAGGGAGGCCAAACCTGTCTTTGCTGCAGCAAAGGCTGACCGATATATCCAACCTGGTGAAGTTTCAACGCGATCATACCCGAATGTAATAATTCTCCCCCATTTTTTGTTACGCATGGAAGGGATAACTAGTTTAGACAAATAAAAAACAGAGCTTAAATTCCCCTGGACTACATAATTCCATTCTTCGAAGGAATAGTCTGCGAGCTTTTTTCGTTCTTGGATGTATGGACCTGCATTATGTACTAAAACGTCCACAGTCTTATAGACAGCAAGTGTTTCATTAACAATTCGGATACAATCCTTCTCGATTGCCACATCTCCTTGAACAGTAATGTTTTTGGTTCCAAAACATTCAGTCAATTGGTTTGCTAAAGAAATTGCTTCTGTTTCACTATTACGATAGTTTATGGCTAACTGATAACCATTTTCCGCTAAATATAAAGCAGTCTTTTTGCCAATACCAGTTGCTCCCCCCGTAATCAGAGCTGTTTTCTTATTCACAAATCATTACCTCTCTATGTTTAGTATCTCTCATAACTATTTGTTAACGAGACATGTTTAGTCACATTTTTTGTACATTCATATTGACTTAGGTTTTTATAACGCATGGGCAAGTGTTAGCATATGATACAAATATCTAAGTAACACGGAAAGGATGAGATCATTGTTCCCGTGGAATATATTCCCTTTTGATAAAAATATAAAGGAAAAGATGGCAAAAATGAAACCGGAAGAAATTAATAATTATGTTCAGGATGTATTAGGGAAAATCATGCCTGGAAATATGAAAGCGGGAATAAATCCAGCAGAGATGTTCCAGGGATTCCAATCATCAGGATCCTCACCTTTATCTAATAGTGACGGATTAAATGCATCTGCATTTGAGACCCATAATTATGTATACGTTAGAATTTCAATAAAACATGAAGATTGGATTAAGCAGCTTCGAATTTATCACACATCCAATCAACTCATTGTGGAGCATATTCCTCGTCATGAAGATAAACACACGATAACCCTACCAGCTATTGTAAAAAAGAAAGGGGCATCTGCTATCTTCAAGGATGGCGTACTTGAAGTTAAAATCCCTAAAAATATTGATTTGCAGTTTTCACAAATAGACGTTACAGAAATTTAACCAAGCAAACGTATTCAATTTATTGGACAGCAAATCTGCTGTCCATCCTTTATTTACCATTATTTGATTCCTTCATATTATCCATATCCATATCCATGTTTTCCATTGAATTCTTTGCATTAGCATCCTCAGGTTCACTTGGGGTCCCGACAACAAATTCCTTTTTAGGCATGTTGTGCATATCTCTTGCAGTCACATGAGAGATGATATAATACGTCCCCTCTTGATTGAAAGATTTTTCAAGGCGATAGATTCCGTTTTTAGAATGTTTTATTTCTACTTTTTCATGGTTGTCATTCTTTGCTCGCCAAATCTCAAAGATAACTTCTGCATCCTCCACCTGATCTTTTCCCTGGGTAACTTTCGCTTCAAATGTGACCGGCTTGCCCAGTTCACCTGGATTGGGTTTGATCGACAAGTCTACATCAACCATTTGCGGCAGATTATCCTCTTGTTCTTTTTTATTACAGGAAACAACGATATTTAAACAAAGAACAATCACCAATAAAACGAAAAACTTTTTCAAGGTCTCTCTCTCCTATCTTATTTCTTCCATCACTTTATTATGAATTTTTATTAACTGTACCTTAGCTTCTGGTGAAACTGTTGAATCACTCACTCTATTAATGGCAGAAAAATATTTCTCAAATTTGTTCTTTCTTACTCTCGGATGTGAATTTTCATCGAGAAGCTCTTTTTTTATTGCTTCTAGCAATGTCTCCTTACTGCTTTGCCCCATCGTTTCAAGTAACCGATGATTCCAAATCAGCCGATATTGTTCTAATAAATAATCAAAGGATACCTTTTCAATAGGCAAAAACAATCCCCCCTTTTTGTCTTCCCTTGCATTGTTACATATTTACTTACTACATTGCAAAAAATAACTTTTAACAAGACCGAGAAAGGAGAATCCTAATATGTCGACACCTTATAAATGTCCAAATTGCAAGACCAATCGAAGCCGTTTTAATGTGATCCAACAAGTATCTCATTCTGTTAAACTTGACCCACAATCAGGGGAAGTTATCAAAGAGTATGCCGAAAACGATTTAGAGCCCTTTCATCTCCCTTACAATGGCCCAGACTATCGAATACAATGCGGTGCTTGTGGGTTAATAGAAGATGAACGAACATTTATTAAATTTGGTGAACAGCCGTTATAGCATGATCATCAAACAAAAACATCCCTAATTGGAGTGTCCAATTTGAGGATGTTTTTGTTTTTTAAAATCCATTTTCCTTAAGAAAATCCTTTGAATCCACTTTCCATGCGTCAAGCGGTGAAAATCTAATTAGGTGAATGTCTCCCCTAAAAGTTTGTCTTCCTCTATTTTTAATATACCAGTCAATTTCCACTGGTACGTCCAAACTGATTTCTTCCGTTAAATCCTCTGCTGGCAATAGTTCGATTCGAGAAAGTCTGATATTTTCAACATCTTCTAAAATGGGTCGCCAATTAATTTTTTGTAGTGAGGCTAGTGATGTAATTCGGCTGTCCTGCTGCTTAAATCCGGCTACATAGGCATTTATGACTTCATATGGATTCGCAGAACCTAAATACTGATTTAATTTCCCTGAAGCTTTCAATACCATAAGCATATGCGATAAGTCCATTGAGTTCGTACGATGTGTGGTACTGCCATAGAAATGAATACAAAAGTGTCCTGGAAAGTTATTCTGAAGTGCACCTGCGCCATGGGGCATCCCATGCATGGAACCTGCAATCCACTGGTCTTTATGAATAACAATAATGGCCCTGCGTTTCCAGCTCCATTTGCCCCCGTATATTTTTTTCATGATCTTCGTATCCTTGGAAGTTAAGGGTTGTACGTCCGCATGGTGGCTCCCCGCCCGTCTTTGCACTGTAAACTTTTTACCCGTTTCTACATCCAAAACAGTAAATTTTGTGTATTTAGGAAGAATTTGATCAACTTCCTTCCAATTCAACATCTCAATATTATAACTAATGTTTGATGCAGCTTTAACCTCTTGACCATTTAGGAGGATATGAATAAAAACAAAAAAAATAACTACCCTCTTCATCGCATCCTCCTTTAAAGTAATAAACTTTGCCACATTAAAATAGTTACCTGAAGAGGAAATAATCATTCATTCAATCACGGTATTTTTGTCATTTCTCAAGATTTTCTAATTGTGTTTTAATTCCGTTCCAATCAATATTCTCACCGATAAAGACAAGGTTTAATGGCATATTCATATCCTGTTTCATATATAAGGGCATGCCGTAAGAAAATTGAAATAAAAAAGGGAGCTTTGAAAAATCAAACTTAAGATAGCCTTTAATACGGTAAATCGTATCCGGCAGCTTTTTCAAAAAATCCTCAAATTCTGTTTGGCTGATTGCTGATTCAAATTGGTAAACAAAGGTCGTTAAATTAAGATGGACAGGTTGTGTCACCTTATCAACTGACACGGAAAGTTTTCGCAACTGGTCGATAGAAACCTGAGAAAAATTAGTCAGAAGGCATCTTGCATTTGGATTTATCGCCTGAATTTCAAAAGTGATCTTTGCTTGCTCACTCTCTGTTAATTCATTCAACTTGTTAACAAGAATATAGTCCGCATGTCTCACCTGCTCTAGAATCAATTGTTGAAGTTGTGGACTTAATAATTTTCGAACTAACCACCTTGTCCCATCAACGGTGGTGATAATCCCCTTTATGATTAATTTATCTGCAAATAAGGGAGAAAGAATCGCATCTAAAACCTCCACAGGGTGTGCAGCTCCGGTTGTTTCGATATAGATTACTTCTGGTTCTTCCTCTACTAATAGACCTTGTAATTGGGCTTCAAGCTTATCCTGAATGGAACAGCAAATACAACCGCCCAGCAGTTCTTTTAATGTAACATCTTCCTCATCGACTATATCAGAATCAATGGAGACCTTGCCTAATTCATTCATCATGACAGCCGTTTTTCTTCCTGTTCGCTGTTCATCCTCTAATAATTGTTTGAGAAGGCTGGTTTTCCCGCTCCCTAAAAAACCGGATAAAATATAAACCTCAGCTTTTTTCATTGTCAAAACCCTTCCATTCATTGATGGTTACTTAAAAAAATGGACCCAACTTCTAGGGAAGTCGGGTCGCTATTGTTTATTTCATCGTTCCCTTTAATACTTTTATCGCCTCTTGCATTTGTGTATCATTATTTTTAATTTTGTCTCTTAATAATTCCATTAATTTTAAGGTAGAATCGCCTTTTAGAATTCCATTAGCCGGTAGCTTATGAGCCTTTTGAAAAGCAGTTACGGCAGCTTTTGTCTTTTTATCAAAGAACCCGTCTGTCCGGCCAGGGTTATATCCAACTGCTTTTAACATTTTCTGTGCAGTCTGTACTTCTGTTCCCGAACTAGATTGTTTTAGTTCTTTATCCGGATTTATGATTGTTAAGGTTGCATAATCAGGTAAGGCAACTGCCACATCAGGATTAATCCCCTTTTTATGGATCCAATTACCGTTAGGTGTTAACCATTTTGCGGTTGTAAATTTAAGATTTGAACCATCCTTAAAGTCGGAAGCCGTTTGCACAGTTCCCTTCCCAAAAGACTTTTCTCCAACTAGTTTTACACCTGCTGATTCTTTTACAGCTCCGGCAAGGATTTCTGATGCACTAGCACTGCCTTTATCAATCAAGACAACTAAAGGAAGATTTGGATTCCCTTCATTTTGCGACGGATACTCCTTGATCTTTCCATTACGATCTTCTACTTTTAAAATAAGTTTTCCTTTTGGAACGAACATACTGGAAATCGAGATGGCTTGATCTAAAAGACCTCCTGGGTTTTGACGTAAGTCTAATACGAGTCCCTTCATTCCTTTACCATTCAATTCATTGAGTTTTTCTACAAGTTCCTTTGCCGTATTGCTTGAAAAACTGGTAATTTGAACCTTTGCAATACCATCGCCAGCCATTTCACCATAAACTGTTTCAATCGGAATCTCATCTCTAATAATTGGGACTGTCATTGGTGTATCTGTTCCAGGCCGTTGAATGGACAACACTACCTTCGTACCTTTTTTGCCACGAATCAAGGTTACTGCTTGAGTTGAATTCATGCCTTGGAGGCTTTTTCCATTCACGGACATAATCATATCATTAGGTTTTAAACCAGCTTTTTCAGCTGGAGAGCCTTTAATTGGAGATACAATAACAATATGCCCGTCTTTTTCCTGAATTTCGGCACCTATACCTTCAAACGAAGAAGAAATACTGCCATGAAAGCTTTCAGCTTCTTCATTGCTCATATAATCAGAATAGGGGTCATCGAGCGACTCCACCATTCCGTTGATTGCTCCATTAATAGCCTTTTTTTGATCGATTTCTTTGTAATAACCAGACTTTAATGTATCAAATGCTTCATAAAGTTTATTAAATTCTGGTCGTTCCGTTCCTACAGTGACTACCTTTTCATCCCCAAACGCAAGTGCAAATGTTGTAATCCCCGCAGAAAGGAACACTACCATAAACAATAGCATGATAAAATGAAATTTCTTTAATCGTATGTATCCTGTCTTGTTTTCGTTTGTCTGCTCTTGTTCAATATTGGTATTTTCCACTTTTTCTTGTCCAATTTTCTCATCTTCCAAAGCCTTCACCACTTTCATTTACCATAAAAATTAACTCTTAGTGATTAGAATAACATCTTTTACAGAAAATTAACAAAGAAAAGTTAATGAAATTAATAATATTCGCAGGAATCCGATATTCACAATAAACGGCACCTACCAAATAGTAGGTGCCGTTCGTATCTATTCTACATCATAGCCTTGGTCTTCGACGGCTTCTTTTAGCTTCGTGACTGGGGCCTTACTTGAATCATGATCTACCTCAACCTTTCCATCCTTTAGTGAAACATTTACCTTGCTTACCCCTTCAACACCTAGAAGTGCTGTTTTGACAGCTTTTTCACAATGTCCGCAAGTCATTCCTGTAACTTGTAATGTTGTTTTCTCCATAACGATTACCTCACTTATTTTTATATATTCATTCTCTTCAATCGAAGGGAATTAGAAACTACTGAAACTGAACTAAATGCCATGGCTGCACCAGCAACCCATGGGGCTAACAATCCTAAAGCTGCTATCGGTATTCCCCCTGTATTGTATACAAGAGCCCAGAACAGATTTTGACGAATATTTTGCATTGTTTTTTTACTTAAAGCCATCGCTTTTGGAATTAAGGTTAATTCACCGCCAAGAATCGTGATATCTGCTGCTTCAATGGCCACATCTGTCCCAGTACCAATTGCTATTCCGATATCAGCAACTGCAAGAGCTGGGGCATCATTAATGCCATCACCGACCATCGCCACTTTAAGACCTTTTGACTGTAATTCTTTCACATGATTAGCCTTTTCCTCTGGCAGTACTTCTGCAATGACATTTGCGATTCCAACTTGATGTGCAATTGCCTTGGCGGTCCGCTCATTATCACCTGTTAACATAAACACATCAATCCCTAAATGCAGTAATTGCTGCACGGCTATTTTAGCTGTTTCTTTCACTGTATCAGCTACTGCAACCACACCGACCATAGTTGAATTTATAGCAATAAACATAGCTGTTTTTCCTTCGTTTTCTAAACGAGACAAATCTTTTTCTCCCGCTTGGCTGGCAATATTTTTCAGATTCATTAACTTTCGGGTGCCAACGAATATTTCATCATCACCAATTTTCGCTTCAATTCCATACCCTGGTACAGCCTTAAACCGTTTAACAGGAAGAGTACTTGATCTTTTTTCCATCCCGTATCTTACTATTGCTTCTGCTAATGGATGTTCAGAAGACTTCTCAGCGGATACAAGATATTGGAGAACCTTTTTCTCCTCCTGATATGCAATAAAATCAGTGACAATGGGTTGTCCTTTTGTAATGGTGCCTGTTTTATCGAGAATGATTGCATTAATCTTGTGAGCAGTTTCTAAATGTTCTCCGCCTTTAAAGAGAATACCCATTTCTGCTCCTTTCCCTGTCCCGACCATAATTGATGTCGGCGTTGCCAGGCCGAGTGCACATGGACATGCAATCACCAGAACAGCTATGGCTGTTTCAAGGGCGGAAGAAAATTCACCAGGGCGGACAAGGAAATACCAGATCAAAAAAGTAATCAACGAAATAGCCACAACAATGGGGACAAAATATCCTGATATGGTATCAGCGACACGTTGAATTGGCGCTTTGCTGCCTTGTGCTTCCTCGACAATTTTAATTATTCCAGCAAGTGCTGTATCTTTACCTACTTTCACTGCTTTTATTGTCAAGGTACCATTTTTATTGATGGTCGAACCTATGACTGTATCACCAACAGCTTTTTCGACGGGAATCGATTCACCGGTTATCATGGACTCATCAACAGATGACTGACCTAAAGTTACTTTACCGTCAACGGGAATTTTTTCACCTGGTTTCACTAATAAAAGATCGGAAACCTTCACCTCGTCTATAGGGATTTGCCATTGCTTTCCATCTCTAATCACTGTAGCCTCCTTTGCTTGGAGACTTAGTAATTTAGAGATAGCAAGCGTAGTCTTCCCCTTTGCAATCGTTTCAAATAACTTTCCCAAAAGAATTAAAGTAATCAGCACGGCGCTAGTTTCAAAATAAAGATGCGGCATATAGGCCCGGTTTCCAATTGTTTTCACTCCTTCAGCAAGGCTGTAAAAATAGGCTGCAGAAGTTCCCAAGGTAACAAGGACATCCATATTAGCACTTTTATTTTTTAATGCTTTAAAAGCACCTACATAAAATTGACCGCCAATATAAAATTGCACAGGAGTAGCCAAAAGCAATTGAAACCATGGATTCATCAAAAGGTGTGGCATTACCAATCCTAGATCCAATGGAATATGCGCAAGCATCGTATATAAAAGTGGAATGGACAAAATAACCGATAGTAGAAACTTCCGTTTTTTCCTCTGTAATTCCTCTTCTTTATATTGCTGTTTTTGTTCTGCTTCATCAAATCGTGCACCGTAGCCAAGTTTTTCTATTTTAGCAATAATATCATTACTCGAAACTTGTTCAGTATCAAAAGAAATAGCCGCTGTCTCCATGGCCAAATTGACATTTGCTTGTACACCATCCATTTTATTTAGAACCTTTTCTATTCTGCTCGAACAGGCCGCACATGTCATTCCAGTAATATCTAATTTGAGCTGCTCTTTCATTTTAATCACCTCTAATACTTATACTATACCCCCGGAGTGTATATTTCGTCAAAGGAATAATTTCAAAATCATATTATTTTAAATTTAAGCCTAATTAAAACGCCTTTCGATGATATTTATCACAGAGAAGTTTGTTTATATTAATTCTCCATTTTATTGGTGAGTTCCTGTTATCTAAATAAATTTAAAGCCTCATCCTAGATGGAAGAGGCTTGTGGAGATTATTCCTTTATAGCTGCTTCTAATGCTACTTCAATCATATCGTTAAAGGTTAGTTGTCTTTCTTCAGATGTGGTTTCTTCCCCTGTTAGGATGTGATCACTAACAGTTAGAACGGATAGCGCTTTGCGGTCAAATTTAGCAGCTAATGTATATAGTGCTGTTGTCTCCATTTCAATCGCGAGAATTTGATACTTAGCCCATTTTTCCAACTCTGCATTATCATTGTAAAACGAATCTGCTGTAAAAATATTTCCTACTTTCAAGTTAAGGCCTTTTGACACCCCAGCATCATATGCCTTCCGAAGTAAATCGAAGTTTGCTGCAGGGGCAAAATCAACATGACCAAAGGTAAGTCGATTTATATTAGAATCGGTAGAGCTTGTCATCGCAAGTATGACATCACGAACCTTTACATCTTTTTGAATTGCTCCGCATGTTCCCACCCGAATTAGATTTTGAACATTATAGCTTTGCATCAATTCATTTATATAAATTGAGATGGAGGGTACGCCCATTCCCGTTCCTTGAACAGAAATCCGTTTTCCTTTATAAGTCCCCGTAAAACCAAACATATTCCGAACTTCATTGTAACATTTCGCATCTTCTAAGAATGTTTCTGCAATATATTTTGCCCGAAGCGGATCTCCAGGCAGTAATACTGTCTCTGCTATTTCGTTTTCTTTTGCACCGATATGTACACTCATTAAAAATCCTCCAATCAAGAACTACGCACAGTATTTAATGGTTAAAACTGTATCAATGACAATATATCATAAACATTTTCCAATGAGAAACTCTACAATGAAATAGACATGAATTTTTTAATTTGTGGAAAGCTATTTTTAGATAGGAGGGAGATTATTCATGGGTAAAAAACATCGAAGCCGCATTAATTCACCAAAGAAAAATAACCACATCCCTGCTGAGGCCATCGTAGCTGAACACGAAGCACATGCAAAAGAGCACAATGCAACAGGCGGACGAAAACATTAAGAGAACCAACCGTTTAGCTGCAGAAAATAAACCTAAGGAGTTGACCTTAGGTTTTTTAGAGTTATAGGAGAACGATTCTGTTTATAGGAAACCATCCACCAGGTTTTAATTGATAATAATGCTGGCCGCCACGGCCTTCATCAATTAATACAATATCTCCAGTGGAGAGAAATCTTCCCTTATAGTTTGCAGGAATTCTATCAGTAACATTAAAGCGGCTGAAGGTTTCCTCTAAGCACTTTTTACGGCTGGATGCCGGAACCATGGTTCGATAAACCTCTTTATGACCCTTATGTTCTCGGTACTTTGGAGTTTGAAAGATCGTTACATCATATTGCATACTAGCTCTTCTTGTTAATACTTTGATCATCATGAACCTCCAAATTATTTGAATTTAATGCCTATTCTAATAATTAGCGATGCCACCTTTTGATTCCTCCCTAGAACTCCCATTTTTTTGTCGAAAAACACTTTTTTTATCCAGACAGGATGATTCTTGTGAAAATTTATCGAATAAAGATGGAACGTTATAAAAAAATAGGACCATACTGGCCCTATTTCCATTGGTTTTATGAATATCGTTGAATTAAACTTTGAATTTTTTGTTGTAAATATGGGATATCTGCATTTGATACGGAGAGGCGCACATTGGTCTCATCTGTCCCTAAAGCTTCCGAGAACAACCCTGATAACCCTCTTGCCCGCCTATCTACTTGAAACATGATATCGAGGTTACCATTCCCTGACGGAAAGAAAACAACTTCTAATTCATCTAGTTTGCCTCGAAATGCTCCTGAAGTTGGGACGAATTCAAATTCTTGAACAAATGGTAATCTTCCACGTAATCTCCGCGGTGCTTCTTCACAATCGGCCTCCCGAATTCTAAAGCCTAACTGATCAATGGCAGTAAACACAGCAGACATCAATGGATTGGGGACAACTTTTAGATAATCTTTATCACTGGGGTCAACCCCGCCTTTAATATCAAGGCCTGTTGTTACCCAGACTTTTGACCTTCCAATCGAAAGTGGTGTATCAAACGGAAGTTGAAAGGAAAATGGAACGTCTTTTTTCTCATTCGGACGAATAACAAAAGGAGTAGTCAATCTAAACTTGTCAATTGCGGCAGTGACAGTATATTTTTTGTCATCTGACTCTCTTAAATAAGTGGTATTTAGGGTTAGATAAATCTCATCTACCTGCTGCTCCACCTTGCCGCCTTTAATCTCAACTACACCATTAACTGTCTCTCCTGGCATATAGGTATCTTTTTCAAGCTTTGTGTCTACAGCTGCAGACCCAATTCCTACACTGGCAAATACTTTGTTAAAAAAAGACATCTTTCTTCCTCCTAGATTAAGTATAAATTTATTATTTCAGCTCTTATTTCAGCACAGTTCTCATATGCAGGTTCGATTTGCAAGAGCCTTCTAATTATGTGTTTCGCTTGGTTCGAGATTTTCAGTTCCTCTTCCCAGCTTTTTTCATGTATGTCTTTTGAAAAAGTAAAATTAGAATACAGCAAAAACAAAAGGAAATGTCCAAGTCCATAGAAATCCGCTTGGAGATTTATTTCTTTACGCAAATGATTTTCCTTGGTTTTTACTACGTCATTTTCCTGATGGAAATGTCTACCCAACCCTAAATCGATCAGCCTTACGTTTGAACCATCGGTAATGACATTGGGAATGCGAATGTCACGATGGACTATTTTAAGGTTGTGCAAATATTCTAGTGGTGTAAGTAATTCATGGACAATTTGAAAGGCTTCTTTTTCTGAAATTTTCCTTCCTTCTGAAAAAATGAGCTGTTCGAAATTCATGCCCGCAATAAATTCCATGGTGTAAAAGGGAATGTTATTATAGATTCCTTCCTCAAAATACCTTGGAAAACTGGGATGATTAATTGAATGTAACAATTCTTTTTCTAATTCAAAGCTATCCCGCCCATAAGCTGTCAATCTTTTATGGAGACGTAAGGCTTTTAGAACTTTCTTATGTCTGCAATGCAGATCATACACTAAATAACTATGACCATAACCACCTGCTCCAAGATGGGTAATCACCTGGTATCGCTCAGCGATTAGTTCATTTATTGGAAAGGGTTTTTCCAATAAATTTGATATGAGTAAAGCAATTTTCTTCATCATAAATTAAACACCCGATTACATTTAGCTGCTAAAAAAACTACTACTTTTATATTTCTTTTTATAATAATGGTGTCCTAAGTTGTTGTGCTTATAGTGATTCCTTTTCTTCCAGGCATCACTTGAGGAACTATACTTGTGATGTGACTTGCTTCCAAAAATCATTTTAAGGATTTTTTTTAACATCTCATTCCCCTCCTCACCTTCGTAAATAATTATACGTATCCATAAAGTAAAGGTTTCATAATCTGGAAATATTATTTAAATAAGTCTCACGGATAGTTCTACACACAACAAAAAGCGAGCATTGAATGCTCGTCTTTCGTATTAATCTATAATAAAGGAAAACTTCTTTTCCTCTTTTTTATTCATCATCTTCTTCTTCGTCGATAATACTCTTCTCAATTAGATACTCGAAGGTGATGTCTGCAATTTCTTCTAGCTCCTCTTCGCTAGGAACGTATCCCCTTTTTACAAGCTCATGAAAGAAAAATTCGGCAATTTCTTCGGTATCAATAAAAACTTCAATTTCTCTCATAGCATCGCCCCCTTTTTAGTGAATGTATGATGTACATGGCATTTTCATGCTAGTTACTTTAAGGAGTAAACGGAATATCCATTGGTTAAAAACAAATTTCTAAAATAAACTTGGAAAATTAAGCAGGGGATGATGTCTTTTTTGGATTGGACAAGCATAGGATGAATGAAAAGAATTTTTCCAAGGGGTGGATTTGAATGTCAAATTTACAATTAAAATTAGAGGCATGGATTAATGATGTGAATCGGGAGAATAGTTTCACTATCCAATTAATTGAAAAGTTTTTAGATGGAATGTTTTCCTTCATTAAATGGGCAGGTATCCCGTTTGTTGTTTATTTACTTTTTGAAATTTCAAAGTGGTAATTATACATGGCTTTTGCCATCGTTACTGACGAGACTTTCTAATTTTCTGATAATCACACGCATGACTTGATAATATTCCTGATCCTGAAACATTTCATATAAAATTCGGTAATCATTAAATATGTCCAATAAATTGTCAATTAGTTCCTTCTTTTCTTTTTTTCTTTCAATTTCGTCAAATTCTGCTTTTCTGATCATGTTCTGGACTTTAGGATTTTCGACTACCTTTTCTTGCTTATTCACTAAGTATAGGAGACCTAGTTTTTGAATGAATGTATCAGCATTTTCAGCATCGGCTACAAGTGTTAATTCTTCTTCACCTGCTTCTAGCCATTCACCATCACTAACCCGTGATAACTCATAAATGACATCTTCCCAGGCATCTTCCTTATAGCGCCAAATTTCTGTTCGGAAGCCTACGACTTTAAACAAGTCTGCGCCATAACCGCTTACTTGAACTAGATCACCGAAGAAAAAATTATATTCGATGTCAATTTGTTCTTTCTCCATCACAACGCCCTCAAATTCTGAAAGTAACTGTAAGGCGGATTCAATGAATAATCCGTCACTTTTATTTACTTCATATACATACTTCCCATCTAGCCACTTAACATCTGTCACTTTGCCAACTGTTCCATATATGGTAATCACGACCGTATCACCGATCTTAAACTTCGGTTTTTTTCTATTTGCCATTTCCTCCCATCCTCTCAATAATAAGTCGTGAGTTTTGATTACAATAGTATATGCACCGTTTACATAAAAGCGCATGGCATTTGTAAAATGAAAAAATCGCCCCATCAAGAGACGATTCTAATTTCCTATTCTTTTCGTTCAGTTAACAAATATTGCTGCCATGCCTCATCAAAAACAGTCATGGATTCTAAATAATGACCGTTCAGCTCCAAATAAGAGCTGATTTCATCGTAGTCCTCTGATATTTTAGGAAAACTATGATCTAAATACGCATGATTCGCAAATAAACTAATGTCATCCTTTGGTGCTGGATGCCTATATTTCATTAAAAAATGGTAAAAGGATTTGATCATTTCGAAACGCCTTTCTCATCCAGATTTCTTAGAAATACTATAACGGATTCAATGATAGGCGTCCAGCGTTTTGGAACGAAATAGTTTAAAAGTAATCAGCGAGTGGAGATGCTTCGTTATGATGAAAAATCAAAATAATTTTTCTTTAGTAATCTCGGAATCGCCATTAATTCTTCAAAGCTGACCACTTTTCCAAGCTGCTTACAATCAATTAAATACAACTGATTTTCAATTTCTTTTACGATTGGTTCACTTTGATAAACCATCTTACAGTCAGGGCAGGAATGGGTAGGGGTTTCTGATATTTCAATTGCCCGTGTCCCATCAGGTAATTCCCAAAACACAGAATCTGTTAACCTCACCACATTTGAGCTATTACACCACTCACATTCAATTTTCATTTACACCCCTCCTAATCCTTCATTGTTTCAGGTGATTTTCCTTTATTGGCTGGTTTCTGACCTTCCATTTCTTTCTGCGTCAATGCCTTAAATTTCTTATCCTTTAATTCATCCCGTTTGCTGCGTTTATCCTTTAATGTGGTGTGGGCAGGGTCTTGGTTATAATCTTTGCGTCGATTTAGCCGTGTTAACCCTTCAGGAACAAGGTTAAAATGCTGGTCATTCATAATCCCTGCGATTCCTGTAAGCGAACGCTTCTCTTCCATATCCGGATAAACCTCTTGAAAATATTCTTCCGCCCTTCCCGGGACATAATTCTCCGGTTCAGGGTAGGAGGTTATCACCCCTTCAAAATTCCGGAGAATCACCTTTTCCGGACTTTGAGAGATTAGGTAATTTGGCTGAAGGGCAATTTTACCTCCGCCGCCAGGTGCGTCGACAACAAAAGTTGGAACTGCATAGCCAGAAGTATGGCCGCGGAGACCTTCAATAATCTCCAGTCCTTTGGAGACAGGTGCACGGAAATGTCCTATCCCCTCTGATAAATCACATTGATAAATGTAATACGGGCGGACGCGGATTTTGACAAGGTCATGCATCAGTTTCTTCATAATAGGTACACTGTCATTTATTCCTGCTAGGATAACAGACTGATTCCCAACCGGAACTCCGGCATTTGCCAGCATTTCACAAGCTCTTTTAGAATCCTCTGTAATTTCAATCGAAGTATTAAAATGGGTATTGAGCCAAATTGGATGATATTTCTTTAAAATATTACAAAGGTTTTCGGTAATTCTCTGTGGGAACACAACAGGGGCTCGTGTTCCTATTCGGATTATTTCAATATGATCGATTTCTCGCAGGTTTTTAAGGATGTACTCCAAGATATTATCATTTATCAGCAGGCCATCCCCCCCTGAAATCAAAACGTCACGAACTTGCGGGGTTTTTCTAATATAGGAAATGGCCGCATCAAGCTGCTTCTTAGGAACACCCATGCCAATTTGACCTGAAAAACGTCTCCTTGTACAGTAACGGCAATACATCGAACATTGATTGGTTACCAAGAAAAGAACCCGGTCCGGATAACGGTGTGTTAATCCTGAGACTGGTGAATCTTCATCCTCATATAATGGGTCTTCCAAGTCATATTTCGTTTTGTAAATTTCCTTTGAAATCGGGACTGATTGCATCCTGATTGGACAGCGCGGATCGTCTGGATTCATTAAGGAGGCATAATATGGTGTAATATTTAAGGGAATGGTTTTCGTTGAAATTCTTACGCCTTCTTCTTCATCAGGCGTTAAATTGATTACCTTTTTCAAATCATCTAACGTTCGAATCGTATTTGTTAACTGCCAAAGCCAATCGTTCCACTGCTCCTCGGTCACATCTTTCCACAACTCTATATCTTTCCAATGCCTGCTTGGTTTATATAAAAATTGTTTCATTGTCAGTTCCTCCCATCTTGCTTCACTAAAATAATATGCAAGATTTATACCAATGTCATAAAAAGGCGTAGAACTCACTTTAGTTGTTTTTGGCCAAAAAAAATACGCCGAAAAATCGGCGGCTTAGTCTATTATTTTTTTCAATTTATATTGTAAGGTTTGTCTAGGAATCTCTAACAGCTTTGCAGCCTGATTAATATTTCCTTCAGATAATTCAAGGGCGTTCATGATCAAATCCCTCTCTAATCTTTCGAGATTTTTCCTTAATGATAGATTTTCTTGTTCACCGCTGTCATTTGTGGCTGTGCCAGTAAGATGTTTTAATAAACTCGGTAAATCTTCATAACGCAACTGCTCTCCTGCTTCACAAACATTCATCATATATTCAATTGTGTGTTTTAATTCCCGTACATTCCCTGGCCAGTGATAATTCGTCAGGAAGAGCCCTAGCTTCTTCTCATATCCATTAATATTTTTGTGGAGTTTTTGGTTAAATTCATTAATAAAATAGGCTGTTAAAAAAAGAATATCTTCTTTTCGCTCCCTTAAAGGGGGAAGAGAAAAGGTAAAGACATTTAGGCGGTAATAAAGGTCAGCTCTTAGTGTTTGCTCTTGGAGGGCCTTACTTGGGGATACATTCATGGCGGCAATCACACGGACATTCACCAAAATACTTTGTGAACTTCCGACCCTTCTTACCATCCCATCCTCTAAAACCCGTAAGAGCTTCGCCTGGATCTCGATCGGCATCGTATGTAGTTCATCCAGGAATAACGTACCACCATCTGCCAGTTCAAATAGTCCTTTGCGATCTATGGCACCGGTATAACTTCCTTTTGCTGTGCCAAAAAGGATACTTTCTAATAGTGTTTCAGGGATGGCAGCACAGTTTTGGGCAATAAACGGGGCATTGGACCGATGGGATTCATGATGCATGCCTTGCACAAATAATTCTTTCCCTGTACCCGACTCACCATAGACAAGAATAGGAGCATCTGATTTTGCCAGTTTCTTTGCCCCATCTTTCATCCTTTGAAACCCTGGATTTACCGTCAATAGATCATTTAAAGTATAAGTAACTTGTTTCAACGCCTTCTTTCTACTACTTTTATTTAATCCTTTTTGTAAATCTAATAGTCGCTCCGCGAGCAGTTTCATCCGCGAATAATCTTTCGCGATTTCAACCGCACCAATAATTTCATTTCCGAGAAAGATCGGCAAGGTGGTGTTCATGGTATCAATCCTTGTCCCATGCAAGTTCATATAGACCTGTGTTTGATTATAAATGGGCTTTCCCGTTTTAATTACTTTTAGCAAGGTACTCGAATCTTCAGTTAGAGAAGGAAATGCATCAAGTAAATACTTTCCCTGGACCTCCTTCACATCCATGCCATCATGAGTGGCCGCAACTTCATTGTAAAAAATGGTTTTCCCCTCTGTATTAACTACATGAATCCCTTCATCGATACATTTTAGAATCGCGGTTAAAACTTCTTGCGTTAAAGTGGTTAATAAAACCATACCTTCACCACCCTTCATTTTCTACTTTATGGTGCCGAAAAATTGGCACAGCAAGCCGAAATTTTAGCAGTTTGCCAGATTTTTTACCCACATATTCATATTTTCCAACTTATCATAGATATAACAATTGTTCATAAACCTTCCCCGGTAGGAATAGCCTAGCTGAAATAAGACAGCATTCATCCCAAAGGATAATGACCTGGCAATGGAATAAGCACAATAAATTCCATTTTTCTGCAATTCTCCTTCTAGTTCCTGGAGAATAATTTTCATCAACCCGTATTTTCGATGTTCCGTCAATGTAGCACAATCCGTTAATTCTGCGTTTTTATAAAGAGAATTAACCTCTGCAGAAGCTGCACTAACAATTTTTCCTAAATGGAAGAAAGTGTAATAAATCGTTCCTTCCTTCATTGTCTTTTTAATATATTCGGGATCATGTAATGGAGTTGGATAAATTTGAAAAACCTGACTGTATAGTGCTGCAAGTTCCTCGGCGCAACTATCATCAGCCCTTCTTAATTCATAATCTTTCGGAGGAAATGCCTTTTGAACGGTGGAGTCTAATTGATAAATACTATGAATCATCCCATCCTCAATCACCCAATGATCATTTTTTTTACGGTCCAGGGTGTAAAACTTTGAGAAAAAATGGGCATCCGAGCCAAGAAAATAACGGTCTACCACGGCTTCTGGCTGAAGACCTTTTTCCAAGAAAGTGAAGTAATCCTCACGACGGACTTTAACAATTAATTTTTCAGCTTTGTGTTTGAGAACGAGTTCTTCGACCTTCTCTATCAACAATTTTGTATTGCCGCGGTAATCATCTACACGGATACGTTTATTAAATGGGTCAAGATAAATCTCAAGGAAATAATGGTCCTCTTCTAGAAAAATAGTGGATGCTGTTTGATTCATCGAGTTCACCTCATTTCGATTATTTTTCCAGCATTCTGAAGAAATGTCTGGCCCTAAAAAAGCCAGACATTTCTATCTCAATTATATCAATTTTATGGGAATAAAATAGGAAAAAATCTGCTTCTTATTCAGCTGCCTCACACCATTTTAAAAGGGTTAACGCGATAATCTCACTAGCAATAAACATATCTTCGAGGATAATGTGCTCATTGGCATCGTGCGCGGTTTCTGTTATTCCTGGTCCGAATACCACAACGGGAGTATTACCAATCGTGGAAAGAATACCTCCATCTGTTCCCCATGGGCTTGCCTCGATGATCGGGCTATCCCCCTTAACTTCAATAAAACTCTTTGTCAATTCTGCCATCAAAGGATGATCATTTTCGAGACTTCCCGGCAGCCATCTTCCGCCAAACCATTCTAATTTCAGTGGATTCTCAAGCAGCCACTCGTCATGTTTACCTAATTCACTCAAGCACTTTTCCATCTCCAGCTGTGCAGATTGAATCGTTTCCTCCGGAGATACGCCCATCCTGCCTTCGATCACTGCGGTGTCAGGCACCGAAGAAGGCCATTCGCCACTTGAAAGCTTTCCGATATTAATGGGTATTGGAATGGGGATTTTGTCAAAGAGTGGATCGGTCATTCTTGCATTTCTATCTTTCTCTAATTGTTGTAATCTTTGAATGACTAAGAGCGCTTTTTCAATCGCGCTGATTCCTTTGTACCTCGTACCCCCGTGTGCTGCCCTTCCTTTGACAGATATTCTAAACCACATGGATCCCTGTTGTTTCGGGAATATTCTCAAATTGGTCGGTTCAGGAATTATGGCCCCATCCGCATGATACCCTCTTAATACAGCTGCAAGGGTACCAGCTCCGCCGCTTTCTTCTTCTATCACACTTTGAAAAATTACATCACCTTTCAGTTTAATTCCATTCGCAATTATTGACTCCATCGCCATTAATAACGCTGCGTTGCCGCCCTTCATATCTGTCGCGCCTCTGCCATACAGCTTGCCACACTCAATTATCCCACTGAACGGGTCATGGTTCCAACTTGATTCATCCCCAACTGGGACCACATCAATATGGCCATTTAAAATCATCGACTTCCCGCCGCCAGTCCCTTTTAACACTGCCACCAGATTTGGATTTCCTTCGAAACTCTTTCGATCACAGCAATAAGCTGGGTGGGATGTCAACACATTACCGCCGATTTCCCAAATATCAAGGGTTAAGCCTAACTGTCTGCATTTTTCAATGATAATTGCTTGTGTACTACTTTCGTTTCCCCGAGTGCTATTTTCTCGCACCATTATTTGTAGCAATCGCGCTCCACGAGCTCGATTCTCTTTAATCCACTGTTTGATTCGCATTTCATTATTGTTCAAACGATTCACTCCTTCAGAACGCTTCTGCTTAATATGGAATCATACGAACAGTTTCCCGTATTTTGAATTCGCATCCAGTTTTAGTGACAACCGTTTCTAAACTGTATGGGGCAAATAATTCTGTTAATAGCAAACCCTCTTCCGTTACCCTGAAAACAGCTAATTCAGTTATAATTAAGTCCACACAGGCGGATGAAGTTAACGGTAATGTGCAAGAAGAAACAATTTTGGGATTCCCTTGTTTGTCACAGTGATTCATAACCACAATGACTTTTTTCGCTTTTTGCGCAAGTTCCATGGCTCCGCCCATTCCTGGAACTTTTTTCCCGGGGACAATCCAATTAGCAAGGTCTCCTCTATTACTTACCTGCAGCGATCCTAAAATGGTTAAATCCACTCTGCCCCGGCGAATCATACCGAACGAAATCGCACTGTCACAATAAGACCCGCCCTTAGTCAAAGTAACTGGAAATCCTCCTGCATTACATAAGTTTTCATCTTCTTTACCCTTACTTGGGCTAGGACCCATCCCGGTAATACCGTTTTCCGCATGGAACATCACTTTTGTCTCACTTGAAAGATGATTCGGAACAAGCGATGGAATACCAATTCCTAAGTTGACAACCATACCGGTATGAATTTCCTCTGCGGCTCTTTTCGCCATTTGATTTCGAACATCTACTCCCATGCCCATTTCCAATTGACCCCCTTCGACAAAATCACATAATCCACGAACACTCCAGGGGTAATAATGGCGTCGGGGGAAAGAGTGCCTAAAGGAACAATTTCTTCTACTTCCGCAATTGTGATATCCCCTGCCATGGCAACGAGTGGATTAGTATTGCGGGCACTTTTGTCATAAATTAGATTCCCATACTCGTCGGCTTTTTTCGCATAAACAATGGACACCTCTGCAGTTAGGGCCGTTTCAAGCAAATACCTCCTATCTGCTAAAGAAATATAGGGTTTGTCTTTCACAACCAATTCATTGTCCAAACCGATATCAGAAAGAATCGCAGGCAGTCCGACACCACCGGCACGGATTCTTTCAGCTAATATTCCCTGTGGAGAAAATTCCACCTCTAGTTTTCCATCATGCATCAACTGTCCTGCAAACGGATTGGAACCGATATGAGATGCGATAACTTTCGATGCTCTTTGTTGGCTCACTAATTTTCCAATGCCAATATGCGGGAATCCTGTATCGTTCCCTATTAATGTAAGATCACGAACTCCTTTTTCAAGAATGCCATCAATTATGTCAGGAGGTGAGCCGACCCCTCCAAACCCGCCAAACATTAATGTCATTCCATCATGGAAATATTCCATGACTGCCTTTAATGAAGTTACCTTTCCAAATGGATTTTCCATTCCAGTTTCCCCCCTTTCTTCATTCATTCTGTTGACTTTAAGAAGTCCCTAAATGTTTCTTTTAGTAATTTGACCAGATCATCCATCTCTTTTTGTGTGATGGTTAATGGTGGAGAAATAATGATTGAGTCACCATTTATTCCATCCATTCCTGCACCAGCTGGATAGACAATCAGCCCTTTTTCCTTGGCCACTTCAACCATTCTTTGTGTTACATGCGCGCTTCTAGGGAATGGGGTTTTGGTTGCAGAATTCTGAACAAACTCGATTCCTAGCAATAATCCTTTGCCGCGGACATCACCAATAAATGAGTAGTGTTGCTTTAAATTTTCAAGTTGGCCCCTTAAATAATTCCCCTTATTTTCAACCTCCTGAATGATATTGTTTTCCTCTAAATATTGAAGGACCGCAAAAGCAGCCGCACATGCCTGCGGATTTGCACTCAAGGTATGACCACTCATTACGGCTTTTGTACCAGCCAATATCGGTCCGATAACTTTGTCACTAGCAATAGCGGCGGCAATCGGCGCATACCCCGCACCCATCCCTTTTCCTAAGGCGACAATATCAGGGACGATTCCCCATTGTTCACATGCCAGCATGGTACCTGTTCTGCCACACCCTGTCATGACTTCATCTGCAATAAAAAGGATGTCATTCTCCTCACAAATTTGCTTTAAAATTTTGTAATAGCCAGGGGGTGGGGATATGGCTCCTCCTGCAGCACCAATCACTGGTTCAGCGATAAAAGCCGCAATTTGATCAGCGCCGATTCGCTTAATCGCCGTTTCTAGCTCATGGGCACATAGGTAATTACAATTTGTTGGATCGAGGTTAAATGGGCAACGGTAGCAATAAGGGGGATGAATAACTGGGAAATCCTCTAAAAGTGGAACAAATCTTGCTCTCCTTCCTGTATGCCCTGACATGGATAGTGCTCCAAGGGTTATCCCGTGGTAGCTCACCCATCTTGAAAGCACCTTTGATTTCGTTTGCACCCCCTTTTCCTGCCAATACTGAATCGCCATTTTCATCGCCGTTTCAGTAGCCTCAGAACCACTGTTCACAAAGAAGCACCAATTCAAATCACCAGGAAGCATATCTGCCATCTTTTCAGCTAAATTTTCAGCTGTCTTACTTGTAAATTGGGAACGATACACAAATGAAACCTTTTTCGCTTGTTCATTCATTGCTTCGATGATTTCTGGAACACCATGACCAATATTAGCTGTTACGGCACCGGAAGCAGCGTCTAAGTACTTTTTTCCATCTGTATCAAATAAATAAATTCCTTGGCCATAGTCAATGACGGGATATTTGTCATCGAGCATTGGTTTTATGAGAAAAGTTCGATCCAAAGGGATTCACTTCCTTTATAAGTTAAGCCGTCCTTATAGAAATTGTATGAATGGTTGATATGTTTCTTTCGTGTTATTTACAAAGAAAAGCAGAAACCAAGTCTGTTAAATAAAAGGATTCTTTTACATTTCATATTGATTCATATAGAATTACTTTTAGAATACAGAAGGAATGAATCCGATGAGCGCAATCAAAAAAATAAAGTTAAAAACAAAAGAGATTTCAACGGTACAATTAATCGTTATTTTTTATTTATCTGCTTTAGTCATTTCAACACTATTATTAAAAATCCCGATGGCCCATCGCGAGGATGTTAAACTCAGCTTTATTGATGCCATGTTTACCTCGGCTAGTGCTATAAGTGTTACCGGGTTAAGTGTGATTTCCATTAAAGATACTTTTAGCAACTTTGGAATTTTCCTCCTATGCTTAATTCTCCAATTGGGTGGATTAGGGGTCATGTCTTTAAGTACATTCCTTTGGATTATGCTTGGCAAAAAGGTAGGTTTAAAAGAACGTCAATTGATTATGATTGATCAAAATCAATCGAAACTCTCTGGACTGGTCCAATTGGCAAAACGAATATTAATTATTTTTATCTCGTTTGAATTTGTGGGTGGAATCATTTTAGGGATTCGTTTTTTGAATTATTACAACGGAATATTATCTGCATTTAAACATGGATTTTTCGCATCCATCAGCGCCACGACCAATGCGGGATTTGATTTGACAGATGAGTCACTCAGTCCATTTAGCGGGGATTATTATGTACAGTCGGTTATTATTGTATTGATGATTGTGGGAGCGATTGGCTTTCCAGTGATGGTAGAGGTTTATGAATTCTTAATAAACCTTAATAGGAGGAAGAAATTTCATTTTACTTTATATACAAAGTTAACAACCATAACATTTGTCCTTCTTACCGTAATTGGAGCTATAGTTATATATATTTTTGATAGTCAACACTTTTTTACAGATAAAAGTTGGCATCAATCCTTTTTCTACTCGTTATTTAATTCGGTGACTACCAAAAGTGCGGGCTTAGCAACCATGAATATTAATGACTTAACACCGAGCAACCAACTGTTCTTGTCCATTTTAATGTTTATTGGAGGCTCTCCTAGTAGTGCAAGCGGCGGAATCCGAACGACTACGTTTGCTATTATCATTTTAGCCATTGTATTTTATGCTCAAGGAAAAAGTTCAATCAAGATCTTTAGACGTGAATTGTTAAGTGAGGATGTTCTGAAATCCTTTATTGTCATCACGACAGGTGCGCTATTATGTTTATTTTCTATTTTAGTATTATCGATTACTGAAAACGGCACTGTTCTTGAGGTTATCTTCGAGGTTTCATCTGCTTTCGGGACGAATGGGTTATCGCTAGGGTTAACACCTCGTTTGTCTACATTTGGCCAAATTCTAATTATTATCCTTATGTTTATTGGGAGAGTCGGAATTGTTACTTGTTTACTTATTTTAAGAGGCAAAGGAAGTAAGGAAAAGATCAAATATCCGAAGGAAAAAGTAACGATTGGATAATATAAAAAATTGCAAAGAATTGAAAATGGCTGACTCGTTTTGAGTCAGCCTTTAGTTCACTATTAACAGCCCCAGCTTGCTCCGATAATGATCAATAGGATAAAGAGAACGACAATTAACGCAAACCCACCGCCGATTCCGCAGCCTCCTACAGGATATGCAGGGTATCCACAACCACAACCACCAAAACCACCATGTCCGTAAAACATGCACATTCACTCCTCGCAAAATTGTTTCTTAACACTGATACAATATGTAGTAGGTACTTGACCTGCATGTGCATTCGCCTATATTATGTTAGACAATGATAAAAATTGTAGGTGAAACGATGAAATCGATAGTGAAAAACTTTATTAACGGTATTTTAACGATTGTCCCTATTATCCTCGTGGTCTATGTCATTTACAAAACCTTTCTATTTTTAGACGGTTTATTGGGAAATACACTGAGGCCGTATTTAAAAGAGGATTACATCCCAGGCATTGGCTTACTGTCGACCCTTATTTTAATTACAATATTGGGCTGGCTATCCACAAAATATATCTCAGGAAAGATCATCAGGTTAATTGATAGGCTTCTCGATAAAATTCCAGTTGTCAAAACAATCTATTCCGTTATTAAGGACACCGTGCAATCCTTTCTTGGTGAGAAAAAATCTTTTTCTAAAGTGGCCTTAGTTGTGATTCCAGGAACCGAAATGCGCAGTCTCGGTTTTATTACTTCTGAACAATTAGAGGACTTTTATTCTCCTTTAAAAGACCATGTGGCCGTTTATATTCCACAAACCTTTCAAGTAGCCGGGTTCACGTTTTTAATTCCCAAGGAACAAGTCGAAATTATTGACGTTAAGCCCGAGGATGCGATGAAATTCATTCTTTCAGGCGGGATGACATCGACTTCTAAACAAAAGTCAAAATAGGTCATCAGCCAGTAAAATTGAAAAAAGCCGCATAGCGCGGCTTTTTATTTTGATTCGAATAGCTTTGCGAACTCTCCGTACCCTTCCTCTTCGAGTTTATCACTTGGAATAAACCGCAAAGCGGCAGAATTAATACAATACCTCAACCCAGTTGGCGCTGGTCCGTCGTTAAATACATGTCCTAAATGGGAATCGGCTTCTTTACTTCTTACTTCGGTCCGTGTCATAAAATGACTAAAGTCAGCTTTTTCAATCACTTCTTCATCTTGAATCGGTTTTGTAAAGCTCGGCCACCCACAGCCAGCATCGAATTTATCCAATGAACTAAATAACGGTTTCCCCGAAACAAGATCCACATAGATGCCCTCTCGCGTTTCGTTCCAATATTCATTTCGGAATGGTGGTTCGGTGCCATTGTTTTGCGTAACTTCATATTGAATTGGAGTTAATTCCTTTTTCAATTGGTCTTTACTTTTCATATTTCTCCCCCCAATGACTTTGAATAAAGCCTGCACGTCCCGATCCTACATGATAGGACTCATAATGGGCCCGATTTTTCTTATAATACAGCTGATGATAGTCTTCAGCTGGATAGAAGGTCTTTGCAGGCAAAATTGGTGTAACAATCGGCTTACTAAAACGACCGCTTTCTTGTAATGCTTGTTTGGACTGTTCAGCAAGTTCTTTTTGGTTCTCATCATGGTAGAAAATCGCCGTTTGATAAGACTGCCCACGATCATAGAATTGCCCGCCTGGGTCGGTCGGGTCGATTTGCTGCCAAAATAACTCCAGTAATTTCTGATAGGGAAATATCTCTGGATCATACGTAATCTGGACTGCTTCAAAGTGGCCGGTTGTATCTGAGCATACTTGTTGGTATGTCGGGTTTTCAACCGTTCCCCCTGTGTAGCCAGAAATAACACTTTTAATTCCTGGCTGTTCATCAAATGGTTTCACCATACACCAAAAACAACCGCCAGCAAATGTTGCAACTTGAAATGACTTTTCCAAGGTCCCACCCCTTTAACTATATTTTCTTGATTAAAAGTATACAGAAAGATTTAGTAAAAATACAATTTCAAGGACCATAAAAAAACTGAGCAAGTCATGGTCGATTTCGACTAACTTGTTCAGCTTTCCTTTAATAGCTTTTTCGTTGCTGTTTCATTTGTTTGTTCAAACTTTTCCATTGCTTTTTAACTTCAGCTTGGGCCCGTTTATCCGCCTTTCGTTCAATAAATGCTAATTCTTTTTGCAGTTTATTGTAGCTTGTTAACCGTTCAGCTGCTACCAATCCTTCTTCAATCGCCCTCACCACCGCACAGCCAGGCTCATTCATATGATGACAATCCCGGTAGCGGCACGAGGTGGCTAGTTCTTCTATGTCTGAAAAGGTTTCCGATAAACCGTCCGTGCTTTCCCAAAGCTGCAATTCCCTCATTCCTGGCGTATCAATCAAGACACAGCCATGGGAAGAGGGATTAGTTCACGTTGCGTCGTAGTATGACGTCCTTTATCATCTGCCGAGCGGATATCCTGAACCACTTGTTTTTCCTCACCTAATAGGCGATTCGTTAATGTTGATTTTCCTACACCTGAGGATCCAAGCAAAGCAATTGTTTTTCCCAGCTGCAAGAATGGTTCTAATTTCTCTAAACCACTCTCCGTTTCTGCACTCACAGCAAGCACAGGAACTCCCATACTTACTGCTTCAACCTCAGCTAACTTACGATCAAGATCCTGACAAAGGTCTGCTTTACTCAAAACAATTACAGGATTTGCCCCACTTTCCCATGCAAGCAATAGATAGCGTTCAATTCTCCTTAAATTCAAATCATCATTTAATGAATTGACCAGAAACACTGTGTCGACGTTGGTGGCCACTATTTGCTCTTCTGATGTTAAGCCTGCTGACTTTCTTGAGAACTTACTATTCCGCGGCATGATGGCTAAAATCGTTCCTTTACCTTCGTTGCACCTCGGCTTTAGTGCAACCCAATCACCAACAGCTGGGAAGTCCTCTCGGTTGAGGGCATTAAAACTAAATCTCCCGGATACCTCACACAATAATTCCCCCTGCTCTGTCCAGACCCGATACATATGTTTATGTTCAAGTGCGACACGACCTAGAATTATTTCTTCATTTGTATTTAAATGATCAAAATGTTGTTTTACCGTTTCAGTTAATCCCATTGCTACTAAATTCATTTATATTCCTCCAGCGAATCATTATTTTTACATAATAAAAAACCATAGGCACACACAGCCCATGGTTTATTCACTATTGGAATAAATGTACAAAGGAACCCTAACGAGGTAGACATTGGGCTGTGCAACTAACAATATTCAACTGACTGATTGCTTTCATTGTTTCATCTAACATTGCACGTCACCCACTTTCAAATATATTTGTTTTAAGTATATGTGTAATATTTCCATTTGTAAATATAAAGAGGAAAAAAATCTCAAATTTGTGCAAAAGAAGTTAGACACCTACCTATTTAAGCTTGAATAAATTATGATGTAATCCATTAGATAGGAGTTGATAATATGTCCGAGGAAAGAACTTATCCCGATTATCTTCAAAAAGCAGCTATGTATGACTTGTTGGCTCAATTTTATAAATATTCGTTTCCAAATTTACACATGCATTACTACCTAAAGCACATCCAATATATGAATAAAGCGATGAACTTCATGAGAACAAATCCCCAACCAGTCCAAGGAGAAGCGACTATTCGCGTTCTTCATACCTCTCCTGACTCCCCAAACGTTGATATTTATATTGATGGGCACCGAGTGATAAGGGGCTTACCATTTAATAATGTAAGTAGTTACCTATCATTAAAAGCAGGAAAACATCATATTGATATTTACCCAGCGGGAAATATGGTCGACAGTGTTTTAAATAAAAAGATTACCGTTGAACCTGGAAACTCGTACACACTTGCAACCATTGACACTGTGAAGAAAATGCGTTTGTTAGTTTTTCAGAATAAACCAGCAGTCCCAGCAAATGAATCAAAAGTTCGCTTTATCAACTTATCACCAGATACCCCGCCATTAGATATTGCAGTGAAAGACAGGGATGTGGTTTTCCCAAAAGTTTCTTATAAGCAGGCTACTGATTATTTAGGATTAACACCAATGACAGTAGATTTGGAGATTAGGGAGGCAGACACAAAAAACGTACTCTTACCGATGTCCAGAGTTCAATTTTTACCAAATGAAAGCTATACGATTGTGTTCGTTGGACTTACTAAAAATGAACCGGCATTCCAATTCATCAAAATTAAGGATTAAAAATAGGTGCCTCTAGTATAACGAGGCACCTATTTCACTGGTACTAATATCGTAAACCTAATGTCATCCTTTTTCAGGTCAAATTTGTCCGCTTTTAGCTTAATATCACTTTTTAATTTCAATTGTTGCATATTAATATAAATCAATCGATCTTTAGGTCTGATCTCAACACCTTTTGGGATTTTATAATTATTACTAATAAAATTTAGGACATATGAAATGGGAAGGTGTAAACTCCCGATTGTCATTGATTTTTGCTTTAATACCAAATCACCATTTTCAAGGGCATTCGGTTTAAACGTTAATTTCATATTTAATTCTTCACTAAAAAACGGTAAAGTACCATACAGTTCTACATCATCCCCCAGAACGACTTGATAGTCAATCGATCCCAAAGCCTCTTCTTTAAGATAATGATTAATTAACTGATTTAAATCATTCTTGTTGGATTTAACATGAAAGGAAACATGTTCACCCACCAGCCCCTTCGATTTGCTGGTTTCCGGGCCTTCCGATGGGAACATCATCAGGGACAAAATAATAATAGCGAACAAAAGGTTGATTCCCAGCAAGATGAGGAATCCAATTTTCCATTTGTTTTTCATCTAATTCTCCTCTGTATTAACCATATATGGGGGCTTATCCAATCCAGGTAATACTTGTTCTTCTAAGGTCTCATTCAACCTTTGTGCAATCAACTCATAGCCTTTGTCATTTGGATGGAAATTATCAGTAAATAAAAGGTCTTCTGTTGCATTTAAAAACATATCTTCAATTGGAACAAAATAGGCATTTGGATAATTGGCAATGACCAATTGCCCCGTTTTATTCCAGTCAGCTACAATCTCATCCAACTCTTTTATTTCTGAAAACCACTTAGAAAATGGATTGTACAATCCCACTAAAACCACCTGTGCATGGGGATTCTCCTGATGAATAAGGTCCAAAATTTGCGTTAAATGATTATAATAGGATTCTTTTTCAGCAGTAAACTTAGATAGTTGAAGGTTTGCAATATTATCCTTGACTACTTTCATGATATCGTTTCCGCCAATTGTTAAAATAACCAAATCTGCCTTTTTAAGCGCACCTTTCAGTTCTGATGTTTTCAATCTTTTTAACAGTTGAGTTGTCCGATTGCCTTTTACACCATAATTATAGAAATCAACTTCCTTGATTCCCTTTTCTTTTTCAAGCATCGTTTCTAAATATGGCAAGTAGCCGCCTTTATTAGTACTATCGCCTACCCCTTGGGTAAGTGAATCGCCCGCAGCTAAGACAGTTAATTTACGGGGAACAAAATCAGCGGGAACTTGTGCAAAGGCTTGTGCAGCAGTTTTCTTTTCAGAATGTAGTGTCAACTGGTCAACTGGATTACATGAACATAGGAATAATACCGAGAGAATTAGAAGGGGGAACAACTTTTTCATCTTCATTTCACCTACCTTCTAAATTATTTTTATTATAGCACGGCTTTAATCATTCAAAACAATATGTACTATATCCTATTCCTGCCAAAAAAAATAGACCCGTCCAAAGGTCTATTGTAATGTTTTCATATCCTCAATTATTTCATCAAATGGAACATCCTTGTACCCATCATAGGATTTTCGAATATGTCCTTTCTGGTCTACTAAATAAAGGGAAGTCCCATGGATGACCTGATTTCCCTCTTGAGGCTTTTTAACCAGTGCTTTATAATTTTTCAAAGCAAAGTTTTCAATATATGCCTGTGAGTACCCTGTCAGGAAGGTCCAATTATTAAAATCGACTTGAAATTGCTCAGCATACCGTGTCATTACTTCCGGCGTATCTACCGTTGGATCGACACTGAATGAAACAAATTCAATATTCTTCAATCCTTCATCCTTGACCATTTTTTGTAATTTCGTCAGATTCGCTGTCATCGGTGGACAGACATCTGCACAGCTGGTGAAAATAAAGTCTGATATCCATACTTTTCCCTTTAAATCCTTTAAACCAAAGGATTTATTGTCTTGATTAGTAGCTGTAAACTCCTTTACAGGCCAATCGACTGCGTTTTCTATTTCTTTTTGTCCACATGCCGTCATGATCAAAGTAAATAGAACCACGATAATTAATAGAAACCTTGCTTTCATACGATCACCTGCAACCTTTATTCTATTCCATTTCGTGATTAGTTTAACAAAGAATTTAAAAAGAAGAAAGGATTTGGTTTGTTAATCAATTACACCGGTTCGTTCTATTGTATTTTTGACGTGCACATCAAATGTTACATCCTTATATACCCTGTCCCACTCTTCCTTTGTGATTGTTTTTCCTCTGAGATGTGCTTCATATTCATTTCCAAGTCCAACGGGATCAATTCCTAATTCCTTAAAACGAAGCAGTAATTCTTCAACCTTCTTTTTCATCTGTTGGTCAAACTTTTTTTGAAGAAATTTTACGGAAGCAGGTTTACCTAAATCCAAGGCTTGAGTCATTTCTAATACCCTTGAATCCAATTTAACATCTACTCGAAAGTGGAGGTTTTTTTTATTGACTAACTTAATTTTAGTCTTACTCCGAATATTATCAACAGTAACATAGATTTTACTAAATATAGGTTTCCTGGTGTAATTTTCATTTTTTAGGATAAGTTTTTTTAATTGTTCCGTCTTGAATCCCATTTCTTTTGTTCCGGCTTTATATTTATCCACTAATATTTTTAAATAAAAAAGATCACCTTGCTTTAATTCATCCACTAAACGGTCTTCTTGAAAAAGGCCGACCCCAGAAATAATCACATCTTTTCCCTTAACTTTTAGGATAGGCAGCACAGGGTCCCTGCCAATATCATAATAATTATGGTTAAACTCATGCAGTGTTGGAGAAATAACTTGTTCGCCCTCAACATTTTGTTTGATTAAATTGTACATATATGTCCCTAGGTTTAAATTCCCTTTATTTCTATTTTCAATTTGCATAATTTCTGAAGCCGTTTGATCAGCTATTGTTAAATAGACCATATTTCCAATTGCGGCATCTCGATTTAACGTGTCCACCAGTTGAATAATACCTTTTTTTGCCAGTTCTCGACTATAGGTAACCGAACGAAGTTGTCCTGAAACAAGCTTCTGATTGGATTGAAGATTTTCTTGTTGTCTTAAACCTTTGGTTGTTTTAGCATAAGATGTAATTACTTTCGTTGCCGCTCGCGTCATCGGATCAAATTTCTGAACAACCGCAGTTCCTTTAATTTTATTTTTTCCTGCTAAATCATAACCTGAGGTCGTAATTAATCCCAATTTTTCAAGTGGCTTTTGCTGTATACAACCAGCACAGAGAATCATCGTCATCAAACATATTGTCCAAAGAATTAGATTGCATTTAGGAAGCTTCTGCACTTGATTTCTTCCTCCTTAGGAACCATTTTTTCATCAATACCAGCATTGAAAGGAGTACAGGATAACAGAAGGCAGATAAAAATCCGAGTTGCGCAACAAAATCAGACAATTCATTCATTTGATACCTTGCTTTAATAAAAAACGAGCCACCCCATACGAGGATACCGATAATCCAAATCCCCTTTTTTTGTTTCCAATTAATAATTCGATTAAACCCCTTAGATGCCGCCCACAAATAGGCGCACATGTTTGGCAAGATGACTAACATCCAAAAAGATACGGCAATAAATTCAAACCGTTCTAAGTTTGGTAACCTAACAATTTTAAACATTGATAAAACAGGCCAAATAGTCCGAGCCAACCCGTTTTCAGCGAAGAAAGTAATGCACACCATTGTCACAGCCGTGAAAAATACCGTTGTATATAAGTTCGCTATTTGTGTGTACATAAATATCTTTTTTTTATCTTTTACATATGGATATAGGAACATAAGTAGTTCAAAGCCCATAAGTGATAAAGAGGTTTTATAGACCCCATAAATAATGTGCTTCAGATCTGTGTTTAAAAGAGGCAGCAAATTTTTAGGATCAGCATACTGCATTGGTACAACTAGAATAAAAACCATCCAAAGAGTCCCTAAGACAGACATAAAAGCTACACCGACAATGATACGAATGCCGCCATTCACGGCATAAATGGTTAGGAGGATCAGAGCAAGCGATATTTGCCATGTGGGCATTTCGGGAAAAATCCACACTTGGATAATTTCAATATAATTCATCAAGATCACAAAAAAACTTATGGTCATATACATCATATAAAAAACATTCAATGCATTCCCAAGCCATTTTCCAAACACATCTACTTGAATCCCATATAAATCTGCACTTTCATATTTTTTAAGCATGAGAACTATCATCGCTAAGACAAAAGCCGAAAATAATCCTCCGAGAAAAACAGAGATCCACGCATCGTGTTTTGCTGCTATATAGACAATTCTAGGTAATCCAACAATTCCTACGCCTGTTTGTACAGAGTGTATAAAAAACATGACCAGGAATGCATTAACCAATAATCCTTCTTTTGGCTGCACATTTATTTTCATCCTGACCGCTCCTATTCATCTACATCCTTTTTTTCAACACCTTTATGTTTAGGAAAAAGCTGTTTGTCCACAGGACGGTTTGTTAACGGCCTGTAGGATAAATATTGAGTCGGAAATTTGATAATACTGTACCCTAAGTCCTTCCACCTAAAGGGATATATAGGGGTAAGGTATGGCCTCCCAATGGTGGTTAATCTTAATAGGTGAACTAGAATAAAACAAAACGAAAACATAATCCCAATCCCCCCCCAAAAACCAGCTAAAATTATGATTGGAAATCGAACCATCCGAATGGCAGTACCCATTAAATAGCTAGGTGATGTAAAAGACCCAAGGGCACTAAGTGCAATAATGATAATTAAGATATTACTTGTAAATCCTGCTTGTACCGCTGCCTGTCCGATGACGATACCGCCAACAATACCCATTGTTTGACCTACTTTAGTAGGGAGTCTTGCGCCCGCCTCCCTTAAAAGTTCGATGACAAATTCTAAGAGAAGGGCTTCGAGGACTGGTGGAAATGGAACATTTGCCCTTGATTGACCAAGAGAAATGAGCAGTGCTGATGGAATAACCTCATAATGATAGGTCAAAACAGCCACATAAGCTGGAGTCAATAAGACTGAAAGAAAAATTGAAATAATCCGCAGCATCCGTAAGAAAAAGCCCATATTCCAACGCATATAGACATCTTCGGTTGATTCAAAGAAACTAAGGAAGGGTGTTGGACCATAAATAGCCGACGGGGACCGGTCCATTAATACTGCCACTCGCCCCCTCATCAAGGAAAGAGTGACCCGGTCTGGCAGTTCGGTTGACATAATTTGCGGGAAAATCGTCCAGCTATTATCCTCGATTAACTGCCCTAAGACCGTCGTATCCGGTATGTAATCATATTCTAAATCCGTAACCCTCTGCCGAAAGGTATTCACATTTTCTTCATCTGCGATATCCTTAACATAGACAAGTTTTCCAGGGGTCTTAACCCTTTTTCCAATTGTGATATCTTCCATACACAATTGTGGATCTTTTAAATTACTCCTAATAATATTTAAATTACCAATTAGAGATTCGGTAAAAGAAATCTTTGGCCCATAAACAAGTGACTCGGTTTCTGCCTTTTCAAGGGATCTTTCCACAGTTGAACCGACATTGGCAAGTATCCCATAAGGTTCACCATCGATATAAATGTACGATTTTCCTTCTATTAAGGAGGAAACAACTTCTTTTAATTGATTAGCAACCGAAAGTTCAGCAATCGGGAGAATCTGTGCAAGACTTTCCGTTGTCCATTCATTTTGTGTACTTTGCTGGACAGGTGACAAAAGAAATTCATCAAAGCTTGTTTTATCAATGAGGCTGCTTAAAAAGCAATAGACAATTTTCTTCCCATTTTTATTTATGGTTCGAAAATTCAGATCTGAACAATCGCCTATCGCTGTTTCCAATTCTTTCTTAAGATCATCCACATTTAAACTATGCGGTTTCTTATCCTCTGATCGTTTATTTTCCGATTTCCGCTTAAACATAAGCAACACCTTAACCATTCAATTTTTTTTATCTTTACCAGAACAACTAATATTATCCAAAAGAAAAAACAGAAGGGTGTCAGGCACCATGCGAAAAAATTCACATGGTGCCTGACACCCTTCGTTTGATAAATTTATTCAAAATAATACATTAAAGCGATTGTACCAGGCCCAGTATGGGTACTAATGGTAGGTCCTGTATAATCAATTGAAAGATCCTGATAGCCTGTTAATTCTGAGATTGCTGCTTTTAGTTTAGAAGATAGTTCAATCGCTTCGGCATGAACAATACCTGCACCAAGAATGGTTTTCTCTTTCACATCTTCCGTAAATTGTTTAGCCAAGTATTTAACCACCTGCGAATGACTTCGAACCTTGGCAACGGGGTTGTATTCAGCCCCTTCAAGGGAGGCAATCGGCTTGATATTTAATAACGAGCCAATAAATGCCTTCCCTTTTCCAATTCGGCCGCCCTTCACCATGTTTTCAAGTGTATCGACCATAATATAAAGTTTAGTATTTTCACGTATCTTGTCTAGGCGTGATAGAATTTCCTCCATACTCTTTCCCTGCTTCGCCATTTCCGCTGCTTCCTTAACCTGGAACTGGAGCGCCAACGAAATAAACTTCGAGTCAACAACGGTGACTTTAGTTTTTGTCATCTGTGCAGCGCTTTCAGCTGAACGAACGGTACCGCTCATTTTGCCTGTCATGTGGATCGATAAAACCTCATATCCTTCATCTCCGAGCCGGTCGTACACTTCAAGGAAGGTTCCAGCCGACGGCTGCGAACTTTTAGGTAATTCGTTAGATTGGTTCATCACTTGAATATATTCAGCCACATCTATGTCTACTCTATCTAAGTATGATTCTCCATTTATAGTTACGGACAATGGTACTACTACAATATCAAGTTTTTCGGCTATATCTAATGGCATGTCCATTGTTGAATCGGTTACAATTTTAATTTTTCTCAAAAAAGTCACTTCCCTACCAGTACTGCTTTGTATTATACAGTTAAGTGCAGTGGAAAGGAATAACATACATCACTTTTGATGATTTTTTAAAATTAGGCTGTGTTAAACTTGTCTGTTGATTTCCGTTCCAGGCACTTCGCTTTCCGCGGGCGTGCCGGGGAGCCTCCTCGTCGCTTTGCTCCTGCGGGGTCTCCCCTGCCCCGTACTCCCGCAGGAGTCTTCGCGCCTTCCACTCCAATCAACAGAGTGCTAAAATCAACATTAACCTTTAACACAGCCTAAAATTAAAAAGCACCGCTGGGGGAATCCCTGCGATGCTCTGAATGCATTAAGCGTTATTCTTTAATTCTCCTATTTTAAACAAGCGTTCATAATCAGGCCATTTCATGATCTTTTTCAAATAATCTTTAAAGGAATAGCATTTTTTCAAGCTTTTTTCCTCGTAGAGCGACGTAACATACGTCTGTAAACGGACTTGGATCATAAATTTATAAGCGCTATCTTCCTCCAATACAGGAATTTCAATAATTTTAACCTTCTGTCCAATATCATTTTTGAACTCTAGGCTCTTGAATAACAAAATATCAATCCTCTTTTTCACCCGTTTGTGTATATTATACACCCAATGCGGTTCGAAATGTGTCTTATTCTGCTTGGAATGAGAAATATTTATGAATTTTTTAATAGTCATTAGTTATTACCCAATAATAAAAACAGGTCAATATGATGGGCTGGTTTTCTCATCAAGGTTGGTTAAAATAGAAGACTTTCATGAAAACCGTAACTACTTTAAATTTCAGTCCTGGATGAAAGAACTGAACAATTGCTAAAAAATTGCCCCCATTCCTATTGAAATGAGGGCTCACTTTTTGCTATTCCAGCTTATTTACGCTTCAACCATTTCTTCTGTTTCCTCTTCTTGCTGCTTTTTCAACCGTTTACGGTAAACAAATTTTGATAGATTAATGCTGATTTCATAAAGCAATAAAAGTGGTACGGTTACCACAAAATCAGACATAAAGTCTGGTGGCGTGATGACGATCGCGATAATAATAAGCACGAAGTAAGCATATTTACGAATTTTTGAAAGAACAAACGGATTGATAATACCCAGCGAAGTTAAAAACATAACAACAACTGGAAGTTCAAATAATACCCCGAATGGCAGCGTCATGTTTAAGATAAAACTAAAATATCTTTCGGCTGTGAAGTTTGTGACAAACATATCTTTACCTATGTTCACTAAAAAGTCTAACACCATAGGGAAAATGACAAAATATCCAAAGGCTAGTCCAATAATAAATAAGAAAAATAAAGCTGGAACATAGGAAAGGGTTATTCTTCTTTCATTCGGTTTCAATGCTGGTCTGACAAACAGCCAAATTTGTAAGGCGAGGACAGGAATGGTTCCTGCCACGGCAATTACGGTTGCCAGCATAAAATAGATCCACATAATATCACTAGGGCCGAGAACTAGTAATTTTTCATTTCCAACAAACCATTTATAGATATCATCAACATAAATAAAACCGACAATAAAAAAACCTACAAAGGCAAGTGCAGAAATAATAATCCGTTTGCGCAGTTCTTCTAAATGATCCACTAAATTTAATTCTCTATCATCCATGTACTTCCCCTGCCATTATCAAAAGATTAAAAAAGAGCACGTGCTTGTACTCTAGGTAAAACAACTTCAGTTATGATTATATACGAAATGTACCATGAACTTCCTTAGTCAAAAGGATATTTATAAAGAAGAAAAGGCGTAAGACGGAAATCTCACACCTTATTTAGTCAAGTTTTTCTTTTCTTCATCAATGTCGCTCATTACATCATCTGTGAGTTCACGAGTAGACTTTTTAAATTCCTTTAAGGTTTGTCCGAAAGCACGTCCGATTTCTGGAAGTTTCTTAGGTCCGAAAATAATTAATGCAAGTGTTAAAATCAAAATCAATCCGGGTACTCCGATATTTGAAAACATGGATGTACAGCCCCTTTAATTGTTATATTATTGCTACTATGATTATATTACCTAAAATTCAATTTAGGTAAGTTATCATCAATAATTCATAGTAATTTCACAATATCAACTAAACATCATTGTAATATTTAGTATTTCTTATCACATTATAAATTACTACTGACAATTTAACAATTACAACTAGTGAAGTCAATCATTTATTTGTTATTTACACATTAGACTTTCGATTATATATTCTAAACTCATAATCATATGGATTTTTATCATCTCTTAGGCCTTTTTCAAGAGAAGCTAATTCCCATTCGCTTGAATCAAACTCAGGAAAAAATGTATCACCTGCAAATTTATCATGAATAAGCGTAATGTAGAGCCGGTCAGCAGCACTGAATGTCTCTTTGAATATTTCTGCTCCGCCAATCACAAAGATTTCATCGTATTGCTTTTTGCAATACTTAACAAACTCCTCAACGGAGGTAAAAACCTTACAATCTTTACTGCGGTAATCAGCCTGGCGGGTGATTACAATATTCTCTCTGCCAGGAAGAACACGGCCAATGGATTCATGCGTTTTTCTTCCCATCGCAATTGGGTGGCCCATTGTAACCCGCTTAAAGAACTTTAAATCCTCGGGTAAATGCCAAGGAAGTTGATTATCTTTCCCAATCACTCTATTTTCGTCCATCGCGACAATAAAGGAAATCATACACTAACCACTCCTTTAATATGTGGATGTGGGTCATAGCCTTCAAGTGTAAAGTCTTCATACTCAAAAGAGTAGATATCTTTAACGGACGGATTTATTTTCAGGACAGGCAAAGCACGAGGCTCTCTCCCCATTTGTAACTTTACTTGTTCGAGATGATTTTGATAAATATGAACATCACCGAATGTATGGATAAATTCGCCTGGTTCTAGGTCACATACCTGTGCAATCATCATTGTTAGAAGCGCATAGGATGCAATGTTAAACGGAACGCCAAGAAAGACATCTGCTGACCTTTGGTACAGCTGACAGGACAATTTACCGTCTGCCACGTAAAATTGGAACATGCAGTGGCACGGTGGCAGCGCCATGTTGTCAATTTCCGCCACATTCCATGCATTTACCAGCAGTCTTCTGGAATTAGGATTTGTTTTGATTTGTTCGATGAGTTCGCTAATTTGATCAACAGTTTTACCGTCAGCCCCGGTCCATGACCGCCATTGGTGGCCATAGACCGGACCCAATTCACCGTTTTCATCGGCCCACTCATTCCAAATACGGACGCCATTCTCCTGTAAATATCCAACGTTGGTATCTCCGTTTAAAAACCAAAGTAGTTCATAGATAATTGATTTTAAATGCAGTTTTTTCGTAGTCATGAGCGGAAAGCCTTCCGCTAAATTAAATCTCATTTGGTAACCGAAGGTGCTAATCGTGCCCGTACCTGTTCGGTCGCCCTTTTCGTTTCCATTTTCAAGGACATGCTTACATAAATCTAAATATTGCTTCATCCCGGACAACTCCCTTATCGCACATATTTATCTATTTTAACAATCAAAGACTCATTAGTGAAGCGATAGCTGTTTCATAAATTGAAATGTTTTCGGTGCTTTCATTCGTAATAGTTCTTTTGAATCAGAATTTAAAAAGTACATTGCGAATGTTTCTGCAAAATATTCCTCTGGATATTGAAAATAGCTGTTTCCTGGAAATAATTGTTCATGTTCATTTTCCAACAAATTCATAAATTCTTTCGAACCACTAATTTCATTGAACACATAGTGATCGATGGAATGCGCCAGTTCATGTAATTCCAAATTTATCGAACCGTGGCCTTGTCCTTTATCACTCGCACCGATTTTAACTAATACCACTTTAGAACCACCAATTCCAGGGACATCATCCCAAGTTACATTATTGGTATACCCCCTAGGAATTTTCCCTTTCAGGTGACTTGCCGTTGGATTATCCGTAAGTTTTCCAGTAAATAATTTCATGCTGATTCCGTTATTAATTATTTTTTCTAATATAGAGTCAGGAATCGAGTCAATTCGGTTAATTATTTCTGCTGCTTCTTTTTGATCAAAACTTTGCTTAGGTAAGACAATAATTTGATCGAGGAGTGATAATGATTGATTGACTTTAAGTGATTGGTAGAGCAGTGAATTCGTAGAATAATCACCAAGCAAAACACCGGCACCAGAAGCCTGCGAAGTAGTGATTGATGATAGAAACAAACCAGCGATTAATACTGAAACGATAGTTTTTCGCACCCTATCATCCCCTTGTCATTCATAGATTACTTGAATTATAACATGGGAACACGAATGCGGTTTCAGAAAATTATATGGAATTACTGGATAAAAAAAGGGAAGAAGCTGCCATAACGGCAGCTTCTTCAAGTTACACTTCTAAACCATAATTTCGGCAAAGGGCTGCTAATCCACCAGCAAAACCACTGCCAATTGCGTTAAATTTCCAATCACCATTATGACGATAAAGTTCACAAAATACCACAGCTGTTTCGACGGAAAAGTCCTCGCCAAGATCAAAGCGCAATACCTCATTCTCCGTTTCTTCATCAACAAGACGGACAAAAGCGTTAGAAACTTGACCGAAATTCTGAAATCTTGCATCCGCATCATGAATGGTTACTGTAATGGCGATTCGCTGTATATGTGATGGAACTTTACTGAAGTCAATCTTGATCTGTTCATCATCGCCGTCACCTTCACCTGTTCGATTATCTCCTGTATGTTCCACTGAACCAGAAGGGTGAACGAGTTGATTGTAAAAAATAAAGTCCGAATCGTTAACGACTCTTCCATTCGCATCAGCTAAAAACGCCGATGCATCCAAGTCAAAGTCATTTCCGCCATGATAACGATTTGTATCCCAGCCTAGGCCCACTATTACTTTCGTTAAGCCTGGGTTTGTTTTTGTTAAATCAATCCTTTGCCCTTTAGACAAGTTAATGCCCATAAGGAATCACCTCTATTCGAACGTTTTAACGATACTTAACTAAAGGAACGAACGACTTCACTAAGGCTTGCTGCATTTGTCCCACTTCCAATAGCTGCAAACTTCCATTCATTGCCGTGACGATAGATTTCTCCTGTCACAAGGCAAGTTAAACCGCTGTAATTGTCTGTTAGGTTGTAGTGAAGTAACTCTTGATTATTTCCTGGATTTACGACCCTGATAAATGCATTTTTAATCATTCCAAAATGCTGCTTCCTCTTAACACAGTCATAAATATTTACAACGAAAACAAGTTTCTGAATATTGGCCGGAACACGGCTTAAATCGATCATTACCTGCTCGTCATCGCCGTCACCATCGCCTGTTAGATTATCTCCTGAGTGTTGTACACTGCCATCGTTGCTTCGCAAGTTTCCAAAGTATACAACATCCTTGTTGTTTTGAAGCTTATCGTTTGCGCCCAGCATAATTACTGAGGCATCACAGTCCACATTAGCTGCACTGCCACCGCCAAACAAACCTCCGAATAAGCCGCCGCCACCGCCGCTTTGAACTGGATCCCATCCTAAACCGACCATGATTTTAGATAATCCCGGATTGCTTTTTGTTAAATCCACACGCTGACCTTTTTGTAAATTGATAGCCAATTTAATCACTCCTATTAAAAATTTTTATATTAAGATTGTTTCAATTTTTTAAAGTTATCTTGCAGCTGCTCTAAACGTTTGGTGCCTTCAGCCCGCATTCGTTTATTTTCTTCTTCAATAGCCTTGGTTTCCTGCATACCCTTTATGATAATGTTCCACGATTCTTCAATCGTCTCAATTTTAATACTTGGACCACCAGCTAATCTCGCAATATCGGTACTTTGCTGCGAAATGTTCTGCGCATTCTTAAGAAGCATTTCGTTTGTCCTGCGGTCTAATTCACTCATCGAATCAGCCACTAGCTTTTGTCTTTTTGCTGCCATCGCTTGAATTAACCCATTCTTAAAAATCGGAATGGTCGTGACAAATGCCGAATTAATTTTGCCAATCAGTTTCGTATTTCCTCTTTGTAAAAGACGAATCTGAGGAGCAGTTTGCAGAGCAACCATTTTTGCCATTTCCAGATCATAGATGCGCTGTTCCAATAACTCAATCACATTTTTGAGCGAGTCCAATTGCATGGAAGCCATCTGATCACCAGCAGCTGTCCGGGCTTCAAGCTGTGGAAGTTGATTATTCTTTAATTCCTCTACTTTTATTTCACCCGCAACAATATATTTTTCAAGGGTCAAATAGTATTGATAGTTTTGCTCATACATTTGTTCGAGCATATTGGTTGAATCAACCATTTCATGCTGATATTTTGATATTTCTATGTATACCTTGTCAATTTCTGAGCCCATGGTTTGGTACTTGCCAAACAGCTTTTCGACCATCTTTTCACCCTTTTTAAAGAGCTTTCCGAAAAGTCCGCCTGACGTCTTTTGAAAGTCCTTTGCATCAAACTTTTCCATGATGCGGCCCAGTTGCTTAAGTAGCTCCCCTGAGTCCTCTACTTTCGTTGTCCGCATATTATTTAGGATCTGGTCAGAAAATCGGGAAATTTGTACAGCAGGTTCCTTCCCAAACTCTAGCACTTGAATCTGGTCACGTTCATCAATGGTACGGGCCAAATTTTGAATTTCTGGTTCTTTCCGAAGTGCAAGTTTAATGTCAGAGACTTTTGTTTCTGTGAGGATGTCATCTGCACCTGCTGGCGTTAAGCCGCTTGATGGATTAGGCGTAAGATTCACTTATTAATCTCCCCTTAAATTTTTTAAGATTCCTTGGAAAAGCCCTTTTTTGAAAATGGACGGTTCCTTAAACTCCAATTCAAAAACAACATCTTCGAGCCAATGCTTATCAAATAACAGGTCGTCAAGAAAATTTTCAATATCATTATGGCCTGGAGGATTATATAGGATGATATCGATCCCAAATTGATTTAAAAGTAAAAGCAGTGCTGCATCGGATCTTGTCAGCATACCGGCTAATTCATTATTGAAAATGATTAACTTCGGTACATGTTGAGAGTAGTCAAATTTCTCAATCAACTGAATAATCGGTTTAGGCATAAACAAGGCCTGCGTAAATAAATACATTTTTACGTCTTCTATCGTTTCCGTTGGCAGGGGCTTTAAACCTGGTTTATCACATATTCTTCTGACTGCGTTAGCAATTCCTTTTTGTAAGCCGGTGGAAAGGAATGAGTAGGGCCAATAATGTGACTTCATCATGATTTCAGGGTTAATCAAGCCGTCCTTACCGTGGGCATTTCGATAATGAAAGCGAAAGTCACTCGTGCTTTCCATCGTGATTGGCAATCGTCGAATCAGTAAACTATGTTCTAATTCACTCAGTGATTGCAAGCGGTCCCAGTACTCTTTACGATTCTTACTCACTCCCTGAACCTTAGCAAAGATGGAAGGAATTTTAACTTGTCCGTTCCCCACCTCAAAATCAGGCCGAATCATTGCTATTTCTTTGCCAAGGATAAAAAGTTCATCATACGTGGTTTTTAACGTAATTGAAGACGGTGTGTAATCCCTTAATTGCCATGGCTTGTAAAGGCCAGAACCCTCTTGGTTTAAAATGGTCTCAATTTCTTTGGAAGCACGGTAAGCAACCGTTGCTTTACGAGTCCGCTTTGCCCTAGGGAATGGTTCTGCAAGGATGCGATTAGGGTATTCATGAGAGAATACTGCCTCTTGAATCATCCCTTCCAAGATATCCTTACCTTCAGGATGAAAAATGACCAGATCACAGCCTAGCTTTATTAAATAATATAAAAAATATTGGTGACTTTTCTTAAAATCGCCATACCACAAAAATTTGGGCATTTCTTTTTGTGGATCGCACTTTTCCAAAACTGGCTCTAAATGATTGATAGACCATTTCACAAGATCAACCAGGACCCGCCTTAAATCATGGTTAACTAACCCGTCTTTTTCACTCTTAGCGAACATCTCTAATGTTGCAATCATCGCTTCGCGCAGTTTCCGATGTATAACTGGGTTCCTTGATTTCAACAATAGCTGTTCCCCTTCAAGAAAAGCGGTAAATCGGTTGATGGACAGCTTTTGTTCTCGATGGATATTGATGACCTTTTGAATGGATTGAAAGTGATGGTTATTAATCGTTTTATCCAGTGATTCTTCACTTAATAAATGCAAATCCCATTCCGGATTATTCACATAATCAAAGAGCTCGTTATAATAGTGGTCCTGGTCGATAGGTATTCCAAGGAACTTCCCAATTACTTGCCCAATGTGAATAGTGCCATTTTCTAATGAATAATTTGGCCGCTCTGGCAATGATTTCTTCAGCAAAGCCTGCCAATTTTCATATGAAAGGGCAACAGGTTGGACCTTTAACTGATTATATGGTGGATTCATTCATAATCCCTTCCCTCTAGAAGCGAAAGCTTTTTTTTAAAGCGTTTAGAAAATTATGTAAGGTTTCCATAACATCATATCACAGTTATTTAATTGGTTCATTTGTTTATACGAATCTCCTTAAAAAATGTTTCATTCTACAGGTATTTCCCTCATTTTTCACCTTTTTCCTTGTCCTTACATACTATTGAGTACTCACACTAAAGTAGGTGACTCAAGTGCGTTTTTTATATAAGCGGCCGCGGACAGAGCAGATACAAGAGGAATTAAATACTGTTATGGATGTAATGGTATCCGATCTTTTTGTTTATCTAGATTTATTTGTGTTCAGTTTCATCTTTACGTTTCTACTATCTCCAATATTGCAATCATTAGCCTTGTCGGTCCTATTCTGTTTAGGAACGTATAGTATATTTTCCTGTGTTTATTTTTTCATTTTTACTCGAAAAGAGAAAAAGATTAAACTGTAAGACGAAGCAGTTGTAGAAATTGCAGGATAATTTCCTCCCCTGCAACGATCCCCTTATTTTTTGTCAGAGTATAATCATTGGTGCCTGACACCCTTGCCAGTTCCCCATGGGCCGGGACAAAACGATAGAGGCAGTTTTTTAGGAAGTCCCAATCTAGTATGGAATCACCCGCACCAGCCAATACTTTCAATCCTTCTCGTTTTGAGATAAATTCAAGTGCGTCCCCTTTGTTAATTGCTCGAGGGATAAGGTAGAGTTTTCTCCCTTGTAAGGATATTCTCCAACCATTTAGAACTGCCACTTCATGAATTACTTGGAGATCAGAAGCAGGTGGAAGACTGTTTAAAACGAAATAGAAAAATAAATTCTCCGCCTGCTTCATTTGCCCATCAAATTGGAATCCTTCCTTTTTTAGCTTAGCAAGCAGTTCATTTTGAGGAACTGATTCCTCCGTCATACGGTCGATAATATGCACTGACCAATCTTTCAACAACAAACCCTGATAAATGATATTAGCCCCATTTGAAGTGATTGCATATTTAATTGGAATGTCATCCTTAAAAATATGAAAACGGTTAAATTGTTCTGTTGTTCTTGTGGTAACAGGAATAAATAAACTATTCATTGCTAACTCTTTTAATGCTGAAAAGGATGTTTCAGTCATATAGGCAACCCAGTTATCATCTTTTCTTTCAACTGGTTTAAGGACGACCGGATCATCGTTACCCAGATCCTCGATCGCCCGTTGCGAATAAACTATAGTACGGTCTAGGTCAGATGCAAAAATCATGGGTTACTCTCCTTAACCGATTTAATTAAGCCGCAGCATAAATACTTTAAATTTGGATATGGTACAACTTCTACTCCCTTTTCTTCTGCGAGCATCAGAATATGTTTGACGAATGGACTTGAAGGATCCCGCATCAGAATTTTCCAAGGAACCCTGCGAAGTAATACGCGCGTGGTTTCTCCAACACCTGGTTTAATAAAATGAGGGCTTTCAATTCCAAATTCAGTTTGAATTCGTTTGACGTCCTCCATCCCTAGGAATCCCGTTTCTATTCTTTCGTCAACCATGTTTCGAGCGACTCCAGCCGCTTCCTCCGAAATGCTTTCAAATTCCCTACTAATCAAATCAATATATTCATTGGAAACATCGATGGAAATCAATTCCTGGTAATACTTCGCTCCATGGAAATCATCCTTGCTTATATATTGATCATTTAAAACGGTTCTGCTTACCAACCCAGATACGGTTGAGTTAAGACAAGCACTTGGGATTAAAAAATCTTCCCTTGTTCCAAACAATGTCGTACAGTAGCCGGGGTCGGCAATGACTGCCAATGTGTCATCCAGTGAGACCCCATATTTTTTTTTGAACTCGTGACAAGCTTTTGTCAATTCTTTCGAAATGGCCCCCTTACCCGTCCACCCATCAACAAACTGAATTTCAGCATTAGGATGTTGAGTTAAAATGTACTTTAAGGCATTTTCATCGATCCCTCTATCACGAATGATAGATATACTATAATGCGGCACTGAAACATGGTAGTTCATGTGCATATATCTTTTTATCAAAATTCCAACCGGTGTTCCTGCACGTGCAAGGGACACTAGCACGGTCTTATCACCTTTCGATTGATAGATTCGTTCGGACACAATCCCAATGCATAAGGCCACTTTTTGCTTATACTCCTTGAGAGTGGACCAGAATAATTCCACATAGGCTTTTGGCGGCTGGTACTCAATTGGTAATGATTCACTGTAGTGAACACCTGATTGAACCTGTATTTCTCGATTCTCAGTGGTATCCTCTAGGGAAATCTCACTTAAATCCTTTAATAGAAATTGAACGTCCTCCACTTTATAACTTCCAATGCTTGCTGGTTTATTGGTTGTGCTTTTCATCTTGTTCCCCTCGATTATTAGAAAAATAGACAAGCTTAATCATCTTTATTTGTAATTTTTCCAGTTCCTTCAGGAGCGGCTGTAAACTCTCTAATTCTACTTTTCTTTCCATAAAGATAAATAGTTCATCGTAGAATCCTGGTGGGATGTTGTAAACAAAGTGTGTAATCGATAGGTCTTCCGGATTTGGAAAAGATACACCGAACCTTGCCCCATAACCCACTTTGTTTTCGATGAAGATAGGGCTGCGGGTGGTCGATTGATAAAAAACCCCATTGCCCATGAGAGATGCGAGTTTCATGGGAAGATACATAAACTCTCCCGTTCCTAAGCAAAGAGTCTTATTCCCCGATCTTTTTTGATTCAATTTCGCCGCAGCTAGAGAGGCTATATGGTGAAGATTATTATTTTCTGAACTACTCAGACCAAATCGACCTGTTTCGTAAATAAATGCTGATTGATTCATTGGGTTATCCACTGATAAGGTTGTTTTCGAAAAAAAAGAAGATATGTCAACCCATTCTACGGTTGCCTTAGCACACTCTTTCCTTTCGGTGATTGGCGAGTGGTTTGCTATTTCTCGCATCTGCTTCACCTGTACCGTACCCGTTATCAAACTTACGACATTAATTTTTATACCAAGTTCCTGTTGAAACTGTTGAAATCTTTTTCGATCTTGTTTTGAACGCCAATCCAAAATGGAAACGATCGTATAAAAACGTCTCGGGAATTTATTATGAATGGATTTGATAATATTTAAGGCCGTTTTACCAGTGGTCAATTCATCATCAACAAGGATTATTTCTCGTTCATTTTGAATCATCTCTAACGGAATATAGCAGCGGTGGGATGTTGCATGAGAATGCTCTTCTTCAAAGGTAATTTCCGGTCTCAACTGCTTGATTTCTTCCCGAGTGGTATGGAAATATTCGGCGTTTTGAAAACAATCAAAGAAGGCATGCCCCAGTGCTGTGGCCGTTTCAGCAAAGCCAATCACTACTGGACTAACATGTGTAGGAATAAACGCACTACTCTTGTATAATTCTTCTCTATTAAATGAGGTTAATAGTTTCTCCGTTTCTACATATTTGATTCCCTGAACCATTTCTAAATATCTGGCACCTAGGAGGGCAGCAGTCAACAGCCCTTTATGGGGATTTATCGGGATATGTTTACCAAGCACCTTACTTACGAAAAGGAACGAACGCTTCTTATTTATCCTTGCCGCCATGGTGAATAACTCTTGGATGGATAACTCATACGGATTTTTAGTCACTTCTATCCCGGTTTCAATCGATTCTAAAATATTATACGTATACTTCTTTTTTAATAAGGTCGATGGTTGTGAATTCTTCATGCAGCACCCCGTATAACTTTGATTTTAAGATGGTTTTCTTAGCCCAATAATAGTGAGGTTTAATCTCATTCATTTTATTTTCAAAATTACTTTTCATTACACCAATTTCCCCTGTTGTTGCTGCAATGATATTGCTGGCATCAATGAATTCTTCGTAGGAAACCACATTAAGGGCTTGAACGACTTTGATATGTGTAGGATGGATGATCGTTTTTCCAGTTAGCCCGTTTGCGATATCCATGAGGATTTCCTGAATTAATCCATCCATATGATCATCAATTAACTTCGCCCGCCATTTCAGCCCTTCATCGCCATACCTTTCACGAAAAGGGGTTTGCCTTAACTGTGGCTTGAGCATTCTTTTTTTTGAAGAAAAATACTCCCAGACAGGACCAGAAACAACGTAAGGACTGTCAAAACGTTGAAAGACATTGATTATGTCAGAAATGCAATCTCTCAAAACAGCAATATCATACACCGTTGTATCTGCACTTCGGCGTATTCCATATAATCCACTAAAATCGGTCGCCCCAATCCGGACATTTAGAATATGTTCCTTGAAGCGATCAAGCAGTTTTTTTATACTTATTAATTCTTCCATTCTTGTTTCTTTTTGGATGACCTTAGCTGTCTCCAAAACCGGCATAGCATAAAATGGATGCTGATTAGTATGAATTCGACTTACCTCTAATAATAGTTCTTCACCTGTTTCGGCGCTGAATTTTGGAAGCACTACCCCTGTTAGAAGATGAATGGCATCAGTTAATTGAGCGGTTACCCTTTTAAACTGCTCGAGATTTCGAATTCTGATAAACATTAGTGGGAGATCCCTATAGCTTAGAAATCCCTTATTAATTTCTGCATGTAACATTACCAATTCATGGATGAGCATTGCCTCCGCATCCATTACCTCGTGATCCCCTACGGCATCTTCCAAGTCGATGACAAGAGAAGTTAATCCTTCATGCTTTTTAGATAATATTTCTTGATGAATATTAGGGCGTGTTGCTGGCATATAAAGAGTAGCTCCCAAACCATAGGATAGGAGTTCGAGGTTAGAATATTTAGTAAATGTCTGCGGTTTTTGATAGAAGAAGCGTTTAATTTCATCCTCGTAAAAGTATGTAAAAAATTCCATAACCAATTTCTCCTCTTTTAAAGCTAAAAAATAGAGGAGACGGACTCTCGTCAGCTCCCCTTTTTAATCAATAGTTTATGATTGGTTTTGTTTACTGGCTTCTTTCTTTTTATTCATGAAGTGAACAATAAAGGTAGCGCCAAATGTTATAGCGAGAATGATAAAGAAATGTAATGATTCAATATGAATGTTAAATAACGGTAAAGTTAATGCCATCTTAATAGAAATAATCAGGATTAAGATATAAGCAGTGGTTTCAAGTTCTGGAATTCTGTCAATTAAGGTAAGGAATACACCAGCGACACCTCGCATCATTAACACACCGAGGATACCACCTACAAACAGAATCCAAACTTGGTTGCTGACCCCAAATGCAGCAAGAACGCTATCGACGGAGAAAGCAATATCCATTAATTCAACAGCTGCTACGGTTCCCCAGAAAGTTCCAAATAAACGGATTAGTAAACCACCTTGATTAATTCCTTCTGCTTCCTCTTCATCATGACCAGTATCGCCTTTTCGCTTATCGATGAAATACTTAATCGCCAACCAAGCTAGATACGCTGCCCCAAGAGCTTTGATGACCCAAAACTTGATTAAGTATACTCCAATTCCAATTGCGATAAATCGGAATATATATGCTCCTAATAAACCGTAAAACAAAGCTTTTTTCCGCTTTTGAGGCTCCAAGTGTTTCACCATTACGGCTAAAACAAGAGCATTATCTGCAGAAAGCAAACCTTCTAAAATAATAAGTGTTCCAATAAGTCCCCAGCTGACCGGATCTACTAATATCTTACCCCACATATCTAAATCAAAAAATTGTGCATATGTGTCCAAGATATGATTAATAACTGACATTTAGAATAATTCCTCCCAAGTTGTTAAGAAAGTTTTTGTAAAAAGACCCAGTATGAAACTGGATCTTTTACAATTAATAATTAACCAATTTGTAAGCCGAAGTCTGTAGCAAGTGCTGCTAATCCGCCTTGATAACCGCTGCCGATGGCACTGAACTTCCATTCACCATTGTGGCGATATAATTCACCGACAACAATGGCTGTTTCAATCGAGAAGTCCTCACCTAAATCATAGCGAATTAATTCTTCCCCATTAGCTTCATTATAGATACGGGCATAGGCATTTGAAACCTGTCCAAAGTTTTGGTTTCTGCTATCGGCATCATGAATTGTAATAGTAAAAGCAATGCGTTGAATATTAGCAGGAATCGATGTAAGATTTACTTTTACACCCTCGTCATCACCATCGCCAGCGCCTGTTCGATTATCACCAGTATGTACTACAGCACCATTTGCCCCTTGAGGATTATTATAGAAAATAAAGTCAGTTTCATTCGTTACTTTCCCATTTTCCCCCAATAAGAAAACGGAAGAATCTAGGTCAAAATCATTGCCGCCATCATATTTGTTCGTGTCCCAACCTAGTCCAACGACCACATTTGTTAATCCTGGATTGGTTTTTGTTAAATCAACTTTCTGACCTTTTGATAAACTTACTGCCATTTTTCATTCCTCCAATTTAAGTAATAGTCTATTTACGAGTTTGTCATAAAAAGGTTTCAATTATTATAATAAATTTTTTTTGTGCTTATTAGCAAATCACTTAACTCATCCATTTGGGTGGTGTATTTTTAGCCCAATAAATGGCGCCCAATTCATGGTGGTTCTGAAAATCATCGTGATAGGTGTGATAATGAAAATTAAACCAGTAGCCTTCTTGTGGCGGATTATCCCGTCTCACATGGAAACGAAGGACATCTTTATCAGTACCTCGATTTTTAATATTAAATATTTTCTCCGAATGGCCTGCTCCGGGTTGTTCTGTAATAGTGAGATTTTTTAAATCTTCTTCAGGAAATTGAATGGCCATTTCCTCAAGCGCACTTTCGATATTCGGTAAAATAATTTCTTTAAATTCATTTTCGATGACAGGTTTTATTTTGGTACCAAATTTCTGATAAGACTGGATTTCTGCTAGTTTCATCAGATCTTCTATAAATTTGTCTCTATTAAACTCGGATTCTTCCTCAAAATTGTTCAGTTGTCCATATGTATTTTCTGCTGACGGCGATTCAAACGCATCAAGATCGGTGAAATTCTCTGCTTTTATATGGTCCATTAATTGTGTTGGTGTAACAAGTCCAAATGTTAAAACGGATACTAGTACAAATAACGTTTTACGGACCCAATTATTCATTATTAATCACCTTATTCTTTATCAATTTTCTATTATTATTTCAAATTAGTTACTATAAAAATATTATACTGCTTTTTTCATATAATTGGAAAAATTTCCGTCTTCAACACAAAAAAAAAAAGAGGATGTCGGCTGACATCCTAATTAATAATTAACAATGGGCTTCGAATGCCCCAAGTAAATTATGCATTACTGATTCCATCGGCATTCCTTCAATATCATGTCTTGGAATAAAATGAACAACTTGTTTATCTTTTAATAATGCCATTGAAGGAGATGATGGTTCAATTCCTTCAAAATACTCACGCATTTTTGCGGTTGCTTCTTTATCCTGTCCAGCAAACACGGTTACGATATGATTCGGTTTTTTCTCGCTATTTAGGACAGCTTGAGTTGCCGCAGGACGAGCCAACCCAGCCGCACAACCGCATACGGAATTTACGACAACAAGCGTTGTACCACTCACATTTTCCATAAATTGTTCTACCTCTTGTGCTGTTGAGAGCTCTTCAAAACCGGCTCTTGTTAATTCTTCACGCATCGGTAAAACCATTTGTTTCATATATTCTTCATATGCATTTGACAATTTTAATCACTCCGTTTCGGTTCATCCACTTTAGAATACCTAATCTACTGCTTATTTGCAATTTTATTCAACGCTCTTCCTGGCTTCCGTCATCTGCTTCCAAACAGAACCCTTTGCTTCTGAGCCGCCTTCTATTCTTTCGATTGCCATTTTTATTTGCAAACTGACTTCAAACTCCGAATCATTTTCGGCAGCTTTTAATGCTGGAAGTGCTTTTGCATCGCCTGCTTCATATAAAAACATAGCTGCCCGCCAGCGGACAAGCTTGCTTTTATCCTGTAATGCCTGCATCATTTCGTCTGTGGCTTCCGAAAAGCCTAAATCTGATAGACAATCACCTGCCGTCCTGCGAACAGTCACCGATTTATCTTTCAGTGCCTTATATAGTAACGGCAGTACTTTCTTTTCCTTGATCATACCGAGGTAAACGGTTGCTAACCTTCGGATCGAAGCCTTTTCGTCGGATAATGCTTTTTCAAGGACAGGTAAATCCTCTAATTCAGGGTCATCCATTTGTTCCAGAACCTGATAGCGAATTTGCCAATCCGGATGATTTAACTCTTCTACCGATACTTTTTTGCGTTTTTTACTATATTTTTGTTCCGGCTTAGGATCTGTGGATTGAGCTTTTGCAACCAATTCTTCAAGCCGTACCTCAGGATAGGCGGCAATAAGTTCGTCCACCACTTCCTGGCCGATCTGATCAAAATCTCCATAGCGGACGCCTTGATTTTGCCACTTTCTAAGTAAAAGATAATGGTCATCAGGCAGCTGTGCCCGTTCTCTAGCGTTTAAAAAGTATTCCGGCATGCCAAACCGCTTTTCAGTTGTGCCGTCCGTCAGCTTTACTTGGATGGGTATATCTTTAAACATTTGGATTTCAACTTTGATCTCACCAAAATGTTCGTTGATCTGATTGTTTCGTTTAATTTCCTCAGCTTTTTCTCCAAATGCTTGGCGTACTTGCGGCAATAATTCCTTCCAATCATATTTCGCATTTCGTTCAATGGCAAGGAAATCTGCTACATGATAAACACCTTTTATACCATCAATTTGAAGGATGGCTTGAATCCTAGCTGGTGCATCGGCAGCAGTTTCTTTTTTATAATTATGGCTTTTCCCCATGGGAAGTTCTTCATCTAGTATGATTTTCATTGTATTTGGACTTGGCGTTGGTTCAATCGCCTTAATTCTCAACACGATCACCTCATTCCTTTTCCGCAAGTTCGGCCAAGTATGACCAGCGCTCAATTAAATGCTCGAGTTTCTCGTTCAATTCAGTTTCTTGCTTCATTAAATCTTGTGCCTTGGTAAAATCACTGCCTGTCTTTGCCATTTCAGAAGCTATTTCTTCCAAGCGGGCTTCGGTTGTCTCGATGTCTTCATCAATGGATTCCCATTCTTTTTTCTCTGAATAGGTCATTCTTTTCTTTTTTTCTTTTTCAATTGGTTTTGTTGGCTTAGCGGTAACAGTGACTGTTTTTTGTGCCTCTAATGCTGCTTCCTTTTCAAGATACTCTGTATAATTTCCATAAAAGGATTCGATTGCCCCTTCCCCTTGTAAAACGAGAAGCTGCTCAGCTACCTTATCTAAGAAATAGCGGTCGTGGGAAACTGTAATCACCACTCCTGGAAAATCCTCTAAATAATCTTCGAGAACGGTCAGTGTCTGTGTATCAAGGTCATTGGTAGGTTCGTCCAATAGAAGCACATTTGGTGCTGTCATTAGTATTTTCAATAAGTACAAACGTCGTTTTTCTCCACCCGATAACTTGCGGATTGGTGTTCCGTGCGTAAATGGCGGAAACAAAAAGCGTTCGAGCATTTGGGCCGCTGAGATTGTTTTCCCATCCGAGGTATTTACTACTTCGGCTGTCTCTTTAATGTATTCAATCATCCGCTTATTTTCATCCATATCTTCACTTTCTTGGGTATAATAAGCGATTTTCACCGTCTGCCCCATGACGAATTCCCCTTCATCCAGCGGGATTTGTTTAGCAAGAATATTTAACAGTGTTGATTTACCTGTCCCATTTTTCCCGATAATACCTATTCGATCCCCAGGCTTCACAAGCAAATCAAAGTGATGTAAGATCGTTTTTGGTCCAAATCGCTTGGATGCATCCTTCAATTCGAAAACCTGTTTGCCTAATCGGCTGCCATTTAAAGTGATATCAAGTTTCTCAGCGGTTGGCTTTCCACTTGAAACCTTATCATCGAGCTCTTCGAATCGTTGAATTCTGGCCTTTTGTTTTGTTGTTCTTGCTTTTGCACCGCGCCTGATCCACTCAAGTTCTCTTCTGAAAAGATTTTTTCTTTTTTCAAAAGTCGCAGCCTCATTCTCTTCACGAATCGCTTTTGCCTCTAGAAAGGCCGCATAATTGCCTTTATAACTATATATTTCCCCGCCATCTAATTCAAACATTCGATTGGCCACTCGGTCCAGAAAGTAACGGTCATGTGTGACAAGCAAAATCGACCCGCTATATCTACTTAAGTACTCTTCCAGCCACTTCACTGAATCAAAATCTAGATGGTTGGTTGGTTCATCTAAAATAAGTAAATCTGGTTCAGCAATCAAAACTTGTGCTAATGCGACACGCTTCTTCTGACCACCGGACATCTCACCAATTCTTTTTGTAAAATCTTCTATTCCTAATTTCATTAATATTGATTTGGCATTCGTGCTCGCATCCCAGGCATTTAGTGCATCCATCTGCTTTTGCAAACGAAAAAGGTCTTCTTGCACTTTTGTGTCATTTGGTGAAGCGGAAAGGTCCAATAAAGTTTTTTCATAGGAGCGCATCAGTTTTAAGATGGGTGCTTCCCCGGCAAAGACTTGTTCAAGGACGGTTTTATCCCCATCTAATTCCGGTTGCTGGTTTAAAAATGTGATTGAATAATCTTTGCTCGTGATGAGTTTACCTTCGTCCGGTGTATCTAGTCCCGCAATAATTTTTAAAAGTGATGATTTACCGGTCCCATTGACCCCGATTAAACCGACGCGTTCTTTTTCCCCAATTGTAAAGGAAATAGAATTAAAGAGTTGTTTTTCCCCATATGTTTTTGAAACATTTTCAACTGTGAGCATTTTCATACTTGTCCATCCCATTCTTGGTAAAATTGTCCTAAAAATGTGACCATCATTTGTTGACGACTTTCTGCCATTTTTCGTGCCGTATCTGTATTTAGTAAGTCTTTCAATTTAAGCAGTTTTTCGTAAAAATGATGAACACTTGTTGATTTCCCTTTTCGATACTCTTCTACCGTCATTTCATTTCTTACTGAAATGCTCGGGTCATAGATGGATTGCCCTTTTTTGCCGCCGTAGGCAAACGCCCTAGCAATCCCAATGGCTCCAATCGCATCTAAACGGTCAGCATCCTGAACAATTTTTGCTTCAATCGTGGACAGTGTTGTCGTTTGTCCACCCTTAAAGGAAATCGTTGCGATAATTTGTTTTATATGTCTTTTATCATTATCTGTCAGCGGTAAGGTTTGTAAAAAGGATTCCAGTTTTTCTTCCCCTTTTTCACAGCTTTCATTAAGCTTTTCATCTGATATGTCATGGAGGAGGGCCGCCATTTCAATAATGAACGGATTTCCTGCCGTTTCTTCCTTGCAAATATGTAGGGCATTTCTTCGAACACGGTCCACATGAAACCAATCATGGCCAGTAGCATCTTCCCCTAATTCATTGCGGACATAATTTTCTGTTTGTTCTATCATTTGGTTTTTCATTTTCTCGAACACCCACTTTCACCCTTGCTATTTTATCATGAAAAACAAATAAAAAATAACCCCGAAGAAACGGGATTATTTTTTATTTGCTTGACGTCCACTTTTTTTCTGACTTTGCGATTTGGTATTACCAATCTGAAATTCACTGCCGAGTTCGATATCATTTCGTTTGTCTTGTTTTTCAATTTGCTCTCTTGTTTGATTCGCATTTTGTCTACCCTGCTTACTAATTGTGCATCTTCCTCTCATTTAAAATTAAATGCAAAATTAGTATGCTCCGTTCAAGAAAAAGTTATTTCAACCCATTGTGCCAGCTAATCCCCAGCGTATTTTCACCTGCATGTACACCGATTACCGCTCCTAAGGGGCAATGTACTATCTCTAATTCAGGAAATTCCTTTTTGATTTCATTTTCCCAATTGGAAGCCTGTTCCTCATGTAATCCATATAAAATATATACTTCTTTAAAGTGATGCTGCTGATAGGATGATCGTAAATAATCCAATATTTTCTCTTTCGCCTTTTTCTCGCTTCTTGCTTTTTCTTTTACATTTAATGCTCCGTCTACGATGGATATAATTGGTTTAACATTAAGCATACTGCCAAGAAAGAATTTCAAGCCTGACATTCTGCCACTTCGGTGGAGTTGTTCTAAACTGCCTACAAGCACATATGTCTCGTTCGTTTTCTTAATTGTTTCAAGTTGATCGACTACCGATTCAAGACTAGCACCAGCTTCTAGTAAGGCTATTCCCTTTTTAAGCAAGGCAGTCATCGGATAAGTAAGAATGTTAGAATCTAACGTGGTAACCGGAATATCTACCAATTTTGCTGCCTGCTCACTTGAAGATACCGTACCACTTAACTTTCCAGATAAAAGTACGGCAACCACATGATCATAATCCGCTGACAATTTTTCGTATAGTGCCTGAAATGCCCCAATAGAAGGCTGTGATGTTTTTGGAGGATTTTTAAGCTGCTTTAAGCGATCAAATAATTGGGCAGATGTTAAGTCAATCCCATCTGAATATTCCTCTCCATCAAGTAAAATTGTTAAGGGTATTGTATATAAATCCGGATGATTTCTTAATTCATCGTCTAAATAGGCAGTGCTATCTGTAACCCATGCCGTTTTGACCAACGTCATCTCCCCTTTTTAATCATTTTAAATAAGTATGTAAATTAATCGTACATAAAAATTAGAATATTGTAAATATTATAGGAACAATAACAAAACCAGCTTCCAATATAAAAAGCTGGTTTTGGATTTTCAACTAATTTCCTCGTTTAGTCTCTTTAGCGTTGTGATAATAAACTCCGTCATTTCGACTAAGTCCTCAATTTGGTCTTCATGAATCAGTCTGTCAAATTCAATCGTTATTATAAGAGAATGAGCTGGGTCAATACTTAACGGGTCATAGAGAACATTTTGATTTATTATTCTGGTCGGTCCCCAAATATCCAATAGAAGGGCTTTGAGTGCGGAATAGTCTAAGTCCAATTCCTCTTTGGCTGCAATAAATTTCAGACTTAACATACATCCTGCCTGCTCCTCTGATTGTATAGATGGTAAAAGCTCGGCTGCTAAATTAAAAAGACCTGATTTCAGTTCAATTGTTGCTTTTACCTTTTTTTCGGGTAATCGAAATGTCATGTCAAATCTTCGCGACATTTTAGCCATATTAATGGAATCGTTTCGATCGGTAATAACGATTTCTCCACTAATATCCAGATCATAAAGAGCCCCTTCAATCACTACTTTCATATTATCAAATGCGGTTGGATCAAACATAAACTTTCGACTCTCCTCTTAAAATAACCCGATTGCATTCCCGTTTTCATCGACATCCATATTTAAAGCTGCAGGTTTTTTTGGCAAACCTGGCATCGTCATGACATCTCCTGTTAAGGCAACAATAAATCCGGCCCCAATTGAAGGTTTAAATTCCCTGACTGTCACACTGAAATCCGATGGCCTGCCTAACTTTGATGGATCATCAGATAAAGAATACTGAGATTTCGCCATACAAACGGCCAAATGGGACCAGCCAAACTTTTCAAAATCAATTAACTGTTTTTTTGCTTTTGATGAAAATTCAACATCGCTTCCGCCATAAACTTTTTGAACAATCGTTCGAACTTTTTTCTCGATCGGATCAGATAAGTCATATAGCGGTTTAAAGTTATTTTTTTCCTTGTCCATGACAGCTAAAAGCGTATTAGCTAAATCAATCCCGCCTGCTCCACCTTTTTCCCACACTTCAGTTAAGGCAACAGGAACATTTTCCCTTTTACACCACTCAAGTAATGTTTCTACCTCCTGCTTGGTATCCGTGATGAATTGGTTAGCGGCCACAACAACTGGTAATCCAAAGCTCTGAATGGTCTCAATGTGTTTCTTTAGGTTCGCAAAGCCCAGCGTTAATGATGGAATATTTTCATTTGCTAACTCGCTCTTCGCTACACCACCATGCATTTTCAAGGCACGAATCGTTGCAACAATAACAACAGCTTCCGGTTTAATACCCGCACTTCTCGATTTTATATGTAAAAATTTCTCTGCGCCTAAATCAGCACCAAACCCTGCTTCTGTAATAACATAATCCGCTAATTTCGCTGCTGTGGTTGTAGCAATTACACTGTTACATCCATGGGCGATATTAGCAAATGGACCGCCATGAATTAGTGCTGGCGTGTGTTCAATTGTTTGTACAAGGTTGGGTTTAACCGCATCTTTCAACAATAATGTTAATGCACCTTCAACCCCTAGGTCTCCAACAGTCACCGGATTCTTATCAAAATTATAAGCAACCACCATCCGTGATAACCGTAACTTTAAATCTTTTAAGTCTGCAGCTAAACATAGAACCGCCATAATTTCTGATGCGACCGTAATATCAAAACCATCTTCCCGCGGCACTCCTTGAAGAGGACCGCCAAGTCCGATGATTACTTTTCTTAAGGCTCTGTCATTTAAATCAACCGCCCGTTTCCAGACAATTCTACGTTGATCAATGTTAAGTTCGTTACCTTGTTGGAGATGATTGTCGATTAATGCTGCGAGGGCATTGTTTGCAGTCGTTATCGCATGAAGATCTCCAGTAAAGTGTAAATTGATATCTTCCATTGGCAGTACTTGTGAGTACCCACCACCAGTCGCACCGCCTTTAATACCCATTGTAGGACCTAGGGAAGGCTCTCTTATGGCAATCATTGTTTTTTTACCAATCTTATTAAAAGCATCGGCTAGCCCAACCGTCACGGTCGACTTTCCTTCGCCAGCCGGTGTTGGATTAATAGAAGTGACAAGGATGATTTTCCCACTTTCCTTTGTACTCAGTTTAGCAAGAGCTTCGTTAGAAATTTTGGCCTTATATTTACCAAAGAGCTCTAAATCATCCTCTTCTAGACCAATTTTTTCGGCAATTTCAACAATCGGTCTCATCTTTGAGTCTTGTGCAATTTCAATGTCTGATTTCACTATTGTATTTAATACCACCTTTATCCCCCGCATTCAGCATTAGAATTGACCTACGGTTTCATTGTATCAAAAAAGCGCTTTCAATCCGATTGCCAATTATGAACAAATTATTATCTTTTCTGAAATTACAATAATGTTTATAATATTATTATTAAATATTTTAAATATTCATTGACATTTTGTCGTATATAGTAGTTATATTAATGGATGTAGTATGAAGTAAAACACCTGAAATTAAACCAGAAAAAGGGGATGGTCACTTGCCAATTAACATTCCAAAACTTCTCCCAGCAAGGGAAATTCTTGAAACAGAAAATATCTTCATCATGGACAATGAACGTGCAATTACTCAGGATATCCGACCGTTAAATATACTTATTCTGAATTTAATGCCTGAAAAAGAAAGAGCAGAAACACAGCTTTTACGATTATTAGGAAACTCACCCTTACAAGTAAATGTAAACTTTTTAAAAACGAATTCTTATGAATCCACCCATACGAGTAAACAGCATCTCGAACAATTTTACACGACCTTTTCACAAGTGAAGAACCTGAAATTTGACGGGATGATTATTACTGGTGCCCCGGTGGAGCTGTTAGAATTTGATCAAGTGAAATATTGGTCAGAGTTAACAGAAATAATGGATTGGGCCAATGAAAATGTCACTTCGACGCTACATATTTGTTGGGGAGCCCAAGCTGCACTGCATTATCATTACGGAATTGGGAAATTTGAATTACAAAGAAAATGCTCCGGCATTTATGCCCACCGGATTTTTGAACAAAATGATATTTTGCTGCGTGGTTTTGATGATCAGTTTTACGCGCCACATTCTCGTTATACAGATGTTTCGATTGAAGCAATTAAAAAGAATTCACAATTAAAATTATTAGCTGCTTCCGATGATGCAGGAGCCCTATTAATTGCATCGCAAGACAGAAAGCATGTGATGATTACCGGACATTTAGAATATGAATCAGATTCTCTTGCCCAGGAGTACGAAAGGGATGTGAAGAAGGGGCTTGAAATCCATATTCCCGAAAACTACTTCCCAAATAATGATCCAACGCAACCTCCTATAAATCGCTGGCGGTCCCATGGCCACTTATTCTTTTCAAACTGGCTCAATTATTATGTCTACCAAGAAACTCCTTTTTTTTGGGGTTAATAGAAAGCATCGGAAATTAAACCTCCGATGCTTTTTTTAGTTTATTTTTTGTAAAAATAGAAAGAATATAGAAAAAGTAAGAGCACCAAAAAATAGCTAAAAGGGAGAGTTTTGATGGAATCAATCGTCGCACTTCATCGCAATTACAATGGTGATATTATTAACTTCGTTACTTCTGAGGGTCGAATCATCTCGTATCGAAAAGCGTTACAAGAGGCCGAAGAGGGTCTAATCCAAGGGGTCCAGGCGATTGAGGAACACGGGAAAATGTCTTTAATACCAGAGAGCAGCCAATCTTTTGACCAATTCCCTGATTTATATTAAAAGCACCTAGCGTAATTCCGCTAGGTGCTTTATTATTCATTTTCATTCTGTTTTTGAATTTCATTTAATGCATCAATTCGCTTTTGATCCTCTTCAAAAAATTGAACCAAGTCACCGATCCGATCGATGGAATCCCAACTTAAATGGTGCTCAATCCCTTCGACATCGTTATAAATATTTTCATCTTTTACACCAATGATTTTTAGGAATTGTTCTAGCAAATCATGTCTAAAGACAAGGCGTTTACCAATCTTTTTACCCTTTGTTGTTAACACAAGACCTCTATATTTTTCATAAACTAAGTACTCATCTTTATCAAGCTTTTGCACCATTTTCGTTACTGAGGAGGGATGTACAGACAGCGCTTCGGCAATATCTGAAACCCGAGCGTATCCTTTTTCTTCAATCAATATATATATTTGTTCAATATAATCTTCCATACTTGGTGTTGGCATCCCATACCCTCCAAAAAAATTACTCAACTAAAAGTGTACTATAAGAAAAAAATAGTGACAAGGCTCTTTATCAATTATCTATAATTACTTCCTTATTTTGAGGCGTTTGTTCAAATAAAAATTTGACCTTTTTTTCAGATTCGTCTATATAAAGCCGGGCATTAAAAGTTTTATCTTTATTAACAAACCCTTCAATCGGCTCTGTTTTCCCTTCTGATAAAAGAAGCTTAATATTCTTTTGCGTAATGTTTTTACCTAAAATCTTCTTAGATATAGTAAAATCACAATGATTTTTTTGGTAATTGGAACAGCCGTAAAAACTGCCCTTGTCCACCATAGACCCCTCACATTTTTTACAAGGCCCTAGTTTGGTATATGACTGTTTTCTTCCCTTTTGCTTCCCTGGTGCAAAATTTTCACGCATTTCATCCGAAAACGACCAATTTGCCGCTTGATCTATACTAGACGAAATTAAATGAAAAACCATCTTTTTCGTTTGCTCCATGAAATGTTTTGGCGCAGCAGATCCTTCGGAAATTTCCTTCAATTTCTGTTCCCACTTGGCGGTCATCTCTGGCGAAGCTAAAATCTCCTTGCCGATGGCTTCAATCAAGATTTTGGCCTTTGCTGTGGCATAGACTAAATTTTTGTTGACCTCAATATATAAGCGATCCTTTAGCATCGTAATGATGCCTGCTCTCGTCGCTTCCGTGCCAAGACCCTCCGTTTTAGTGAGAATTTTTTCAAGTTCCTTATCATCAATATGCTTACCTGCTGTTTTCATTAACGTAATCAATTGACCTTCGGTATAACGTTTTGGAGGCTGAGTTTTACTTTCTTTCACTTCCACTTTATCTGTTTTACCTTGCTCACCTTCTGTTAACTTTGGCAGTGCAGGCTCATCATCATTATCTTTTGGTTTCAGTACCTTTCGCCAGCCTTCTTCAATTTGTACCTTTCCTTTTGAGATAAATGCCGCCCTGCTATCTACTAATGTTGTTACAGTAGTATACTCCGCAATCGCCTTATTGTAATGTGCAACTATTAAACTTGTTACGACTAAATCATAAATTTTCTTTTCATCCGGAGTAAGCCGTTCCACAATTGGGATTTGTTCCGTTGGAATAATTGCATAGTGGTCCGTGACCTTTTTTTCATTTACATAGCGTTTGTTTTCTGAAATCGATTCTATTGGCAAAGGAAAGAAGCTTGCGTAATCTTTCAAATGACTTAATTTGTTTAAGATATCTGGGAAAGTATTAGCTTCCTCTTTCGTTACATACCGTGAATCGGAACGAGGGTATGAAACATTTCCTTTTTGATAGAGCTTTTGCATAACATCGAGAGTTTTCTTTGGAGAAAACTTATACCGTTTATTCGCTTCAGCTTGGAGAGCCGAAAGATTGTATAAGAGTGGAGGGAGAAATTCTTTTCTTTCTGATTGAACCTCACTAACCTCAGCGGGTTTATTCTTACAAAAAGCCGCAACTTTTTCTGCTAACTCTTTTTTGTTTACTCGAGTTTCGCCATCATTCTGCCATTTTCCCGTGTACTTTTTTCCGTCCATATTAAAATGTGCTAGAACCTCCCAAAAAGGTTCAGACTTAAAGTTCTCTATTTCTAGTTCTCTTTTAACAATTAACGCTAAGGTTGGGGTTTGCACTCGCCCAACTGAAAACACATCGGAAAATCCTTGTTTTTGCAATAAGAGGCTATAGAGCCGTGAAGCATTCATACCTACCACCCAGTCAGCACAAGCCCTGGTATAGGCTTCAAAATATAAACTCCTTGTCTGTTGTTCATCCAAGAGCTTCTGAAAACCTTCTCGAATACTGTTGGCGGTTAACGAAGAAATCCACAGCCTTTTCATAGGTTTGTTACATTTGGTCAGCCTGAGGATATTGCGGATAATTAGCTCACCCTCGCGCCCGGCATCACCCGCATGAATAATTTCAGTAACCCTTGGGTCAGAGACCAATTTCTTAATGATGGCAAATTGTTTTGCCTTATCCTTCGTTACCTCGTATTCAAACTGTTCGGGGATCATTGGCAAATGATCTAAAGACCATTTTTTCCAGCCTTGTTGATATTTTTCAGGCGAAACTAATTGGCATATATGTCCAATGGCCCAAGTGACATAGGCTCCCTCTGGAAAAACATCATTTGAAAAAATTTCAATAAAACCATTTTGTTTTTTATGTTTAAAGATTGATGCTAAGGTCGAACCTTGATCCGGCTTTTCGGCAATAATTAATTTCATGTGATTGCTCCTTTTTTACAAGCATCCCGAAGTCCATTTTACCCATTAAATCCATCGTTAGTAAAGAGATAAAATACTGGGCATCCATTATTTTCCTTGACAAAATGACGACAAATGCGCCGGCTGGAGAATAAATAAAAGGATGGCCATTTTTATGGCCACCCTGGATGAACTTATCATTACATTATTTGTTTTAACGTGGTAATCTTTGGATGATCATACCAGTTGTCATCAGGGATAATATTTGAAACTGTTAATATTAAAGATGGAATTCTCTCAACTTCGAAAACTATCGCACCAACTTTTTTCGTAAAAATGATAAAGGCACTTCCATGAGAATATTTACTTAAATCAGCACCGATATGAAGCAGAGCCATTAATATCGCCTGTTTTTCGACTGAATCAATATAAACTTGCGGTGAAAATCTTAATATCCATTCCGCACCTTCAATAGAAAATCGGTACATGGTATCTGCCTCCTGCATGTATATTGGTTATTTAAACATATGATGCAAAAGTAGTTTTATGTTAGTGCCTGCTAACGATTATCTAAATAATTTCATAGAATCTATGAAAAATACACTAAAAAACCTAAGTCCTTCCTTGACTGTAAATTTTCAATATTGTATATTTAAAGCATCATGTATCTACTATATGCATTATTTTACTAGTGCAGATTGTCTACATGATAATATTTATCTTTGGCACCATAAGGGTGGCTTGAAAGGCTTAGGAGGAAGAAGTAAATGCAAAACGGTAAAGTTAAATGGTTTAACAATGAAAAAGGTTTTGGTTTTATTGAAGTAGAAGGCGGCGACGATGTATTCGTACACTTCAGCGCTATCACTGGCGAAGGCTTCAAATCTTTAGAAGAAGGCCAAGAAGTTTCTTTTGAAATCGTTGAAGGAAACCGTGGACCACAAGCAGCTAACGTTGTAAAACTATAATCTAAATTAACCAATTTGGGCTGACGAATATCGTCAGCCTTTATATTTTTGCAGGAATTATGTGATTGAATTAACTTAATTTTTTCCCAAACGCCTGGAGTTGTTCTCCTATTGTACACTGGGAAATGCAAAACCGGTGTGCTGATCTTCGCCCGCCTTCTTTTTTCATATGTTGATGTAAAAAGCAGCCTTCACAGTAATGAGCCATTAAAGATTCGACATGACTCAATAATTCTCTTCTGTTGATTTCCTTCACAACAGTTTCCCACCCATTTCCTAAAGAATTAATGTTTTTGCAAATATTTCTTTTCCCGCTAATGCTTGTGTTGCCAGTTTATCTGCCTCTTTATTATCTTTTCTATTAATCGTCGTATATTTTGGGATTAAACCTAACTCTTTAATTTTCCCCTCAATTCGGTCAAGCCAGCTGTTAAGTGTATCTTCATAGCATGGCCACTCCCCTTCTAATTGTTTTAACACAACCTGGGAGTCCCCTTTAAATTCACAAGATAGATGATGTACCCCTAAATCTTCTAAAATATTCAAGGCATAATAAAAAGCAGCATATTCTGCTTCATTGTTTGTCTCTAATTCATCAATTCGTTCATTCGCTCGAATACGATATTTCTTCCTTCCCTGTTTAAAAAATATAACTGCACCAAGACCTGCTTGATTTGTTTCCTTTTGAAAACCCCCGTCAAAGTAAACGGTTATTTCGTGTGGATCTTCTTCAATTTCAGTCATCAACTTTTTCATTTCCTTTAAGATCCAAGAGGTGCCTTTCTCATCATAAAAAAACAAATCCAATACTTTGCCAGTACTTTCAAGCTCTTCGCCGATTTGTATCGCTGTTTCACCTGATACCAATTCAGAGGAAAACTGTACCTTTTCATTAGTTTTTGTTTTATACATCCACTCTAACCGATATTTCAATGTCTTCAACCTTTCTTTAAAGAATTCAATGGCATTTAAAATAATCGATTCCTATTCGGCAATTTTACCACTTCATCCTAACCTATTCTGATATATTCTTATCATACCCACTTCTTCATAGTTGTTATAAGAATAAATATTTTCTGCCTTAAAAGAAATATGATAAACTTTCATTAGTACACATATGGAGGAAACAAAATTGATTGAAGTTTATATTGACGGGGCAAGTGCTGGAAATCCTGGACCAAGCGGAGCCGGGATTTTTATTAAAGGAAATGGCATTACTGAAAAATATTCCATTCCCCTTGGAAACATGTCAAATCATGAAGCAGAATATCATGCATTTATTAAAGCATTAGAAATATGTTTAGAAAAAGGGTTTCAGGATTCCGTTTTGTCTTTTCGAACGGATTCCCAATTAGTTAATCAGGCAGTTGAAAAAGAGTTTGTTAAAAATAAGCTTTATACACCATTACTTGAACACGCATTACTTTTATCCAAACAAATTCCTTTATTTTTTATGAAATGGATTCCGAGTGCTGAAAATAAAGTTGCAGATGAATTAGCACGGCAGGCAATTCCAAAAAATCTTCCCGAGGAGCAATGAAACTCATGAAAAAACCTTTATTTGCTGATTTAAGTTTGCTCCTTGTCACCATTATTTGGGGTACAACGTTTGTATTAGTTCAAAATGCTATTGATTTCCTTGAACCATTTTCCTTTAATGGCATTCGCTTTCTTGCTGCAGCCATAATATTAATTCTCTGCCTTTTCCTATTTGACAAAGAGCAGTTAAAAAAATTGGATAGAAAGTTACTTTTATCCGGTGTTTTCATCGGATTTTGGTTATTTCTTGGGTATGCTACCCAAACCATCGGGCTATTATATACTACTTCTTCTAAAGCAGGATTTATAACAGGGCTAAGCGTTGTCCTCGTCCCATTATTTTCGATGCTGTTATTAAAGCAGTATCCCACCAGAAATGCTGTTTTCGGTGTGCTGACAGCAACGATTGGCTTATTTCTGCTGACAATGACTGATGTAATTGCATTGAATAAGGGAGATGGCTTTGTCTTCATTTGTGCGATCAGTTTCGCGCTTCAAATTATTTATACTGGTAAATTTAGCAATAAATATCCAACACTGCTGTTAACGATTATCCAAATTACAACTGTAGCTTTTCTTTCAATCGTATCCTCCTTCCTTTTTGAAGATTGGAGGAAGTCTTTTAATCCCGAAATACTATTTAGACAAGAGGTGCTTATTGCCTTAATCATCACGAGCTTGTTCGCGACTGCGCTTGCCTTTTTAATTCAGACCAATTTCCAAAAGTATACCTCAGCAACAAGGGTAGCCTTGATTTTTGCAATGGAGCCAGTGTTTGCTGCGATTACAGGGTTTTATTGGGCACAAGAACGACTATCCTATAGTGCTTTAATAGGCTGTTTCCTAATATTTGCAGGCATGATATTTGCTGAACTCCCCACCCAAAAAATTACTTTCCTTAAAAGAAGTAAGAGTATTGAAGATAAAGTTTCATGAAAAAACTCCCCTTTAAAAAGGGAGTTTTCTCATGTTTATATCGCTAATAGTTCCTTTTCTTTAACAAATTGAATCGCTTCTTTTCTAGTGCTGATTTTGTTTGAAATTAAGGTTTCCAATAATGATACGTAAAAACTTCCATCAAAACTTCTTTGTGCTTTAAGAGTCATCTCAATGGCCGTATTGATCATTTCATCTGAAGCGTTTGTATAGTGCTTCCCAAAGAAAATAAACCCAATTGCATCCTCTTGGAATTGAAAACCCTTTCCTTTCAGGTGATGCAAATAATCTTCGACTGTTCCCACTGACTTTGCCATCCCTCTCCCAACAAACTCTGAACATCCCTTTAAAATCTTAACTTAAATTTTGATAATTTTCTATTCTTTTTTGTACATAAGTGACCAATGACTCCCACCAAAACACCTAGGATGGCTCCGCCAACAACCTCTTCCGGTTCATGACCTAACATCTCTTTTAACTTTTTTGGAGAGTCCTGTTTAAATTCAACGCTTTCCTCTTTATGAATTTTTTCAATTAATTCATTCATGGAATTAACCTTTAAGGTTAACTCACCTGTTTGCCTTCTAACCCCTTGTGCATCATACATGACAATTAATCCGTATATAAGGGAAAGGGCAAAATCAAAGGTTGGCAGACCACGCTGCATGGCAATATAGGTTGTTAAAGTAGAAACCCCGGCTGAATGCGAGCTAGGCATCCCGCCAGTTCCAAAGAATAGTTCAGGGCGCCATTCTTTCTCTTTTATATAGTGAATCGGAATTTTTATTCCCTGTGCTAGTCCGATGCTAAAAAGCGCTAAATAAACACCTTTGTTCATCAAATCACCCCTGCTACTATTGTTCGAATTCCTGAGTTTTATTATTCCAACAGGAAATACTAAAAAAGTGGGAGGTGAACGATTATGGGTAAAAATGGTCAAGCCAATCGCGGCGTGAAAGCACCAGGGGTTAATCCTCAAGGATATGGTCAAGATGCCGAGTTTGCCGAAGAACCGAAAAGCAAATTAGAAAATGCCGCTAAAAAGAAAAATACAAAATAAAAAGCGGAAATTCCGGCATACCTTATCCACTAATCTAAAAAAAAATGAGGTCGTCTCAAATGGACAACCTCATTTTTTCAGGAAACAAACACTTCGTCTATTGGCAGTAGGCGCTGCAATCCACGAAGTTCTAATTCCATTAACTTATTCAATGCTTTTTCTTTTTCAATTCTTAAGCCCGCCTCATCTAAGGCACAATTTACGGGAACATCACATTTTATTTCTGCAAGTATTCTCGATAAATGGAGCATTTCTAAATCCTGTTCAATTTTAGTCTTATTTGATTTGGACAAGCGATCTAAATTGGAGATAATACCTTCAACATGTTCGAACTCCTTTAAGAGCTTTAGAGCTGTCTTTTCTCCTATCCCTCTTACACCAGGATAATTATCACTAGTATCACCCATTAGAGCTTTTAAATCGATCATTTGCCGAGGAGTAATCCCCTTCTCTTCCAAAAAGGTTTCTGGCGTATGAACAAGATAATTCCCATAGCCCTTTTTCAACAAGATTACGGAAATACTGTCATCAAGCAGCTGAAGCATATCCTGATCACCCGTTAAAATCGAGACATGTGCATATTCTTTCGATTGATTGGCAATGGTTCCAATGCAATCATCGGCTTCGTATCCAGCTAGTCCGATATTTGGGATATCAAAAGAGGCCACCACCTCTTTTACTAAATCAAACTGCGGAATAAGCTCAACCGGAGCTTCTCCACGATTCCCTTTATAATCAGAAAACAATTCAGTACGGAAGGTCTTACTTCCCATATCCCAACAAACTGCAAGATGTGTGGGCTTGAAAGAATTTACAGCTGTGAATAAATGCTTCACAAAGCCATGAATTCCATTCGTGGGTGTTCCTTTTGAATTTATCATAAATTGTCCAGTAACTGCGGTAGCGTAAAAAGCACGGAATAGCAAGGCCATTCCATCAACAAGCATCAGTGAAGGTTTTTGATTCGTCATTTTGGACCTCCTTATTTGGGTGTTTAAAAACAACACGATTTCCATTATAACATAAGTTGCCCCAAAATATTATTCTATCTTATTATCCTCATATGAGATCCAATCACTAAAACTTCCTACATATAGCTTTACTTTCTCAAAACCAGCTTCTCTTAAAGCCAAGTAATTAGGGGCAGCTGTTACTCCTGATCCACAATATACAATTATTTCCTTAGAATGGTCGAGATTTTCGAACCTTTGGTTCTGTTTCTCAACAGGCTTATAATGACTGTCACTTAATCCTTCCATCCATGGCATATTGATTGCTCCAGGAATATGCCCAGCTTTTTTATCAATTGGTTCTTCTATACCTAAAAATCGTTTTTCTTCCCGCGAATCGATTAAGATTTTATTGGTTAACTGTTTTTCAACTACTTCTCTTACCTCTTCCGTTGTTGCCAGCAATTCAGGTTGAACCCGGAAATGGAATTCAGTTTTTCCAAAGACAGGAATTTCCTTGGTTACAGGATAAGATGCTTCTACCCAAGCTTTATATCCACCATCAAGCACATAGACATTTTCATGACCGAGGTATTGAAGCATCCAGCTAAAACGGGCAGCATACGCTCCTTCACCATTATCATAGGCCACTACAAGTTTGTTTTCTTCAATCCCTGCATTCTCAAGTTTGGGGATAAATTCTTCTAGTACTGGCATTGGATGCCTGCCGCCATAGGTTTGTTTAGGACTGGACAGGTCTTTTTCTAAATCAAAGAACACTGCTCCTGGAATATGGTCTTGTAAGTATTCTTGCTTGCCTTTTTCTGGTTCGGCTAATGAAAACCGGCAATCGATGATCCTGACATGATTCTCATTTAAGCTTTTCAAGACCCATTCCTGATCTTTAATATATTTCACTAGAGCGTCCTCCTCGATTTTGATATTTAAACTTAGAACTACTATGCCAGCTTTGTTTGGATATCCTTTAAAAATTCAATGGGGATTCCACCGTCTAAAGCCGAAAGATGACTCAAATAAAAATCATTTACTTGCGCGTTCATTTCTTTTAGTAGACGATCGAATTCCTTTGTGATTTCATCGCTATAGTGACTATTTAATCGTTTCGCTTCTTCTGCTAAATATTCCTCTGCAGGTATATCTAACACTTGATTAAGCTCATCACTCATTTGTTTCTTTTCATTTTTTTCAAAGAAGGATTTTGGATTTTTAAAATAAGACATTGCTTTCGTAAATACTTGTTTATTTACATTTTTAAAGGCATTTGGAAATTCAATTGTTTCTTTATGCTCCATTTCAAATGGTGAAAAAGAAAGGTCTGAATTAATTTCCTGTAAGTTCCTGATAAGACTTGATTGGAAATCAGTCATCTGCTTTTCAGTAAAGCGCTCAATACGTACAGTAGTTGCTCTCATTTCTTGAGCAAAATCAAACCCTAGACTTTCGAGAAATTCATCCAACGCACCTTGTAAAACTTTTTTTAAATTACGTCCATCATCCCTGAGAGAGCTTGGATTAAATGACTCCCTAAAGAAATCCCCGAAGCGTAAAAATACCCGTTTCTTAATGTAATAAACCAGCTCATCTGCTTCTTGATGCAAACGGTTTTGTAAAGTTCCTACTGTTTGATTAGTAAATAACTCTCGAATTAGCGCTTGCTGGTTTCTAATATCCTCCCGTTTTTTCTCTTTTACCGATTGATCTTCGCGTGAACTTTGAATCAGATTAGTGATTAAATCATGGACACGAGTTACTTCCTTCTTAGCTGAGGAGATAGCCATTTCTGTTAATTCATTGGTAATGAATCGATAAAACGCCTGTTCAAATTTATTCAGACCTGAATCTAATTGTTGATTAGCATCCGTTTTTTCCTTTAAGGCTAATAAACTAGACACAGGATAAAGATGAGGATTTCTTATCCCATATTTGCTAAGTTGATCCTCAACATAATCAATCACCGTTTCCTTCTCTTCCTCACTCTCAGCAAGATCGATCGCATTGATAATAAAAAACATTTTATCCATTTGGAATGATTCCTTCACACGCCCAAGTTGGATTAAGAATTCACGGTCAGCTTTAGAAAAAGCATGGTTGTAATAAGTAACAAAAAAACACGCATCTGAATTTTTAATATAATCAAAGGCTACACCGGTATGACGAGCATTGATTGAATCTGCTCCAGGTGTATCAACAAGTGTGATGCCTTTTCGGGTTAGCTCGCAATCATAATAGAGCTCGATCCATTCGACATAGCAAGATTTTTCTTCTTTTGCTACGAACTCGCTAAATTCAGTAACATCCGTTTCGAGAACAGTTCCTAACAAATTCCCATATGATGCATGGCCTTTCATAAATGCTTGCAAAAAGGCATAATGGGTCTTTTCTAAAACTCCACCTTCTTGCCCTGTTTGAAGCATGATCTGATCTATTTGCTTGGATGCACCTTCTAAATCTGCAACCTGGTGTTCAAATACTTTTAAAGAACGATTAACATCTTCCAGCATGGCTGATGCATCTTTAAATTTAACAAGCACTGTGCCATGAGGATGATTTTCCGTAACTGGTTTAATTTTATTAATCGCAGCCGTGGTAGGATTTGGTGAAACAGGTAGTACCTTTTCACCCATAAGTGCATTGGCAAAGGATGATTTGCCTGCACTGAAAGCACCAAATAATGCGACGGTAAACCCTTTGTTTGCAAGTCTTTCTGCTTTTTCCGCTAATTCCGTTGAGAGCTTTTGAAACCCAGGAATGTCTTTGATTAATGTTGAAGTTAGGCTGAGACGTTCTACGGTTTTTATTAAATGGTCTTTCGATGAATTTATTTCCGTTTCCTTAAATATGGATTTTTCAAAGGGTTCAGGCTTAGAAGTTTTGGTGACAGTTGAATCAGTGCTAGTTGTTGGCTGAGCTATGACCACCTCAAATTCTTCTTCATCCTGTTCAAAAAGATGATAACTATCTTCTTGCAGCACAACATCCGTTGTTAATAACTCTTCGATTTTTGTTTCCATCAAGGTAATTTTCTGCTGCGATTTTTTTAATTCTGTTAATGCCTTAACATATCGATCCGTGCTTTTTAGTTCTTGTTCATACTTACCTATTAATTTGGTGGTTCGTTCCTTTAATGCTTTTAGAAACTCCTCTTTAAAAGTCGTGAGTTGGATTCGTGCCAGTTTTTTAATTTCATTGGCCACATCTTCTGTATAATGTAATACATATTCACCAGATACTCGTGCACCGGGCTTTACTGCTTCTGTTAAGAGACTTGTGGGAACATTGATGGAATAAGATTGTGCCAATCCCTGCAGTTCCCCCTCATCAAGTCCTGTTTCTTTTAATGTGCTCAGTAAAAATTCGCGGACATGCCATTCTAACTGAGCTTTCGTTTTATCAAGAATATCATGCTGGAAACGATCCAGCCTTACCTTTTTCTCTTCTGCTGTCTTTTGCTTAGAAAACAAAAATCCTATCTTAAATTCTGGCTGACATGATTCCAAATAACTTTCAGCCAATTCTCTGGTTGGAAAGGGCATCAGATAGGCGTTTTTAAGGATTTGAGCAATTTGATGATCAAATTCCTTTTCAGTTCCAGCAACCCCATCTTTTAATGTCTTGAGGTTACTTTCCGCTTCTTCGGCAACATTGGACAATGTACTTCTTTCTTCATCTGATAATTCATCTAGAATCGCCAGAATAGGTGCCAAATTCTCTTGATCTAATATATGCCTTTGCTGGATATGATCCTGTGTAATTTTCTTCAAAGATTGAAATATGGATGGAACTAATAATTGATCTTTAGAGGCCAATTTTTCTCTAATAAAACCTTGAAGATCGTGAAATTCATTGAAGGGATGGGTTTCATGCTTCAATGAAGTATAAAATATTCTTGCTGGTTTAACCCCCCATGATGCAAACGAATCTTCCACACTGTTTTGAAACTCCAGAAAACTTAGTTCTTCATCATTGTGTTTATCAATTTGGTTTATGACTAAGTAAACTTCTTTCCCTGCTTCAGTCAATTCTTTTGTAAATAAAAAATTCAACTCTGCTTGGACATGGTTATAATCCATTACGTAAAGAATCAAATCAGCAAGATGGATGGCCGACTCCGTTGCAATTCGGTGGGCATCGTCAGCTGAATCAATGCCAGGTGTATCCATAATGACAGTATGTTCGGGCAGACCCGTATCACTGTGACTTATTTCGATTTCTTCAATTTGATCGCCGTCTTTACAATAATTCTTTACTAATTCATAATCATAAGGAGCTAAATATATACGAGGTGTTTCATTTTTGAAGAAGACTTTGGCGTATTCTTCCCCTGCTTTTACTTTCACCAAGTTTGCACTGGTAGGAATTGGACTCGATGGAAGTAATTTTTCACCCACTAGTTGGTTTATCATTGTCGATTTCCCTGCAGAAAAATGACCGCAAAAAGCTATTAGAAACTCTTTGTTCTCTAACTTTTTGGCTAATTGTTTAATTTTTTTTGCATGTTCAAAATCCTCTTGATTCATTAAATATTCATATATTGAAATGATTTTCGTTTTCAATGTCTGGATGGCTTCTTCTTGGTTCGCTATTTTTATCATTACTTATTCCCCTTAACAACTTTGTAATATTTTTTATTTTATACGATAATTCAAACTTTTCCTATCCTGATACATTTTTTCTTAAAACAAATTTTTCCCAAAAACGACAATAAGCCAAGGTTACCGGCCTTGGCTCAAAAAAGTAGATATTTATTTTTAATGGGTAACATTTTTTAACACGTGCTTCATGACAAATGCATAAATAATAACCGTTCCGCCAACTAAAGCAAAAGCCATATGTAACACCTTCCTTATCAAGGTTGTTGATAATGATTTTCATTGTTAATCAAATTTTAACATAGGTGATAATCATTTTCAATAGTCCTAAACGAATTGTCACACTTTTTTAACAACTTTGGGGAGAAAACGATTACAATCCTGAAATATCCCTTCATATTCCGTCAGTTCCATAAGCGCTTTTTCTTCTTCAGTAATCCGAACTATAAGGATAATGCTATTTAGGATAGTAAAGAGACACGCCGTTATATAGCAGTTGAATAATAAAGGTACCACAGCTATTTCAATCGCAACCACAAAATAATTGGGATGTCTGATATAAAGATAAGGACCTTTTTTTCTCACCTTTGCATCTCGCAAAACAATTATCTTCGTGTTCCAATACCTTCCAAGTGAAATAATCACCCAAATCCTCATGATTTGCATCAATAAGAAAATTGATAAGAGGATCGGCCAAAAATTAGAGAGTTCCCTATTCCCATAAACTTTTTCAGCAACTAGGCAAATGAAGAACAGTACATGCATCAAAACCATCAATCGATAATGTTTTTTACCAAATTCGATAGCACCTTGGTTCTTCATCCATTTTTCATTCCGTTTTGCGATACTAAGTTCTACCACACGTTGAAAAATAATGAAGCCAATGATGATTTCGAATACAAGAAATCCTTCCATTTACCTCCACCTCATTAAATGCAGTTCTGAACTAAACCCTGGCCCAAGAGCAGTACCAAGACCATAGGCACCTTTTGGAATTTCTTTCTCCATGAATCGCTTCAGCACAAAAAGGATTGTCGCTGAAGACATATTTCCAAACTGTTTTAGCACATCAAGTGAAACCTTTGTCATAGAGGGAGGAATTTCTAATGATTTTACATAAGCATCGATTACCTTTTTTCCACCTGGATGGGCAATAAAATATTTAATTGTTTTAAGTTCTACATGATTTTCTTCTAGAAACTCCGTTACATTCGGCTTTAACCAATTTTCAATTATATGAGGAATATCGCGAGAAAAAACGACATATAACCCGTTACTCTTTATATCCCATCCCATCACATCTAAGGAATCCGGCATAAGTGTTGACTGAGTTGCAATAATGAAGGGTGAAGTCTTCTTCTTTCTGTATTCACAATAATTTGAATCATCACCGCAAACTAACGCACAGGCAACACCATCAGCAAATAAGGATGTACCTATGAAATTACTTTTCGATAGATCATTACGCTGAAAGGTCAAGCTGCAAAGTTCCACAGAGAGTACAAGTACCTTTGCTTTCGGAAAAGCAAGGCAGTATTCACGGGCTCTTGATAACCCTGCAGCACCACCTGCACAACCTAGTCCCCATATTGGAATCCTTTTAGTATGAGGCAGGAAGGGAAGTAAGTTCATAATTCTCGCTTCGATGCTTGGAGTAGCAATTCCGGTGGTTGAAATAAAAAAAATGGCGTCAATCTCCTGATAAGGGATTTCCCTTGTTAAGAAATCAGAATTATATAAACACTTCTCGATTGCTTCTCTTCCAAGTTCAACCGCTGACTCAATATAAGCCGTATTTTTTTCTTCAAACGTTTTATCTTCTTTAAACCAATCAATATTTTTTACAAAATGCCTTTTTACAATTTGGCCATTTTGAAAGGCGCGTAAAAGTCTTTCAATGTCCTTAAAAGAATCGGAAAACAGCTCGCGGGCAAACTCCGATGCTTGATTTTGGTTTACTTCAAATGGCGGCGTTACCTCTGCAACTGAAATTATCGTCGGCATATCTTATCTCCTTCGAGCTATGTAAGGGTATTTTTTCCAGCTTGAAGATATTTATGCAGATAGGTCAGCACATAAAAAAAAAGCCCCCTTTAAGGGAGAAACCGAAGTTTCTCTATAAGGGAGCAAACGTTTTGAAGGTTGTTGCTGTGCTCTTAAATTATATAATGGATGCTAATTTCGTTCATCAGCTAATGTTTTCCAATTTTAACTTCCTAAAGAAAAGCAAGTAATATGCTTTTCTTGATCTAATTTTTATCAGGCTGCTTTTGAACTTCAATCTTAATTTTATTTTTTACTAAAGTTCCACAAATTTTACAAATTTCCACATTGTCATACAAGAGACGACATCGTTCGCAATAATATTTTTCCACAAAAATCCACTCTTTTCTAGAGGAAAATAAGATTTATTATTATCATATTTTCGAACTTCGAGAGTGTGACATTGATTCCAAAAGATATCTTTTTATCGTTTATGAAGGATTATTCAATTACTTTTATCACAGAGGAAGTGTGATAGTTCACATTTTATTCACAAATACCCTGGGGTGATTGTGATATAAATCACTGTTATATCAATTTTATAATATTAACATAGTAGATACCTAAGGAATGAACAATTCGTGAACTATGATATTTGTTATTTTTTCATCACAATTGTTTTGTATTATGAAAGAGAACTAATCAATTATTTTTTACTCTGAAGGGAGTGCGGGGGATGGCGAAGGCGGAACTTAAAACAAACAATAAAACAGAAATTGAAGACAGCTCTTCTCTTAAAGGGACATTAGCGTCCGTTTTCTTATTAGGAGCTTTTATTGTTGTTACTTGGGTAAGTGTCTATTACTTATTTGTTGATCGTTTTTAATGATTGAAGGGGGAAAAGATTATGCATATGCATAAATTCGAAAAAATTTGGCTAACCTTTGGAATTGGCGCTCTGGTTGTTTTCTTAACAACTGTAGGTGTAAGCGCGTTCTATCTTGGCAACAAGCCGCCGAGCTGTTTAACGACGATTAATGTAGATAAGGTCGATCAAACGAAACCCTTTAATAAACCGGGATTACATAAGGTTGAAGGGAAAGATTGGGACTATGAGTTAGTCTATGTTGCTTCGGCTTTCTCCTATAATCCAGTAAAAGTGGAAGTACCCCTTGGAGCAAAGGTGAAAGTTATTGCTACAACCAAAGACGTCGTCCATGGCTTTGAGGTTGCGGGAACAAATATCAACATGATGCTGGAGCCTGGTTATGTCAGTGAATATACGACAACATTTGATAAAGCAGGAGAATATTTAATTGTTTGTAATGAATATTGTGGTGCTGGACATCATTTAATGAGTTCGATGATTGAGGTGAAAAAATAATGACTAACTCCATAACAACGAAAGTAAAAGTGGACCCGCGAGATGCAAAGCTTTCAATGGCGCATTTTTTTGTTGCCTTCTCTGCTCTTGCACTTGGAGGTTTAATGGGGCTATTACAAACCCTTGTCCGTTCCGGAAAATGGGAGCTTCCATGGGGCATAGATTATTACCAAATCCTTACTGTCCATGGTGTGTTAATGGGATTGGTTTTAACGACGTTTTTTATTATGGGATTTCAATATGCTGCGGTAAGCAGAACCACTGGAGGTCATTCAACTGCTGCCCGGCGAACCGGCTGGATCGGTTTTTGGATAATGTTAGTAGGAACTTTAATGGCAGCAACCATGGTTTTACTTAAAGAAGCTTCAGTACTTTACACTTTTTATGCACCACTAAAAGCACATTGGATTTTTTACTTAGGTTTAACGTTTGTAGTAATTGGAAGCTGGATTGATGGTTCGGCTCAAATCATGACCTATGCAAAATGGCGGAAAAACAATCCAGGTCAGCCAAGTCCATTATTGAGTTTTATGGCTGTAATAAATACTGTCATGTGGATTATTGCTACATTGGGCGTTGCAGCGACGGTATTGTTCCAATTACTTCCTTGGTCTCTTGGATTAGTGGATACTGTTGATGTATTAGTAAGTCGGACTTTATTTTGGTATTTTGGTCACCCACTCGTTTATTTCTGGCTTTTACCTGCGTACATGTGCTGGTATGCGATTATCCCGAAAATTATCGGTGGAAAAATTTTCTCTGATTCATTGGCACGCTTGTCATTTATTTTGTTTCTGCTCTTCTCGATTCCGGTTGGTTTTCACCACCAATTAACAGAGCCAGGGATTGACCCTGCTTGGAAGTTCTTACAGGTTATCTTAACATTCATGGTTATTATTCCATCGTTAATGACTGCTTTCTCGTTATTCGCTACGTTTGAAAGATATGGTCGCTCAAAAGGAGCAACAGGCCTTTTTGGCTGGTTTAAAGTTCTGCCTTGGAATGACGCTAGGTTTACTGTTCCATTTATTGGGATGGCTTCATTTATTCCTGCTGGTGCTGGTGGGATCATTAACGCTTCCAACCAAATGGACCAAGTGGTGCATAACACCATTTGGGTAACTGGTCACTTCCATTTAACTGCGGCAACATCCGTTGTGTTAACGTTCTTTGGGATTTCTTATTGGCTTGTTCCACATTTAACCGGCCGCAAATTAACAAAAGCTATGAATAAATTAGGTATCATCCAAGCTTGGGTATGGTTCATTGGAATGGCCTTCATGTCGGGTGCCATGCATTTCCAAGGCCTTTTAGGCGGACCAAGACGTTCTGCTTTCTCTACTTACGGTGGAGCCAAACAAGCAGCTGAATGGGTTCCATATCAAATTGCACAAGCAGTGGGTGGAACAATTTTATTCCTAGGAATTATTCTGATGATTATCATATTCATCAATCTTGCCTTCTTTGCTCCTAAAGGGGAAGAAGAATTCCCTGTAGCGGTAGCTGAGAATCTTGAGGAAAAAACACCAATGGTATTTGAAAACTGGAAATTATGGCTAGGAATTGCCGCAGCCTTAATTCTTTTCGCTTACACGATTCCATTTATCGATATTATTCAAAACTCCCCTCCAGGCTCAAAAGGATTCCAGACCTGGAGTAAATGGTAAGTAAGAAAAGCGCAAGCTCCCTGGAGCTGGACAATTCTCAAAGCAAAATATTAATAATGAAACAAGACTTCAATCTTTTCGATTGAAGTCTTTTCTCATTAATTTAATCTATATACCTTTCCAAACTTCTCATATAGATAATCAATTAAATATTGGGGATTTAGCCCCTCTCCGGTAACATCCTGTAAGATTTCAAGCGGCTTTTTCATTTTGCCGTATCGATGGATATTAGCTGTCAGCCATTCTTTGATTGGAATAAGGTTCCCCTCTTCGACTAATTGATTAAAATTCGGTAGATCTTCGGCCATTTTCTGCTTAAATTGTGCTGCATACATATACCCTAAGGCATAGGAAGGGAAATAACCAAAGCTGCCTCCCGCCCAATGGACGTCCTGCAGCACACCCAATGCATCATTTTCAGGACGAATGCCCAAATACTCTTCGTACTTATCATTCCATAACTTTGGTAAGTCCTTCACCTCAATTTCATCATTAAATAACCCTTTTTCAATTTCATAACGAATTATCACATGGAGCGGATATGTTAGTTCGTCCGCTTCAATTCTAATGAATGATGGTTTCGATTCATTAATAGCACGATAAAAATCTTCAATTTCCACTTGGTCAAATTGTCCAGTTGCATAGTCCTTCAGCAGTTGGTAATTATTTTTCCAAAATGAAAAGCTTCTTCCCAGGATATTCTCATAAAAAAGGGACTGCGACTCATGAATCCCCATAGAGGTACCCGTGCAAAGCGGTGTACCAATTAAGTATTTGGAAATATTCTGTTCATATAAAGCATGACCACCTTCATGTATCGTCCCAAAAACGGCAGTACGAAAGTCGTTTTCATTATAATTTGTGGTCACACGGACATCACAAGGGTTTAATCCTGTTGCAAAAGGATGAACCGTTTCATCCAGACGGCCTGCTTTGAAATTATAACCCATTTTTTCAAGAATTTTTAAACTCAATTCACGTTGGTTTTCCTTAGGAAATTTTTTAAATAGAAAATCAGTTTTAGGTTTGTTTGACGACTCTGAAATTTGTTTGACTAAAGGCACAATTTTCTCCCTTAGTTCCGCAAATACTTGATCTAATACATTCATCGTCATACCAGGCTCATACATATCTAATAACACATCGTATTTGTTTTGTTCATGCCCCCAATAACCTACGAATTTCTTAGTCATAGCAACCAGTTTTTCTAAGTAAGGACTGAACAGAGCAAAATCTGAATGTTCTTTCGCTTCCTCCCAAACACTTTCAGCCTTAGATTGGAGAATGACAAACTCTTTATACTCCTCAGCGGGGATTCTTTTATTTCGTTCATAATCTTTTTTGCACTCATCGAGAATTTTTCTAGTTCTTTCGGACAGTGGCTGTTTTCCTAAACTTGCTATATATGCAGCCATTTCCTCAGAGGTAGACATTTTAAATACTTCGGAGGAAAGCATTCCAATCACTTCAGACCGTCGCTCCACACCTTGTTTGGGAGCCCCTGTTCTTAAATCCCAATATATTAATCCTAATGCTTCATTATAGGCTGACATCTTTTTCACGTATTCCAAAAACTCTTTTTCTAGTAGCTGCTTATTCATTCCATATCCCCCTTTAGATTCCCATTTAAATTTTAACACATTATTCAGAAAAATAGGTAAATGGCTAAACCATCGGAATAAAAAAACAACAGAAAGAAATTCTGTTGTAAAATAGAAATATAGGGAAAAGAGGATGAATCCTGGAAAATAAATAGATTGGAAAATTTAGCAATGGTTAAGTTAATCAAGTTTAATTGAAATTAATTTTTATGGGAACTACTTTTTAGCAATAGCTACCCTCCAAGTTTCTGGACCTTCTTCAAGGTACTCCCAAGAAAATTGCTCCGGTCTTTCCATCATGAATTGATATAACAATGGTCTTGGATCGTGGTCATTGACAATCATCATCGTTTCACCGGATGCTAGTTCGTCAAAACCATTAAAAATGGTAGGATGTTTCTCACGTGGTGGGAAATCTGGTACATTGATAACTTTTGCGTATGTTTGCATTATTATCACTCCTATTAATTTGTTAACTTCTCTTTTATTATATTAAACCCTGTATGAAAACTTAGTGAGAGGCATCACACCAAAAACATGATTTTGCTTAAACGGGGGATGACAATGAAGGAACTCATTGGAAAGTGCACATGCTGTAGTAAAGAAATTTATTGTTTGGATGGTTTTTTTAACGGTATCCATACAGAGGAGAAAGAAATCTATTGTTTTGAGTGTTTTGAGAAAAAGAGCAAAGAAAATCCGCAAAGCTGACCTTTGCGGATTTTTAATGGTTACTCTTCATCTATTGATAAATCTTTAACTGGAAGCTTTTCTCCTTCTTTATGTGTTGGCTTTCTCAAATTAAAGATCGCCTTAATACAGAATATTAACAATATCACTACGCCAATTAAGAATATGGTGTCAGGCACCGCTCGCCAAGTTAATAATGTTTCAACAATATCCTTTTGTAAGAAAGATGCTGAACGAGATGCTGCATATCCATGATTAAATGCTTCTTTAATTTGGATGAATCCGACTGGAAGTAAGGATAGGAACACCATTCCTGCGAGTCCAATGTTTAACAAGATACAGCTGATTTTAATCCATTTATCATTCCATGCTTCTGGCTTTACAATATTTCTTAAGGAGTAAAGGAGTACTGCACATGCGAACATACCGTATACCCCCATCATCGAACCATGGCCGTGTGCTGGGGTTAAGAATTGTCCATGTTCGAAATAGCTGACAGCAGGTAGGTTAATTAAGAAGCCAAGCACACCTGCACCGACTAAGTTCCAAATGGCAACTGAGATTAAGAACCAGAATGTTCCTTTGTAAGGGAAATTTACTCCACCCTCACGCATCATTTTGTATTGCTCATAAGCTTCAAGGATTAACAATGTTAACGGAATAACTTCTAATGCAGAGAATACAGCGCCGAGAGACAGCCAAATTTCTGCAGAACCATTGTAGTAATAATGGTGCCCAATTCCGATTACCCCGCTGCCCAAGAGAAGGATCAATTGGAAATAAAGTTGTCTTACGGTAGATTTCTTCGTTACGAGGCCCAGTTGAACCAATAAGAAACCAATAACTACAACTGCAAACACTTCAAAAATACCTTCTACCCATAAGTGGATAATCCACCAGCGCCAGTAATCGGCAAATGTAAAGCTGGTACCTGGGTTGATAAATAAGGCAAAAATATAGAAAGCTGGTACAGCAATCGCTGAGTAGAATAATAGGTGAATGAGTCCGCCTTTATCTGTTTCTCGCTTAAGACCTGCCCTGACTCCACGATAAACAATAAACAGCCAGATAAGCATCCCCACAATGAGAATGAGCTGCCAAACACGTCCTAGTTCAATATATTCCCAACCTGTATGTCCAAATAAGAACCACTTGTTTCCTAAATAACCATTTGCACCAAGCCATTCTCCAACCATACTTCCGGCAACAAGAACAACCAGTGCCCAGAATAAAATATCTACTAATAGACCTTGTTTCTTAGGTTCATACCCGCCAACAAGCGGTGCAACATAAATTCCCATTCCAAGCCAGGCTGTAGCTATCCAGAAAATAGCCAGCTGCAGGTGGTAACCTTTTGAAATATTAAATGGAAGAATATCATGAATCCACTTCATTCCGAAGAAACTATCTGGTTCGATATAATAGTGAGCTAGTAAAGCCCCAAACATACATTGTACAAAGAATAAAGCAGCAACAATCACGAAGTATTTCCCTGTTTTCACTTGTGAACTTGTCACTGGCATTTTTCGTAGATCAATCTGCGGGAAATTACCTTCTTTATACGCTTCCTGCATTCCAAAATTATAACGGTAGAACACGAATAGGATAATTCCTACCATTAATACAAATAATGTAATGCTTGCCCCGCTCCACCAAACGGCTGAAAAGGATAATTGGTTGCCCGCGTCTTCATAATATGGCCAATTATTCGTATAAGTAATTTTATCACCTTCACGAACCGTACTTGAAAGCCAGGCAGTCCAGAAGAAGAAATCTGATATTTGAGTAATTTGGTCGCCTTTTGCAACATACGCACGATCTGTTTTAGGCATGTCGCCTTCTTTAATTAGATTTGGCTTTAATCCCCAGCCGTCACCTTTAGTGAATATCTCTTTATAGTACTCTCTAACTCTTTCAAGTCCAAACGCCTGTGCATTTGTTAACTTCATGGTATCGCTGCTTGAGTCATAACGGTTTTTCCGCATTTCTTTGATTACTTTATTTTTAATTGCTGATTTTTCATTATCATTTAAAGAAGCATAGTCTTTACTATATTGTTCATTTGCCCTAAAGTCTTGCATTCCCTCAGTATATAGCTTTAAAGCTTCAGCCGTATAGTCGGGACCCATATATGAACCGTGTCCTAAAACAGTACCATAATCCATTAATCCGTACTTTTGAAAAACGGCCTGTCCACCCATGATGGATTCTTTTGTAAATAGAACTTCACCTTTTTCATTAGTTACTTCGACAGGTCTTGGTGCCTGTTCTTTAAAAATCCAATATCCCCCAACTAGTAAAACAGTGAAGCTGAGCAATATTGTGATCACTAATACTGATTTAAGCAATGCATTTTTATTCGCCTTCACCACTTTTTTTGGTGGTGTTCCTCGTTGTATTTCCATAACCCTTCATCCTTTCGTGTTTCATTACCTTACGTATTGTAACTTTCACAAGTCTGACACAAAGTGAAGCATTTCATCCTTTTCCTGTGATATTTGCCACACACCTGTTAGACTGAGAATAATTTTCATAAAAACTAGTTAACTATGACGGAGGTCACATTATTACTTGTAAAACATTGCTACAATCTAACTAAATCATAATTACTAATACGAAGGTGATGTTAATGAGGCAAGAAGACATTGTGAATAGATTATCTGTTGTCCCCATCTTTAAGGAATTGTCAGCAGAAGAACTGAAGCCAATCGTGAAGATTGCACAAACTCGTTTTTATAAACATAAGATGTATGTTTTTATGCAGGATGATCCACTTGACCGCGTGTTTTTTATTCATAGTGGAAAGATTAAGATTTGCAAAACAGACCTATCAGGTAAAGAACAACTAATTTCCGTCCTTGAGCCTGGTGAAATGTTTCCACATGCAGGATTTTTCAGAAAGGGCAATTTTCCAGCCCATGCTGAAGTAATGGAGGATGCTAATCTCATTATCATTCCGATTGATAAGTTTGAAGAAATTCTCATTACCTATCCAGAACTTTGTATTAAACTCTTTAAAGTATTGGGAGAAAAAATAGTAGATTTACAAGGAAGATTAGAAGCACAGGTACTTCATAATACTTTTGAACAAATTATTTTACTGCTGGTTAGGCTTTGTAAATCTAATGGAGAAATGATTGATGGCCGTTATAGACTCACCACACAGTTTACCAATCGTGAATTAGCTAATATGATTGGTACCTCAAGAGAAACGGTAAGCAGGACGATTAATCAAGTGAAAAAGAAAAACTATATTACACTCGACGAGGAGGGGTATTACCTTATCGACCGGGATGCACTTCAACAGGAATTGTTCTATTAATAAATAGATTTCAATTATATATAGGGAGATGTAAATACAATGGAACAGAAAATTATTGAACTAGATGTAAGAGAAGATTTAAAGAATAAAATAGAACCCTTCCAAAAAATTATGGAGGCAATTAAGGAGCTAAAAGGAAATGATATCTTTATCCTACATGCCCCTTTTAAACCCTCACCACTCTTCACGGTATTAAAGGCGAAAGGCTTTACCCACGAGGAAGAAGAAATTGATCATAAGCATTGGAAAGTAACTTTCACAAAAAAAGCATAAGGAAGAAGGGGAAATTGTATGATTTTAGATAATCGCGGTTTAGAACCGCCACAACCAATGATGCGAACCTTAGCCGCCTTGGAAACCCTCGGAGAAAATGAAACATTAACAATAATTAATGATAGAAGGCCCATGTTTCTCTATGAGCAACTTGAGGAATTGGGTTATCAACAACGAACAGAACAACAAAGTGACGGAAGTTTTAAAATTGAAATCTTCCGGTAAGCGGGGTGAATGATCATGCTTCCTCAAAATATGGGAAGTGAAACAAATATTAAACTTCCATTTTCATTTATTTTGTTTAGTTTAATTGCATTAGTACTTTCGCAAATTCTCCTATTAGTCAATGCTCAATTAATAGCTTCAGGGACTTTTAGAATTCCTGTGATCTGGTCTTCAGCCCATTTATTAGTTTTAGGCTGGTCATTAATGGCTGCCATGGGATCGATGTATCAATTGGTACCAGTTGCTTTCCTAACTAAAATATGGAATGAAACATTCGGATTTATTCAATTCTTCGTAACAGCCGTTGGAATTGTTTCATTTTCAGGGATGTTGTATTGGTCGCCGCAAAATGCGATGCTGCCCGGCATCCTTATGCTGCTTGGGATCTTAATGTTCTTATTCCAAATGTTTATGACCCTTAAAACACAAGCAAAACCAACTATTCTTACTGCTTTTGTAGGTTCCGCACTTGTTTGTTTATTTATTACAATTTCCTTAGGGATTACCCTAATATATTGTTTAAAAACAGGTTTTGCTGGGGAATATTATCAATCCATCTTTAAAGCCCATTTATTACTGGGGATTACAGGCTGGTTTACACTGTTAATTTTCGGATTCTCTTACAAGATGGTGCCGATGTTTTCCTTATCCCATGGTTTTCCGATGGTCCAAGCAAAATATGTATTTACGTTTTATATTTCTGGTCTTGTCCTATCATTAATTTCATTCTTTACCAATAACAGTCTGCTATTGAAAATTGGATTCTTTTTACTTTTAGTTGGTTTTACTATTTTCAGCTGGCATATTAGCCTTATTATCAAAAAACGATTGAAAAAGACATTAGATAAACCATTTACGTTCGCACTAGTTGCGATTGGATTGGGGAATTTGATTCATTTGGCAGCGTTTATCATGCTATGGAATCCTCGATTCACGAACCTTATAGGAGCGCTTGTTTACGCCTATTTATTACTCTGGATCGTCTTAAGTATCGTTAGTTATTTATATAAAATCGTTCCATTTCTTTGGTGGACATTTAAATATAGTAAAGAAATTGGAAAAAACAAGGTCCCTTCATTAAAAGAAATGATGAATGAAAAAATTGTTACCCCCTTGTTTTCAATATTTATTGCAGCGATTTTGTCAGTCTTTTGTGCCTTAACCTTTCATATAACTGTTTTGTTTAATATCGGTCAGACCATCCTGTCGATTATATTTATTATTATTGCATTCAGTATCCTGCACGTTTTAAAAAAATAGTGAGGTGTTTATGATGAATATCAAAGAAAAAATTTTAAGTGCATTAAAAAGTGTTTACGATCCAGAATTAAATATAAATGTAGTCGACCTCGGATTAATTTATAATATTGAGATTACAGAGTCGAATGATGTTACGATTACGATGACCTTAACGACGCCAGGCTGCCCGCTCCATGACAGCATAACAAGCGGGGTGCGATACAGTGTTGAGGGGATTGAAGAAACAAAAAAAGTAGATGTAAATCTGGTTTGGGAACCAGCATGGTCTCCGGATAAAATGACCTCTGAAGGACTCAAATTATTAGGAAGATAATATATAAAAACGGAAGCACACTTTACGGTGCTTCCGTTTTTTATCATGCTTTAGGTTCAGTAGGCAAAACTTCTTTAACCCTCTCTAATACATCTGGGTCAATATGTTCATTTACCATAATATGAACTGCCCCTTGATCCTGTTCACTCCGTATCAAGCGTCCCACACCTTGACGTAAGCGAAGGAGCATATACGGTAGTTCAACCTCCGTAAACGGATTTTCCACACCCGCTTTTTTTGCGGTAAAGACAGGATCATTCGGTGGAAATGGAAGTGAAAAGATCATCACATTTTCAAGCGATCTTCCTGGAATATCGAGGCCTTCCCATAGATGGATGGAACAAAGAATCGCATGTTCTTCATTCTGAAATTTAGAAACAAGTGTGCTAATTTCTTCATCGCCTTCAAAATAAATAGGATATGTGACTTCTCCAGAAAGATTTTTCTTAAGATATGCTAACTCCTCTTTATTATTGAGAAGAATTAATGCACGCCCCTCTGATTCGCGAATTCCCTTTAAAATATAGTCAATTTTTCCGTCCATATCTGCTTGTTTAAAGGCAGGCAGGTAAATGTCCATCTTATCATCATAATCAAAAGGAGATGACACTGAGAACGAAAGATAGTCATCAACACCAAGACTCGCTGAAATATACTCGAACGATTTTTGATTTGCAAGCGTTGCAGAAGAGAAAATAAACGGTTTTTTCTGAGTGAACACTTCTTCCCGCATTACTTCTTCAACCATTTTTGGCATAATCACTAGTGTCCGTTCTCCCCCTTTCTCTTCGAACCAAGTAATTCCATTTAACTCCTGAAGAAAAAGTGATAAAGAATAAGTAATTTGTTCCAGGTATTCCTCTACAATTTTCAAATCGTATTCATTTATAACATATAACTCACTTTCAAATACTAATTCCTCTTCTAAGAATTGGAGAGTGGACAAAAGCTTTCTGCATGTCTTCAATACTAATGGGTGCTTAGTAATCATTTGTTTTTCAGACCCCTGTGAAAGGGAGGAGAATTGTGAAATTCCATCGAAAAATGCTTCATTATCTAATAAAGCCTCTTCTATCTTATATAAGGTTTTTTCTCGGACTTCATTTTCCATTAGTCTTGTAAGCAGTGTTTCTAAGGTATAATCAGTAAAACGGTAGCTTAATGCTTTCTGTGCCGCATATTCAAGAAGATGCCCTTCGTCAAAAACAACGGAAGAATGTTCGGGTAATAACGGCAGCTGTCCTTCACGCTTCCTCGATTCTTTTGTCCAAATATGTTCCATATAAAAATCATGGGAACAGATAATTAAATCCTCAGAGTGGCGGTAATACTCTCTGTGTAGGGTCAACCCACAGCGGTGCCGCTTCTCACATGAAAAACAATCCTGGACAGCATCCCAGCTAACTTCACTCCACTTCTCATCAGATAATGTTGGATAATCCCTTCTGTCGCCATATTTTTCAAAAGTTTGCATGGAGCCAACAGAATGAACGAAATCAGGCAGGTTTTCATATATACTTGCAATCTCATCGGAAAAGTCATTGTTCTTCGTTTGATCCAGCTTTTTTAAACATAGGTACTGATCTCGAGATTTAGCCAAGCGGACATCGATATCGAGTCCAAGGACCTTCTCTAACTTTGCGATATCTCCCTCTTTTTTCACCAACTGCTCAATTAAAGTCTCATCTGCACAGGCAATGACAGCCGGGCGATTCGTATAGCGAGCATACATGATCGCATAAAGCAAGTAAACGATTGTTTTCCCCGTACCAACTCCGGCTTCAGCAAACATTACTTTTTTATCTTTGAAGGCATTTTCAAGTTGAAAAGCCATATATATCTGTTCATCTCTTAATTCGAAGCCTGCTTCGGGCAATATGTCATAGAATAAGTCTCCGATCCATTCACCCAATTTTTCATAAAAAGACTCCGTTTTTGCAATTTCAAATGGCAAGCGTTTTTGCATGGTACCCTCCCCAAAAAACTTTCATGTGTTCCAACAAAAATAATGTTTCATTTGAATTACTTGTCTTGATTTAAATCATCTTGACGCGGCGGTCTTTTTCCCCAATATTGATAAAGATCCGTACGAATAAAGCCGTTAAATAGTTTTCTCTTTTTTGTCGCGGGCTTACCATAAAATTGTTCGAACTGCTCGTTGGAAGTTAAGATATATTTAGACCATGTATCAAGTGCGTTGAATGCCTCGCCCATTTCTTTATACATTTGTTCGACTGCTTTTTTCTCCCCAAGTCTTTCACCATAAGGGGGATTCCCAACAATGACACCGTATTGCTTATTGGTAGAAATGTCTCTAACCTGCATTTGCTTAAAATGGATCAAATCCCCAAATCCAGCCTCAAACGCATTGTCTTGGGCAATTTTCACCATTCTATGGTCGATATCTGTCCCTAAAATATCTAAGGGCTGGTCGTAATTTGCTAAGTCCTCAGCTTCATTTCTAGCATCATCCCAAACTTTCGCAGGGATCCAATTCCAACGTTCCGACACAAATTCCCTGTTAAAGCCTGGAGCAATATTTTGCCCGATCATTGCCGCTTCAATAGGAATCGTTCCAGAACCACAGAAAGGGTCCATAAAGGGACGGTCTGCTTTCCAATTAGTGAGTAGAACTAGCGCAGCTGCAAGGGTTTCCTTTAGAGGCGCCTCACCTTGATCCACTCGATAACCGCGTTTATGCAGCCCTTGACCACTCGTGTCAAGGGTAATGGTAGCAACGTCTTTTAGTAAGGCTACTTCGATCCGATAATAGGCACCGTTTTCTTCAAACCAAGTACTTCGCTTGTAGTGTTGTTTCATCCGTTCCACAACAGCTTTCTTCACGATGGCCTGACAATCAGATACACTAAAGAGCTTTGACTTCACTGATTTTCCCACAACGGGAAATTCAGCATCTTCGGGTAAAAATTTCTCCCATGGCAGGGCCTTTGTTTTTTCAAATAATTCATCAAAGGTGTATGCCCTAAATTCTCCGATTTTAATCTTAATTCGATCTGCCGTTCGAAGCCATAAATTACTGCGGGCAATAGCAGATTCATCCCCTATGTAGGTGACCTTTCCATTTTCAACTTCACAGTCATATCCTAATGCCCGGACTTCTTTGGCAACTAAGGCCTCCAGCCCCATGGCTGCAGTAGCTATTATTTGATATTTTCCCATTTCTTCACCCTTAATTCATTTCATTTGTATGTATATGGATTTCATTATTGACAAAAAGTGGTTTTTGAATGCAGTTTGCTGATTAATAACAATAAAAAGCTCTCCTTATTAGGAGAGCCGTTTATATCCAGCATTCATTCCCATTAATAACGTTCTGTAAGCCATGTTCTGTACCAGTGTACTACAAACGACACGGGTGTGTCTCGTACTTAGGTGGTAATCATCTATCTACAGACTCAAATTTGAGCCTGTCCTTCTCCTTGTTCAATTCCTCAGAGAAAGTGCCCCTACCATTATTTGGGTTTCTCGCTCGTGGGGTTTACCCGTTCCACCCTTTCCATTTCTGGAAAGACTACGTCACTGTGGCACTTTTATAGGTATTCATACCATATCCCAAAAGGACTTAGGTATTTTCCCGGCCGTCAGTTGGATGCTAGCCCCAACTGCCCTAGCTTATGAATTCACTAGGCACGAACACTACGAGCATCTCAGCTCGTGCGAGCATGGACTTTCCTCTGCAAGAATGCAAATGCATCTTACAGCGATTACCCGAACGTTATTAATGAATACAATTTATTATATGTATTTCACGCTGGTAATTCAATGGTTATTAACAGGAAATCTTCCTATTTTTTGTTAATCGTAAAGCTTGTTACCAAAAACATGTTTTTCAAGATTGGATAAGCGCTTCAAGATATCAAAATTCGTTGTTCCTGCAGGTTGTGCTGCTGGCTGTCTTTTGGAAGTTTCCTCAAGCTGTTTCCGGAGTCGAAGATTTTCCTGTTGAAGATCTTCAATCTCCTGATGAAAAGTTCCATAATCTTTAATGATTAAATCTAAAAACTTATCAACATCTTCTTGTTTATAACCGCGTACTCCAGACTTAAACTCTTTTTCTAAAATATCCTTGGCTGTTAATTTTACTTTATCTGACAGCATTCCATTCACCTCAGTATTCGCCAATCACTACCTATTATTTTTTCAAAAATATGTAGTTTTGTCAATTTTCATTTGTATTGAAAGTATTATGATTTTTAAAACAATTCAATATATGGAATAAAAACTGTAAAAATGACTAAAACTTAAAAATCAGACAGTTTCATCTGTTCTTCTTCCACGATCATCTGTAAATCATAAAATGTTATTAGTTCAATAGAGTATGAATATTTTTTTCGGTATTCCAAAGCCATTTCATAAAGATATTTTGGACTTCCTTCCTTTTCCTGATCATAAAGAAGGAGGAGCCCTTCACTTTTTTTAATAAAAAATTGATTTTTTAAGCGAAATTGCCATGGTTTTTCATAGCCCTTTTTCGTAACAGAATCAATGAAATCCGCTTGTGCCAGGATCGATTCATACCATTCCCGGTTATTCTCTTTCCATGATGCTTGCTGGTCTAGAAATGGAGTAATTACCGCAAGTTTTAAATCAGGAAATTCCATCTGTAATTCAAAAACAACCTCAGCAGCCCATAGTTCCACGCCTAACTGACCACTGATCAGTACCCATTCTAATCCTTCTTCCACCATTGGTAGTAACGATTTCTTTATCGCAGCCTTAATAAATAAAACCGATGGATGATCATTCTTAAAAATCCCCAATTCAAACGGTTTATAACCGGATATGGCTAAAACTTTCATCTAAAATGTTCTCCTCAATGAAAAAATTTTTTAAAATGGACAAACATTTGGACAAGAATAGCATATCATGTAGTAAAAATAAATAAAAAACAAGGGCTGAAAAGCCCCTGTAATCGCCGTTTTGATATTAGCGTCTTGGTCCCATAAATGGTCCTGGTGCAAATCCCGGGCCTCCTGGACCTCCCATTCCTGGACCAAATCCTGGGCCTCCCATTCCTGGACCAAATCCTGGACCTCCCATACCTGGGCCAAATCCTGGACCTCCCATTCCTGGGCCAAATCCTGGACCTCCTGGCAAAGCATTTGGCAAAGCATTTGCAGCAGGTAAAGTCGCTGGCATTGGAGCAGCACATGGGTTACAGCAATTAATTTGCTGGTTGCATACCTCTTCAGCGCATGATGCAGTTTGCGGGCAAAAATGTTTGTGTTGAAACAGATGATGATTCACCGTAGTTGTGTGGACAGGGTGAATATGGGGAACCACTGTTGTTGAAAACGTATGGTTCACAATTTGTTGAGTCGGATGAATAACAGGCGGCATAAAATTAGTTCCAAGATACATATGATAATCTCCCTTCAGTATTTTGTTTACATTACAGCCTATGTTGAAGGGATTACTCTTGTACTAATGAAAATACCTATTTTTCCTTGAGAACAGTTCATTTTCTTGATTTCTATTTATATATGTAAAACTGCCTAGCTTCTGAACTATACACACTAGGCATATGCTTTTTTTATAGAAAAGAATAAAAGCTATCTTTTAAACTTGTAAAAATAACTGCAGTCAAACATACGACAACAAAAAATAAAAATAAAATCGCCTTGTACATATATTACCAGCTCCAAATGTTTTGTATTTCATTTTTTTCAATCCAATTTCAAATTTTACAACTTTTAACGTTGTTTAACAATATGGAAATGCTGGTTTTACAAACAAATTACAAAGTTTTTTTGACAAAAATGTGAACGTTATAATAATCAATCGTTTTTCAGTTATTTTTCCATTTTCCTTTCTAACCGCTGAAGCCTGAACTGAAGTTGTTCTAGACTGCATTGACCTGAAATTACGGCAGTTTGTTCCGATCGAGACACGAGCATGATCGCTTTCTGACAGTAATCTATGGCAAGTTCATAATCTTTTATTCTATGTTCATGAATTTTTGCGAGTTCTAAGCAGGCTTCCAACATCAGCCGAGTATCACCAGAATCGGTGACATCCGAATACAGCTCCATTGCTTTTACCCAATCTTTTTCCTTTTTGCGTTGTAAAGCCAAAGAAAATTTAGCTTGATAGGATGTCATATCACTGCCATTTACAAGTTTGCTTAATACTTTCTCGGCTTGATTTCTTTCCCCTAAAGATGCGAACCAGCGCCCGACCTCAAAAGACTCCGACCTTGTTTGATCTATATCCACCCCGCAAAGCTGAAACGTGATATGAGTGTATAAGGTAACAAGCGATAAAATATCAATTTCATTATGCTTTAGAATACCCATCATCCCATCAGGTTGTTTACTCTCAATAAAATCAAAATAAATCATTGGAGCTAAAAAGCCCGGAATGTCATCAACTCTTTCCACACCAAGAACCTCTTTCTCAACCACAGCTAATTTCAAGCGTTCTAATTTATGCTTCCAAAGTCTCCGCGCGGCATGGAACAAATCAAAATGACCAAACTGCGGCAGTTTGGGTACATGTTCTCGAACTAAGGTATGCCTTGTTTTTACCTGTGGCCAATCAAATGACTTCCCATTGTATGTCACTAATGTTTTATAATTGATTTTCTCTAGAAAGCTTTGATATAAAGGGACTTCTGCTCCTGGGTTTGGTAAAATATGTTGTCTCAAAACAAGGGAATCTCCCGAAATACTCGCATATCCAAGAAGGAAAATGGTGTTTCCTACACCTCCTCCGAGACCCGTTGTTTCGGTATCAAAAAAGAATAATTCGTCAGCTTGGTGTCCCTCTGCCGATAATGGATGATTAACGGGCTGGTTGTTCCAAATGTCGACTGCAGCGAGGAAATCACGAAAACAGTAATGCCCATGCTGGTGCGAGAGTGGATATTTTACTTCTCTTATTAAACAGTAATTCTCGTCGAAATAATAAGGAAACACGTTTGCTTGCTCCCATTTCTCCTTGAAGGGAACCTCAATGCTAGCGGATTGTGGAGGAATGAAATTTTTTTCTGAAGTTCCGCCAGCAGAAAGATGTGGCTTTAGACGATTTAATTTATTTTTTAACGACATCGCTAATCTTCCTTCCCCCTATTTTGAGGATTTTAAAAATGCTTCAATTATTTTTAAGACATCCTTTTTAGCTGCCTCACTAACCGTGTCCGTCCCAATACAAGACGGGCAGCCACATTCACAGTGACATCCCGTAATCATTTTCTTTGTTTCCGCAAATACTTCTGACATTCCCGTGTGTATTTTCTCGCTTAATCCGACCCCTCCTGGGTAGCGATCATAAAAGAAAATGGTTGGCTTTTCGTTATGGTCCGCCTTTACCTGCGGTATGACATGAATATCCTGTGGGTCGGCCATAACGAATAAGGGGGCAATATGGTTTAGTGCATGGGCCGTCCCTACAAGCCCTTGTTCGAGTCTCTCATGGCCCAGCTCTGACAATGGCTGGTTTAAGGAGATCCAAGCTGCACTGGTATGCAGTTCCTCTTCCGGCAAATGGATTGGTCCCGACCCAATGTTTTCGTGTGTTTCAAATTTTATTTTTTTAAAAATGGTTGCCATGGCTCGTACACTTACATCTCCATAGCCAAATTCAGCTTCATCCAATGTTTGAAGTTTGTCCACTTCCAGTACTTTTAATTGAACCGCTAGATTTGCATCAGTAAAATAGTCTACATCTACTTCCCTTACGAAAGCTTTCTTCTCTTCCCAATCAAGTTTTTCCACCTGGAATTGTGTACCTTGATGCAAATAAATGGCTTCATCGTGGAGAAGTGTCATCGCGGAAAAGCGGTCCATTTCACCTATAACTTTGACATTGGCCACATCTGATTGGTCAACAATGATGACATTTTCCTGTGATGCCGATCGTAAACTAATGTTATGTGCAGGGAAGGAATCATTCATCCAATACCACTTGCCGCTATTATGATAAAGAACACGTTCCTCGGTTAAGTATTCTAACAATTCCTCTGTTTCGACACTGCCAAATTGTTCACCTGCTTTAAAAGGGAGTTCATATGCAGCACATTTCATATGATCTATTAAAATTATTAGGTTATCAGGATTGATCCTAGCTGTTTCAGGGCTTTTATTAAAAAAGTATTCAGGGTTCTGGATAATATATTGGTCAAGCGGACTAGAACTCGCTACCATTATTACCAGAGCTTCACTATGTCTTCTTCCGGCTCTTCCCGCTTGCTGCCAAGCACTTGAAATAGTACCTGGATAGCCAGTCATAATACATACTTGCAATTGTCCAATATCTACTCCTAGTTCTAGAGCATTGGTGCTGACTACGCCATAAATCTCACCTGAACGAAGACCTTTTTCAATCTTCCTTCGTTCAGTAGGAAGGTATCCACCTCGGTAGCCTCTTATAGACTTTGCACCCAATTGGTTTTTCACTAATTCTTGCAAATAGGTTAAAATAATTTCGACTCTTACTCTGCTTCTGGCAAAGACTATTGTTTGAATTTTATTTTTTAATAGTTCGCCAGCAATTTTCCGTACCTCTAGCGTGGCGCTTCTTCTAATGTTTAACGGCTTGTTTACGATAGGCGGGTTATAGAAGAGAAAGTGCTTTGTACCACTTGGGGCTCCATTGTTATCAATCAGGTGCATTTTTTCCTCTGTAAGAGTTTCGGCTAACTCTAGTGGGTTCGCTATCGTTGCGGATGTACAAATGAATACAGGGTTACTCCCATAATATTTACAAATGCGTTTTAGCCTTCTAATTACATTTGCTACATGGCTGCCAAATACGCCGCGATACGTATGAAGTTCATCTATGACAACAAATTTAAGGTTTTCAAACAAGGAAACCCATTTTGTATGATGCGGCAGAATCGCTGAATGGAGCATATCTGGGTTAGTAATCACCACGTGTCCTGCTTGTCTGACTCTTTGACGAATATTTGCTGGCGTATCTCCGTCGTACGTGTAACTATTGATGTCTACTCCTGCTGCTTGAATAATTTCATTAATTTCACTCTTTTGATCCTGTGCCAGTGCTTTAGTAGGAAACATATAAAGTGCGCGTGCACTTGGATTTTCTAGGATTGTTTGTAGGACTGGAAGATTATAGCATAGGGTTTTCCCTGAAGCTGTAGGAGTAACTGCAACAATACTCTTTCGCTCCATAATATTTTCATAAGCAGCTATTTGATGTGTATACAGCTGCTCTATTCCCCTTTCAAATAGCGTAGATTTTAATACTGGATGCAGGTCATTGGGAAGCGGTACTGTTTGGGCCTGCTTTTCATCTATTGTGTGCCAAGTGACGATATTGTCCTTGAATTGTTCATTTATTTGTAAATCAGTTAAAATTTCTTGTAGGGTTTTTCTTAACTTCATGCTTATCACCTCATTACTTCTATTCTATCGAATGAACGTTCGTAACAAAAGTAAAAATAATTAATTTTTGCTTTTATTCCGGTGGTATCTTTTTCCTCTACTATAAAATGTTCCATCTATTTTTTAACATTTATTAATACCATAAACTATTTCTAAAATTTTTGTTACAATAGATAATAACTGACTATGACTGTGAAGGTGAATCTAATGAAAATAGAAGAAATAAAAAGGGTGCTGGCTGATTTTACTCTTTTTCGAGAATTGAATGAATTTGAATTAACGAAAATCACTGATATCGCCATCTCCAGACAATGGAAAAAGCAAAGCCATGTATTTCTCCAAGGTGACCCGCTTGAAAATGTCTATTTCATTTATGACGGAAAAATCAAAATCTACAAAAGTGACATTAATGGCAAAGAACAAATTGTTGCAATTGCCAAAAAAGGGGAGATGTTTCCGCATGTGGGCTTTTTCAGAAAAGGTGATTATCCTGCCTATGCGGAAGTACTTGAGTCATCAACACTTATTGCCATTCCAATTTCAAAATTTGAAACGGTTTTAATTGATAACCCCGAGTTATGTATTAAAGTGTTTAAAGTGTTGGGTGAAAAAATCGTTGATTTACAAAACCGTTTAGAAGAGCAAATTCTCAATAATACATATGAGCAAATAGTAAAACTTCTGATACGCCTTGCCCAAAATCATGGAAAAGAACAAGAAGATGGGACAATCCTCTTAAAATCGGAATTTACGAACAAGGATCTTGCTAATATGATTGGGACTACTAGGGAAACCATTAGCAGAACACTGACAAAAATGAAAAAAGATGAATTAATTGAAGTAGATGATGAAGGCAACATGATAGTAGATATTAAAATTTTAATGGAAGAAATTCATTTAATATAGGCATTAATACCGCAGCATATCGGCTGCGGTTTTTATTTATAAATTTAAACGTTTTTGGACAATCCGAATTCTTCTGAATCCCAAGGATAAAATATGACGGCACATACCCAGTTATATTCGCATATACTGGCAAGTGAAAAACTGGAAAGCGAGGGAATCCATATGTCATCTTTGGTGCCGAATGATAAAAATTCAAAAAAGCCTAGAACTGATTCTTTTGGTGATTTAATGAAAACGATGAACGAATTTTTCCATGAAAAACCGATTAAGGGCTTTTTACAGTCAATTGATGATTTTTTCAAAAGTCCATTTCCACCAGGGGCAAACTTCCATGTTGACACACTTGAAACAGGTAACGAATATATCATCTCAGCTGAACTGCCTGGGGTTAAACGGGAGCAGATTCAATTAAATATCTCAGGTAATTATTTGACTATTTCTGTAGAAAATAAAGAACTTGAAACAGCCGAAGATGAGCATAACCAGATTTATCGGCGAAAATACTTACAACAAAAATCATCCAGAACCATTTCCTTTCCACACACAATTAACGAAAAAAATGTCAAAGCTTCCTATCGTGATGGTTTATTAAAAGTCAGAATTCCCCAGGAAAAAGGGAAAATGATTGAAATTGAGGAGTAAACATCTATATATCTCCAAATAAAAAGACGGCTTCCTGATGAGCCGTCTTTCCTTATGCTTTAAATATTCCACCAAATCCTTTGACAAGTGAACTTACTTGACTAACAGCATTCATCATTTGCCCAGCAGTGTTAACCATTTTATTAATATCTACCGATCCATCCTGGGACTTAAAAGAGTTCATAAAGGACTGGACTCCTCCCGCCTGTTTCGGGATTGCACTTTGTTTAGGATATGGATTCATCGCTGGATAACCATTCATTGGCATATACTGTGGTTTTTGAACCATTTTTTCCTGAGGTTGCAATGGATTTTGGAATAGGAATTGCGAATCCCCTTGTGAAAAAGACTGGTTATTAAAAGAACCTTGTGGAACATGGCCAGGTTGATAGTTTTGCATATAAGGCGGATAGGCTTGCTGATAATATGGGTTTGGTGGGTTTGGTGGATTTTGTTGTTGGTATAATGTCCAATCAAAGTTTTGAGGTGGTGCTTGATATAAGTATGGTGGATTACTAGTAAAATGCTGCTGATTTCTTTGTTGACCAACTGGACCTTGGTGCATCATTTGCCCCGGATATCCATTATTGAAGTAGTAATTGGTTGGTCTTTTCTTTCCAAACATGGGCAAACATCTCCTCCGCATTTTATCTACTACACTTTATGAAGAAAAGGAAGGAATGGTGATTCCTCCTGAAAAGATTCCCAATGTCATAATGACAAGAATTTTGTCTAAAGTTTAAATATTTTAAAAACTAGAAAATCATCACTTTCGTGTTACGATAGAAAAAAGGATGAAGGAGGAGCTAATAGATGGACATTCGCGAATTAAAAAGCAAATTTATTCAAAGCAGGGATTATACAACTGATGATGTAAATGCATTAATGGATTTTGCTAAGAAAGCGTATATTCATAACGATATAAATATTAAAGAATATCGTCTTCTAGTCTGTGAGCTTGAAAAACAAGGCGCAGTCATACCTGAAACGGATAATGAAAACTCCCTCATCGAACATTCTTAATACTCATCAAAGAGATGCAAATGCATCTCTTTTCTATTTTTTTAACTCTTTTAATATTTCTAAAAGGAAAAATTCAACCGTGCGATTGGCATTAATAAACCTTGTTCTACTGGTCTCTGGGAAAAAAGCTTGGATTGAAAGTTGATCAATATGTTCAGAGGTGGTGTCAACTTGCTTTAAATGAAGATGTTTATGGTCTGAGTCTGAAAGCCACCTCTTCATCGCCAGTTTCCATTGGTCATTTATCTCCTTTACTTCATTTGCAAATGGCTTTATGACTTCATGAAAATCATACTTAGTCCCTGTTGTCCGCCCCTCTTGATAATACTTCATGAATAAGCTGTTAAAAGCTAATAGTTTTTCTGTTAAATCAATAATTTCTTCAGACATCTCGAAAAAACCCTTCCTTCCAAAAATAAAAAAGTAGCATGAAGTTTTTTCCATGCTACTTTCATTGATATTGTTATTTTAACGGCAATTAAAAGCCCAATTCAAGTTGTATGGCTCTCCTGCTATTTCTACGTTTGAAATAGAGTTAACTTTTTCCATTGTTTTTTCTAGTCCAAATAGTTTTTGTTTGGATTCCATTATCTTATCCTGTTCTTCCTGATCTAAACTTTTGCGCAGGTCTGAGAAGGATGCTTCTAGCACCACTTCCAAGTCTTCTAATTGATCATATATTTCCGTAAGCATTGAAATCAACTTTTCTTTATCGGACAATGGCTTATTCATCAATCAAACCCCTCCCAGCATTTTCTATTTAGTATAATTCTCCTTCTCTTTTTTGCTTCCTTCTGCCTTGACAAAACTAGTTTCTATTCGCCAAAGGTAGTGGTAAAATGGCATTTTTCCCTTAAGGTTTCGACACCACTTTACCTGCATGAAAATTAAAAAAGCGCACATTCTATTATTGGAGGTGCAATTAATGCCAAAAAATAAAAATCAAATTAAAAAGGAACAATCAAGACCAGCTGATGAAGTAAAAAAGACAGGCTATGGTGATAAAAAGCTTGTTGGTGAAAACCGTCCGGCTGAATAATACCCAAAAAAGCAAGGGGGTCTCCCTTGCTTTTTCTAATTCCACTTTTTTAACTGCAAGGTTTTTTGGAGCGCTAGTATTAACTGAAGTTGATTGGATTTTGAAAAGTACCAATCTGTCAGATGAATGGGGTGACGATTGTCTACCGGAAAATACATCCAACTAGGGGGGACCCTTCGACGCAAACTCCAATCTTCAAATTTTTGTTGATTATGCTCTATAATTGGAAAGGTTGCTCGTAAAATCGGTGTTTTTTGACCTGATTTTATTTTAAAATATTGTTCATAATCATATCTTGAACCAGTATGAGGCGTTTTCTCTGCAAACTCAAAAAAGTAAGGAAATAGTCTCGGGTGAAAAAGAATACTGGCAAGTCGTTTACCTAGATTGATTCGTTTCGATAGTGATTTGAAACCATTGACACTAGCGCCGTATAATTCTCCTCCGCATGTTGGAAACAAAACGCAGCTGAAATGCAGCCAATCCTGAAAAGAAAAAAGCTTTGATTTGAAAATCTTTTTTTTATAAACAGGATGGTCAATTACAGGAGTTTGAATGACATTTTGCTCATTTATGATTAAACAAGTGGTTAGTCTATTCTTATCGTTTTCTTTCCAATATCGATACCATTCCTTTTGTATAAACGCTGATACATGAAAATAAGGTAGTAAATGAAACATTTGTCGATTCATTTTCGTCGAATATTGATAGACCAACAACTGAGGATAGACATCATTAAAAATAAGCCAATTTGCCCGTTCATAGGTAAGAAAAAGCTGTTTTCTCGTCATATCTGTGATTAATTGAGGAAAGATGGAGCCTTGCAGGTCACACATATTCCATCCACCATTTCTTGAAACCATACTTGCTAAAAAAGCCCAAATGATATCAGGATTTTTTTTAAAATAAGATAAATAAGCTTCTGTCCTTGAGATATTATCGACATTTTTCTTCTTCGTTTCTGCTTGAATTTGACGAATGATTGTTTGTTCCTGTATTGTAAGATGATTCATATTCATCTTCCCTTATGTTTTTTAATAGATTATTAGTACATTTTAGCGTTTAGTTCCTTTATGAAAAATGCATCATGTATAATTTTGGCATTATCGTTACAATTGTTATTAGCCTTTGTATGCAAAAGTATTTTATACACCCCAATCTCGCTAAGATTTGGTATGATAAGGAATAGCTTGAGAGGTGTAAAAGATGAATTTTAACTATCCAAACGGAAAAAGGTACATACCTAAAGCCCTTGACGCAGACACAGAAAGTACCAGTAAAAAAAGGAAAAATGATTCTTATAGTAACAGAGGTATGACGCTGGAAGAAGATTTAAATGAAACAAATGAATATTACCGGGAGAGAAAGATAGCCGTTATTCATAAGAAACCAACACCTGTTCAAATAGTCCAAGTTGATTATCCAAATCGGAGTGCAGCTGTGATTAAGGAAGCTTATTTTAAGTTAGCATCTACGACGGATTATAATGGGGTTTATAAAGGAAGGTATATTGACTTCGAAGCAAAGGAAACACAAAATCCTACCTCATTTCCATTAAAGAATTTTCATCAACACCAGATACAGCATATGGAAGAAGTGCTTTATCAAGGTGGTATATGTTTTGTTATCCTCCGTTTTACAAAGTTTGAGCAAGTTTTCTTACTTGAATCAAAGCACTTGTTGACTTTTTGGGAGCGAATGACAAATGGCGGAAGAAAATCAATTACGAAAGAAGAAGTGGAACAAAAAGGGTACCTGATTCCACTTGGTTTTCAACCCCGAATTGACTATATTAAAATAATAGATAAGCTCTACAATTGAGATTAGGCTCGAAAGGAAGGAATATTACAATGTCTGAACAATACCAATCAAGAGAGGAGCGCAGAAAGAAACTCCAAACTAAAGGTAAACCAAAAGCCAAGAAAAAATCTGGGGGGCTTGTAAAGAAAATTTTTCTAACAATAGTAGCCCTTGGTATTATTGGTATACTGGCTGGTGTGGGTACTTTCGCGTACTTAGTTAAGGATGCTCCCGTACTTGACCCGAAATTATTAAAAGATCCAATCCCTTCGAAGATTTTAGATAAAGATGACAAACTTGTAACAGAAGTGGGTGCTGTTAATCGGGAATATGTAAACTATAAAGATATTCCTCAGGTAGTCGAAAATGCGATCTTAGCAACAGAAGATTATCGTTTTTACAAGCACCATGGGATTGACCCGATTCGATTAGGAGGGGCTGTCCTCGCAAATATCAAACATGGCTTTGGTTCTGAGGGTGCCAGCACCATTACACAACAAGTAGTTAAAAACTCATTTTTAACCCCAGAAAAAACTTTAAAGCGAAAAGTTGAAGAAGCCTGGCTATCCTATCAATTGGAACAGCAATATACAAAGCACCAAATTTTCGAAATGTATGTAAATAAAGTGTATGTTTCTGAAAATAGTCATGGGATTGCTACGGCTGCAAAGATTTTCTATGGAAAAGAATTAAAGGATTTAACACTTTCAGAAGCGGCCCAAATTGCTGGGATGCCGCAAAGTCCAAATAATTATAATCCTTTCTACCATCCTGAATTAGCTCAAAAAAGACGCAACATCGTCTTAACATTAATGCACCAGCATGGATTTATTTCGAAACAAGCCATGGAAGATGCGAAAAAAGTATCAGTTAAAGATACCGTATTAAATGAAAAAGAGCGAAAGGTTAAAGAGAAACCTTTTGATTCATTTGTCGATGCAGTAATTGATGAAGTGAAAGAAACATCTGATTTTGATATTTTTACTGATGGCTTAACCATTCATACAACACTTGATCCGAATGCACAATCTTATGTTGAGGATATCCTTAACAAAGATGATGTGATCGACTATCCAGATGATGAGTTCCAAGCTGGAGTAGCACTTCTGGATACGAAAACGAGTGAAATCCGTGCCATTGGGGGCGGTAGAAATCAAAAAGTCAAACGGGGATTTAACTATGCAATTGATACCCAGCGTCAACCTGGATCAACTATCAAACCCATTCTTGATTATGCTCCTGCAATTGAGTATTTAAACTGGGGAACCTATCAAATGATAGAAGATAAGCCTATTACTTATTCTTCTGGGAAAAAGTTTGGGAACTGGGACCAAAGCTATAAGGGAGCTATGACTATCAGAACAGCATTGCAATTATCACGAAATTCACCTGCTGTTCAAGCATTGCAACAAGTTGGCCTTGATAAAGCAAAAGACTTTGCAGTGGATTTAGGTATCCCTTTAAAGGAAATTTTTGAATCCTATGCGATTGGTGGTTTTAAAACGGGTGTATCACCGCTGCAAATGGCAGGTGCCTACAGTGCATTTGGTAATAAAGGCATTTATACAAAACCTCATGCAATTAGGAAAATTAAACTCCGTGATGGTACTGTGATAAGCACTGCTCCAGAACCGAAAGTAGTAATGAAAGACTCTACTGCTTTTATGATAACAAGTATGATGGAAAGTGTCCTCGATTATCCTGGTACAGGCACAAGAGCGGATGTTCCTGGACTTGATATAGCCGGTAAGACAGGTACAACTAACTATACAGATGAAGAAATTCAAAAATGGAATATTCCAAGCAGCAGATCCGTTCCTGATGCATGGTTCACGGGTTATACGACCAATTACACTGCATCTATTTGGACTGGTTATAAAGACCGGAGTACCCCTATTAATGCGGTTGGAAATAATCAACGTTTAGCCCAATTAATTTTTAAAAACGTCATGGAACATGTATCTAGGGATACCGATACACCTGACTTTAAAATGCCTAGCAGCGTTCAAAGAGTAAGGATTGAGAGAGGCTCAATGCCTCCAGTTTTAGCAAGTCAATACACACCATCAAGTCAAATTATTACAGAGTATGCTGTGAAGGGTCACTCACCTAATCGAGTTTCCACAAAGTATGACAAACTAGCTGCTCCAAAAAATCTAAAAGCAAACTATGATCAGGCAAGTAATACGATAGGATTATCTTGGAAGCACTCTAAAAAATCCAATGTTACTTTCTCTATTACAGTGTCTAGTGGTACAGAACAGAAAAAATATACTCAATCAGAGACTTCATTAACTATTCCAGCAGTACCGGGGGCAAAGTATTCCTTCACCATTATTGCGATTAGTGGAGATAGACAAAGCGATCCCGTAACGGCAACCATTGAAATTCCAGCCCAAGAAACTAACCCTGGCACGGGTAATGAGCCAGCCACCCCGCCAGGTAACGGTAACGGCAATGGTAATGGTAATGGTAATGGTAATGGTAATGGTAATGGTAATGGTAACGGTAACGGTAACGGTAACGGTAACGGAACTGGCAACGGAACTGGGACTGGCAACGGGACTGGCAACGGGAACGGGACTGGCAACGGGAACGGGACTGGCAACGGGAACGGGACTGGCAACGGGAACGGGACTGGTACAGGTGATGGCACTGGTGACAACGGCGGGGAACAAGGAAATGGAGAAGGAACCGCCCCACCAGATATCCCAGTTGACAGTGGGACAGGAGAGCAGCCAGCTGTAGGGACTCCTGGCTAAATAGCAATCAGAAAACATTAAAAAGCGTCTAACCATTTGGTTTAGACGCTTTTTTTAATAAGTTTCTCTTTACAAACAATTTTTCCTGCTCCATCATCAACTCTGATAGTTGTCGATAAGAATGATATAATGCTGGCCTTGAGGTAATAAAGGCCAATCGTTCCTCAACATTAACCGGCTTAAACTCTAATTGTTTAAGATTAAGCGATTCATTCAAAGCAACTGGCAAATCATTGGACCAAGCCAGAAATTGAATAAACAATTGAATTCCCTTATCCATCAACAATTTTGTATTTTTATACTCACGTTCCCGAAATAGTACTTCCAATTGCATTTTACTATTTTTCCATTCTGTCAGAAGGTTGGAAATCTCCACTTCCCTTTTATCCATTGCTTGCGACCTGCCCTTTCATCCTCTTTTTTCCTTCCCTGCAGAGCTCTAATAAAGGGCAGCTTGGACATTGTGGATTTTGTGCCTTACAGTGATAACGCCCAAAAAAAATCAGGCGGTGGTGTGTGAGTGACCACTCTTCTTTTGGAATTTTCCTCATTAATGTTTTTTCCACTTCAAGGACAGAGTCTTTCCACCTGCAGATACCTAATCGTTTACTAACTCTTTCCACATGTGTGTCTACTGCAATTGCGGGTATATTATAAGCAACCGACACCACAACATTCGCTGTTTTCCTGCCAACACCAGGCAGTTTTGTTAACTCATCACGGTCTGTTGGGATGTCACCGTTATATTCTTCTATTACAATTCGACAAAGGTTTTGAATGTTTTTAGCTTTATTCCGGTAAAGGCCAATCGAACGAATATCGTTTTGTAATTCTTCAAGTGGAACAGCTAGGTAATCCTCGGGTGTTTTATATTTTTCAAATAATGATTTGGTTACTTTATTTACAAGGACATCGGTACATTGCGCTGATAGAGCTACAGCAATGACCAGTTCGAATGGATTCGAATGGTTAAGCTCACAGTGGGCATCGGGAAACATTTCGCCTATTTGATCAAGGCAATAACGGATTTGGCTGTTATTTAGCATATCTTTCACCTACTTCTATTTAAATGAAATAAAACGAGAGATATGTCTCTCGCTCTTCGAATTTATTGTTCTAACCAGTTGTAGAAAGGGACAGTTGGTTGGTGTGGTTCGTCTTTGATACTTCCCTTTTGTGTTTGCTTTTGCCGAAATTTAAGACCATGGTTTTTGGCCTGCTCAATTGTTTTTATTCCATTCTTTTTCCACTCAAAGAGAATTCTATCAATATAGCGGAAATTTAATTTCCCCGACATTACCGCTTCACGTAAAGCTGCTTTTATGATCATTGGGTCATGATGGTCATCATCCATCCACATTGCAAGTGATTCACATTCAAACGGAGAAAGCGGACGTCCGAATTCCTTTTCAAAACATGTATAAAGATCTGTTTCATCAGCTTTCTTGTCCGATTCTTTATTCATTTTATTATTTATTAAGAACTGTTCTATCAGTCTTTCCCATAAAGGCTCAATGGAATACTTCTCATATCGAATACCCTCATGATTATGTCCATCGGTGATTTGAATAAAGCCTCTTTGAATCAGTCTCCTGAGCATTTCATTACATTCAGAAATAGTTATCGTCATTCTTGCTGAAAGCTCATCCGGAGTAGGGAATTCATGACCTTTTTCTAAATAAGTGAGAATATTTAATAAAAGAACAAGTTCATATTCATTTAAATTTAAATTGCGATATTCAGAAAATAATAATGTAGGAACAGTAATGTTTCCTTCTTGAACCCATGCTAATAAGTTTGTTTTCATATTCAGGACACCTCCTGTTAAGTATATCATGAACATTCTATCCGAGTAAGAGTATACGGCATCCATCTTTGGTAACTAAAAGCAAAAAGCCTGCAGCGATTCGCAGACTTTTTAAAATAATTAATGATTGACCATACTTGACTTTGAAACCACAAATTGGTGGATTCTCTCCACTGCCTTTTCTAACAATGTTAAAGATGTTGCGTAGGAAAGACGAATATTATCAGGCGTTCCAAATCCTGATCCAGGAATTACTGCAACTTTAGCGTCCACGAGTAGTGCCTCTACAAAAGCATCCACATTCTGGTACCCAGTTATTTCTGCTGCTTTCTTTACATTTGGATAAAGATAAAAAGCTCCTTGTGGTTTTACACATGTCACACCTGGAATTGAAACAAGCTTTGTAAAAATAATTTCTAATCTTTCTTCAAATGCCTTCCTCATTTCTTCAACTGGCTGTTGTGAACCAGTATAAGCAGCAATTGTTGCATATTGGGCAGTTGTTGTTGGATTAGATGTACTATGGCTTGCAAGGTTTGTCATCGCTTCAATAATTTTTTTATTTCCAGCTGCATACCCTATTCTCCAACCTGTCATCGAATGTGACTTGGAAACGCCATTAATAACAATCGTTTGCTCTTTTAATTCAGGAGAAAGTTGAGCAATTGAAATATGTTTATTTTCTCCATAAACTAGCTTTTCGTATATTTCATCTGAAACAATGAGAATGTTCTCCTCAAGGCAAACTTTGCCTATTTCCAAAAGTTCTTCAGCTGTATATAGGACTCCAGTAGGGTTACTCGGTGAATTAATAATAACAGCTTTTGTTTTCTTCGTAATTGCCTTTTTTAATTGTTCTGGTGTCACTTTAAATTGATTATCCTCAAATCCCTCAATATAAACTGGGACTCCACCAGCTAATTTTACTTGTTCTGGATAACTGACCCAATATGGGGTTGGAATGATGACCTCATCACCATCATTTAAAATCACTTGAAACAAAGTATAAAGGACATGTTTCGCGCCATTTCCAACAATGATTTCATTAGGATTAAAAGCTAGTCCCTGGTCTTCAATAAATTTCTTAATAATTGCCTTCTTTAATGCAGGCAAGCCAGCTGAAGGGGTATACTTCGTATGCCCCTCATTCATTGATTGAAATGCAGCATCTAAAATATGTTGTGGGGTATTAAAGTCAGGCTCACCAGCACCTAGACCGATAACATCCTCCCCTTGTTCCTTTAGTTCTTTTGCTTTTGCTGTAATCGCTAATGTCGTTGAAGGTGTAAGTGCTTTTACACGATTAGCTAATTCCACTACCATTTCAATTCCTCCGCTCTCCATCTATTTATAGGTTTTCAATTTTTTTTAGCCATTCACCTGTATCAAAGTGAACATAGTAATAATTTATTAAATTATTATTAGAACGGTAATAAATTTCCCAAAGTGGGATATTCTTTTCCATACCGAGACGAACAGAGATAATCTTCTTCGGGCTTTTCTCTTGTTGAAGTTTTTGAATTGCTTCTTCCTTTGTTAACCCATTCTTTGCTTTTCTTACGATAATTTCCTTACTTTTCTCAGGCATCCATACGATAATTTTGTCACCATTTTTACTTTTCCCCTCAATGACATTAACCGTTTCAATACCATTATAAATATGAAAATCGTCTACTTCCTTTAGTGAAATTTTCCCTTGAGCACGTGAGACAGCTTTTGTCTCTGCTGTTTTCACGGGATCCAATGCTGATAAATAAACTTTTATCAATAACCCACAAAAGGCTAATACTATTATTGAAAGAACAATAATCCACTTTTTCATTACTAATTCACTTCTTTATGTACGATAAATCGTAAAAATCGCTGTATTTTGATTCGCTTGATCCAGTGCAAGTCCAAACATAAGGTCTTCCTGTTTCAAGGTTCGATTAAGGGCATCAACAATTTTATACAGATCCGGACTGTGTTGGATTTTCACTGTTGATAAAACTTCTATTTTACTTTCCATCCGTTATCCTCCAATATTTTCCTGTTTATCTACATTATTTGATAAATCTTATCCATTATTATAACAGGTGGAAGCAAAAAGCGGGTCAAAGATGCTATGATTTTTTTAATAAAATTTTATTCATCTGATTCAATCGGAATGGTTATGATTTCATAATTTGAATCGGTGAATTTTATTGTTATAGTTCCATGTTTTTTCGTTGAATAAATTTCTGACCAAGTTTCGTGAAGATCAACCAGTATATCTGGATCATGCGTCTCTTCTTCTGGTGCAAAAAGGACTGAAATTTGCGGATTTAGATATTGAATTAATTTCTCAGATAAAGAGTCTTCCGGTGCACCATTAGGGATTTTAAACACATTAATATTCTCTAGATTTTTCTCCAAGAGTGTCTCTTCTGCCCTTGGGGTGAATGAAGTCATTAGGAATATTCGATGATTAAAAAAATCAAGTGTTAAATCCATACCTTCATTCGTATCATTTCCCACAAATTGAACTTCAGCAGTCATCTCAGGCAGAATTGGCCTCTTTGTACCCTGCCCCCATGAGACAACTGCAGGCTTATTTGTTGAATCTAGTTCCTTTTTGATTTTAGCAGAGAATTTAGGTGTTGAAATAATTTCTTTAATATTATATTTCGAGATTAGACGATTTAATTGTTGTTTAGAAAGTTCTGTTCCGTTATGTGTAAGGATTAATTTAGAAATCTCTTTTACATCATAAAGGAATAGCCAACCCTCTAATTCAGCAGCAGTTTCTTTCCCTCCGGTATTGATCAAGGTATTCTCGTTATTTGCGCCTTGAATCAGTGTTGCTTCCCCTTCCGACAAACCCAGAAAAGTGACTGCAACTTCATGGTCCTTAATATTTAAATTAATATTTTCAATATTATTTAACGAAGGCTCTGATGCCTCTACCATAAGCGTCGTTTGAATAAATAATGACAAGATAATTAGTAAGGTTCTCATGACACACCTCCTATATTAAGGATGTGTTTATTTACCAATTTTTATCCAGATTAAGTTGACTGATGTCTCTCAAATCATAACCACGAGTGGATAATTTCAACTAATTCATCCATCTTTCCTCGATTAATAGGAACGGGAGGTATAGATTTCAAAAAGGCCTTCCCATATTTGGTGGTTACAATTCTTTTATCAAACACCACAATGATACCTCGATCACTTTCTGTTCGAATAAGGCGTCCAAAACCTTGTTTAAAACGGAGAATTGCTTCTGGAAGGGAGTATTCTGAAAAGGAATTCCCCCCGCGTTTTTCGATTAACTGGCATTTCGCCTCTGTTAAAGGATCATCTGGCGGGCTAAATGGAAGTCTAACAATAACAAGGCAGGACAAGTCCTCTCCAGGTATATCTACACCTTCCCAGAAACTGCTTGTCCCCAACAATAACGCCTTATCATAGCGTTGAAAGTTTCGGGTTAGTCTTGTTCTGCTTCCACTAGTTATCCCTTGGGCAATCATTGCATAATCATGTAAAAAACCACTCTCTTTGATTAATTCATAGGTTCTCTTTAACATGTCATAGGCGGTAAATAGAAGCAGCATTCTCCCATTAGTTGCTTCAGCTATTGTTATGATATGCTCCGTAATTGAAATTACATAATCATCTAAAGAAACTGTATTAATTTCTGGTAAGTCCTCAGGAATTAAAAGCTGAACCTGTTGATTATATGCAAATGGAGACGGGATATTTAATTGGACCGTAGATTCAGGGTCTAGACCCATTTCCTTTATAAAATAATCAAATGATTTATTTACAGTCAACGTTGCTGAAGTAAATACTACCGCTTTTTTTAATTGAAAGAATTGTTCATTTAGCTTCCCTGCTACGGATGTTGGCTGAACCATAAAGGTAGTAACATTTTGCGGTGAGCGTATATCTATTTCAATCCATTTTACATCATTCGTTTTTTTAAGAAAGGAATTAGTAACCGTATCTCTAAGATCTGCTAATTCGCTTTGAAATTGAAGGATTTCTTCCAATTTATTTTCTTCTATCCGTGAAAAAGAAGTACTCGCATTTTTTAACCATTCAAGACGTTCACTAATTTCTGAATCAAGGTCCTTTAGTAAAAAGGCAAATCTCTCAGCACTATGAATCAATGCCTTTTTTTCTCTTGCTTCGTCATTGGGTGAAAAGCGAATTTTGGCACGATTAACTCCTTTTTTATTCGCCATCTTGGCTCTCGCAAAAAGAGCAATCAATTGGAAAAATTCGTCCATTTCAAACGTAAGATCTGTCATAAGTTGATTTAACTTAGTAGTGTTGGTCCTGGCTTCATTTTTACTTGGTACAGAATCCAGCAGCATCTCCAAATCATAAAAGAGCTGTTTTTGTTCATACAGTCCAAATTGACCTAATAGGAGACGGGTCGATAAATAATCCAATGTATGTCCAAAAAACTGACTAGCGGCTTTCTCAAAATGATGCCCTTCATCAATAATGGCATAAGAGAATTCAGGCAGGATCGCCACTTCACCTTTAATATCACTTAATAATAAAGAATGATTTGTAATAATAATATCAGCAACTTCCGCTTTTCTTTTTGCCCTTAAATAAAAATCTCTTTCTTGCCACGCTTCGTCCTGTAAAAAAATTCCTGGTTCATTCTTTATTTTATTCCAAAAAATTTGACCGCCACTTGAAAGGTTTAACTCATCCCGATCACCTGTTTCTGTTTCAATCAGCCAAACGAGAATTTGCATCTTTGTTAAACCGGTATCGTAATTATCGTTATCATCTGCCAGCGTCTGGTGAAACTTTTCTAAACTAATATAATGATTTCTTCCCTTAAGTAATACAGTGTTTAATGGAAAAGGCAAAAGTTTAGCCAAAAGCGGTATTTCATTTTTTAAAATCTGTTCTTGCAAATGGATAGTATGTGTACTTACAACGATTGGAAGCCTATTCTTCTTAGAAAAGTAAGCACTTGGCAGCAAATAGCCCAGTGACTTTCCTACACCTGTACCAGCCTCAATCACAGCATGTTTTTCATTTTGAAAAGCCTGATAGATTGTATCCATCATGGTAAATTGACCCGTTCTTTGCTCGAAAGCTTTAAATGCCTGACTGACCATTCTGATTTTTTCAGCCTCAGATGCAGGGAAATGATATTCTTTATCTTCAGCAGGGAGCCTAATTTGGTCTGGAATCCTTTTTAAAGCAAGTTCCCTAAATATCTCCAATGTCTCAGATAAGCCTTCGACAGTTTCTTCTTTATTAATCAGTAATTCATCAAGCAGCTGTTGTAGGTCGCTTTTCAATCCGCCTGATAAATGTGCAAGCTGTTTTAATGTTGTGAGTGGTAATGAAGCCAATTTCTCTAAAAGAATCAGTAAAAGCTCAGCTGTAACCTGTGCATCACTATCTGCTTGATGGGGGCGATCATGATTCAATTTTTCTCTCTCCGCTAAATCAGATAGCTTATAACCATCTGCCGTGGGATAAAGAATTCTAGCCATTTCAACCGTATCTAGAACAGGACCGAAGAACCCTTCTTGGCCCGCTTGGATTAATTCTTCTTGAAGAAAGGACAAATCAAACAAAACATTATGTGCAACAAAATAAGCCCCGTCCAGTAAAGACATGACTTTTTCCGCAATTTCGGAAAAAAGCGGCGCATCTTTAACCATATCATCATTTAAACCCGTTAATTCTTCAATAAATATGGGGATGGATTTTTTGGGATTAATGAGTGATGAAAACTTTTCTGTGATTTTCCCATTTTCAATGACCACAGCTGCAAATTGAATGATTTTATCACCCTTTTTTGGAATGTTTCCCGTTGTTTCCAAGTCGATTACGACGAATTTATTTAACATTTATTAACACCCCAAACCTTCGTTCATTCAAACGGTATCACATAATCTTTAAAAGAAAAAGTATACACTACTTTAAGCTTTTGATTCTACCACAAACTTTTTGATTAATGTTACTACATCTATTATATAAAACCCTCGTTAAAAAAGAAAAATCCCCTAAACGGGGATTACATAATCGTTAGTGCTGGTTCAGCATGGATCAGTTCTTTAATCCGATTACCTTCATCCATGATCGCCACTTTTGGTTTATGTGCTGCTACTTTTTCTTCAGCAATCAACGCATAGGATATGATAATCACGATATCACCTTTTTGAACAAGACGGGCGGCAGCACCATTTAAACAAATAACTCCACTGCCTCTTTCACCTGGAATAATATAAGTCTCTAGGCGTGCACCATTATTATTATTAACAATTTGAACCTTTTCATTAGCAATCATTCCAACTGTATCTAAAATATCTTCATCAATTGTGATACTTCCTACATAATTTAAATTTGCCTCAGTAACAGTGGCACGGTGGATCTTTCCGTTCATCATGTTGCGAAACATATCCTCTTCCTCCATTTCCTCTTACCTATCAATCTATTTTTGTAATGATGTTGTCTATTAAACGAACCTTCGTAAATTTTACAGCGAGAGCAATAATAATTGTACCCTCTAATTTTTCCAATGGTTTTAATTGTGGATAGGAGTATATTTGGACATAATCAATTACACCCGATGATTCATTGCCAATCACTTCACAAATCATATCAATTATTTTAATAGGATCTCTCTCTCCTTTATCAATCGCTGCATTTGCTGCTTGAAGACTTTGATAAAGAACAGTTGCTTCTTTTCTTTCTGTCGGCAAGAGATTAACATTTCGAGAACTCTTAGCCAGTCCATCATTTTCCCGGACAATATCTACTGCTACCAGATTTACAGGAATATTAAAATCTGAAATTAACCCTTCAATAACCGCAACTTGCTGGGCATCTTTTTTCCCAAAATAAGCACGTGTTGGCATAATGATGTTAAAGAATTTTGTTATAACTGTTGCAACGCCATCAAAATGGCCAGGGCGTGAACTTCCACATAATACATCTGTGCGCTCCTGTACGGTAACTTTGACTGAAGGGCTGGTCGGATACATTTCTTCTACACTTGGATAAAACAGAAAATCTACCTTTTCACTTTCAGCCAATGCACGGTCACGCTCAAAGTCACGGGGATATTCAGCATAATCCTCTTTCGGACCAAACTGTAAAGGATTAACAAAAATGCTAAGGACGACGATATCATTTTCTTTTCTAGCTCTATTTAAAAGCGTCAAATGTCCTTCATGCAGAAAACCCATCGTTGGAACAAAGCCAATCGATTTTCCTTGGGACTTTTGTTTCAAAATTAACTCTTGCATGTCTTTAATTGTGGTAACTACCTTCATTTTATACCTCCATAAAGCCCTTTCAGTTCCTGCTCCTTCATTGTGAATGAATGCTTATCTTCTGGAAACTGTTTATTTTTAACATCTGCTGCATAAGCTTGAATAGATTCAAGCATAAATGGATTTACGGAATGGTATTGTTTCACAAACTTCGGTACACGCTCAACACCATAACCAAGAATATCATGATACACGAGCACTTGACCGTCCACATCAATCCCGGCACCAATACCAATGATAGGTATTGAAAGACTTTGTGTAATTTCTTCAGCCAATTGTTTTGGGACACATTCAAGAACGATGGCGAAAGCTCCTGCTTGTTCACATTTCTTCGCATCATCTATTAATTTCCTTGCTGCCTCAGCATCTTTCCCTTGTACTTTATACCCGCCTAATACACCAACTGATTGTGGTGTTAACCCCAAATGAGCACACACAGGGATGCCCGCTTTCGTTAGAGCAGTTATTTTTTCTAGGACATCATCTGCACCCTCAAGTTTCACCGCATGTGCGCCTGTTTCTTGAATGAGTCTGCCTGCATTCATTAATGTATCACGGACGGATAAATGATAGGTTAAGAATGGCAAGTCCGCGAGAATAAATGTATCCTTTGCACCTCGTTTTACTGCTTTCGTATGATGGATCATGTCTTCAAGTGTCACCGGTATGGTCGAGTCATACCCTAAGACAACCATACCAAGGGAATCACCCACCAAAATAATGTCAACTCCACCTTCTTCTGCTTGTTTAGCAGAGGGGTAATCATACGCTGTTAACATGACTATTTTTTCATTTTTTTCCTTCATTTTTAAAAAATCTGTTGCTTGCTTCATCCATTTTTCCCTCCTTTTTTGTTGGGAGAGGGGATATGAAGATTTCGAAGAGCAAATAAAAAGATCCTTCTGAAGGCAGAGGATCCCTATTACTCAATTCAAGCTTCATCCCTCTGTCCCGGTCCGTAAACGGATCTAGGCAGAAACCTTTTTTAATTGTTGGTTACTTCATTTAGGTGCAGTTCACTATGGATACTGCCCATTGGAATGAATTATAGCAAATTTCTCGAAAAGTTCAAGCCTTATAACTCAATATCGGCTGAATAAATATGGTGGATGAATCCAGTCTGGTCCTCAAGTTTCAACACACCATCATCTGTGATACCGAGTGCAATACCTTCAATGGTATTTGTCAATGTTCTCGCTTTTATGTACTTGCCGATACTGCTGGCATAACCTTCCCATAAAAGCTTTATCGGCAAGAAGCCCTGTTCCAGATACATTGTATACAAATTTTCAAAGTTCTTTAGGATCGTTCTAATTAATTCCGCTCTCGAGACAGTGTCTTTTTTCTCAATAAAAAGGGACGTAGCAATATCTTGAATTTCTGCTGGGAAATCTTCTAACTTTTGATTCACATTGATACCAATTCCAATAATAATGGAATGAATTCGATCGGCCTCAGCTTGTAGCTCAGTTAATATTCCAGTGACTTTTTTTCCGCTAATTAGAACATCATTAGGCCATTTAATATCTGGGACTAAGTCTGTCATTTCTTCAATGGCTTGAACAATGGAAACTGCAGCTAATAATGTCAATTGTGGCGCATTACTAAGAGGTATATTGGGACGCAGGATCATGCTCATCCAAATCCCTGAATATTTTGGAGAATGCCATTTTCGGGCCATTCTTCCCCTGCCTGACAACTGCTCTTCTGCAATGATGACCGTTCCTTCTGGTGCATCTTCAGAAGCCATGCGATGGGCTATCTTCTGAGTTGACTCAACAGTCTCCTCATAATGGATATTCCTCCCCATGAAGTGAGTTGTTAGACCCAGTCTTATTTCATCGGCAGTTATTTTTTCTGGGGTCTTTAGAATCCGATAACCCTTATTTCTAACTGCATCTAATTCAAAGCCTTCTTTTCTTAGTTCCTCTATATGCTTCCAAACTGCCGTCCTAGAGCAACCAATGAGTTCAGCTAGATATTGACCTGACAAAAAGGCATCTCCGGCATTTGTAAAGGCATCAATTAATTCTTTTCTTATTTCTGATTGCACTTCATTAGCCACTCCTTGATTTTTTCTTTGTTATTAGGAAGTTGACAAGATAAGATGTTATTTTCAATGTCTAATAGGGTTTCCTTTAGCCATGGTCCGCCTCTTTTATTGAACCAATCCATTAAGTCATTTCCTGAAACATTTATTTCTGTACGATCTTTAATCGGAAGAGAATCATACATTTTTTCCCAATTTTCAATTGATCGAATATCCTTTATTTGGTTAATCACAAGGTAAAGTCTTTCTGTTGAAAGGATTGTATCACGACCTGCAGCATAGAGATCATAAATAGACCATTCTTGTTCAAGTCTTTTATATAAGAAATGGACCGTTCGTCCAATTTCTCTTATTTCCTTAATTGAAAGCCGCCAGTCTTTTAGAAATACCTCGATCTCTTTTTCTTTAAACTGTAAACAGAAAATTAATAATGACCACATTTCATTAATATTAAGAGGGATACTTTCAAAGCGAATCAGTTTCTCTAAAGACTTCCTCTCTTCTTTTAAACCAGGCAAATATAAAAAAATGCTTGTATCTAGAAGGATATTTAACGCGGTTTTTTTGTTTTTACCGATTAACAGTTTTTCGAACTCTGTTTTTTTTCTCTCCACAGCAATTTTCTCAAGTAAATGAACCTGATTGGCTAATGCGGTGATAGTTCCCGCTTCTATTTGAAATGAAAGTTGACTTACAAACCGTACGGCCCTCATTATTCTTAAGGCATCTTCTTGGAACCTGTCACTCGGACTTCCGACTGTCTGAATTAATTTATTCTGTATAGCTAAAAATCCGTTAAAAGGATCAATCAGTTTCCGATTTCTGTCCATTGCAATGGCATTCATTGTAAAATCCCTGCGCTGCAAATCATCCTTTAAATTCCGTATAAACGTAACCTCTTTAGGTCTACGATAATCTTCATACTCCGATTCTGTCCTAAAGGTAGTAATTTCATATGCCCCATTAGTAACCAGGACTAGAACTGTTCCATGTTCTATTCCAATATCTACTGTTTTTGGAAAGATTTTTTTCACTTCATCTGGAGTTGCACTTGTCGCAATATCCACGTCATTTATCTCTCTATTTAAAAGAAAATCTCTAACTGATCCGCCAACAAAGTAGGCCTCATAACCGGCATCCTCTAGCTTTTCTAAGACAGGAATTGCAGTTAAGAATGGGTCTGTCATTTCCTTCACCTTAATTCAGTATATTAAAATATATTTGCTCATACTGTTCAACGATTTGATCTGCTTTAAATTTTGTTTTTGCTGTGTAAATGGACTGTTGAGAAAATTGCTGATGAAGCTTCGCATCATTTAAAACTGCTAATGCTCTACTAGAAATATCCTCTATGTCACCTACTTCACAAATAAATCCATTGACACCATGATTAATAACCTCTGGAACACCGCCAACATTCGTCCCGATACAAGGGACACCACATGCCATCGCCTCTAGTGCAACAAGTCCAAAGCTTTCTTTCTCTGATAATAACAACATTAAATCACTAATAGAGTACAATTCCTCTAAACTCTCTTGTTTACCAAGAAAAATGACTTGATCTTCCAAGCCCAACTCTCTGACGAGCTTACAAACGATAGTCATTTCGGGACCATCACCGACCAATAGTAATTTTGCAGGCATTGCAGATGCAATCTTTGAAAAAGATTTTACTACATCTTTCACGCGCTTTACTGGACGGAAATTTGAAACATGTATGATTACCTTCTCGTTTTCCCTTATTTCAAAATCTGACTTTAAACCATGTGCATCAGTTTTTTTATAGACGCGGTCATCAATAAAATTATAGACAGTTTCGATTGTTTTATCAGGATTGATGAGGTCATAAGTTTGATTCACAAGCGAATTCGATACAGCAGTTACCACATCAGATTTTTCTATTCCAAATTTAATTGCATCTGTCAACGAAGGATCATACCCTAAAACGGTTATGTCTGTTCCGTGCAGGGTAGTGACTATTTTAAAATCTCGGTGACTCATTTGCTTGGCTAATATAGCACAAACCGCATGAGGAATAGCATAATGAACGTGAAGTAGATCTAATTTTTCCCGATTAGCAACTTCCGCCATTTTACTTGCTAAAGCAATATCGTAGGGTGGGTACTGAAATAAGGAATATTGATTCACTTCAACTTGATGATAATAGATATTATGATAAATTTTGTTCAACCTAAAAGGGATGCTTGATGAAATGAAATGTATTTCATGCCCTTTTTCAGCCAGCATTTTTCCTAATTCCGTTGCTACCACCCCTGAACCACCTACTGTTGGATAGCAAGTAATTCCAATTTTTAATTTCCTCATGGTTATTCTCCTATCAAATCTCGATTCAAAAGAATGGGAACTTTCGTTTTGAACCCTTCTGCAAATGTAACACCAACAAGCTTGCCAAACATTCTTTCCCTCGCCTCGACTGTTTCAATATACCCATTAACAAGTGGAGTATTGTGGGTTTCTTCTGTTTGCTGGAATTGGCTCTTATACTCCCTTAATGCTTCGAGCTTTAAATCTATGTATTGAGAAATATCGATAACAAAATCAGGTTTGTGAAAACCATTAATCATATAAAAATAAACTCTTTCCACTCGGTGAGCAGGTTCATTTCCATCTGTTTTATATTTTCGGATTCCAGCTGAAAAAACGGCTTCTTCCACTAAACTAGCACAATTTCCATGGTCAGGATGACGGTCTTCAAAATAAGGTGCAAACACGATTTGAGGCTTGTTGATTCTTATTACCCTTGCAATTTCTCTTATGTATTCATCATTAAGGTATAAGCCCCTATCCGGAAAACCCAGCGAGGACCGCCATGAAACTTTTAGAACTTCAGCCGAATTCGCCGCCTCAGACTTTCTGAGCTCTATATTCCCATTTGAAGAAAGGTCGGCATCTGTTAAATCACAGATACCTACACGTTTTCCCTCAGATGTAAATTTTGCGATTGTCCCTGCCATGCCTATCTCGACATCGTCTGCATGGGCACCAAATGCAAGGACTTGAAGGTGTTGATTATTCATTATGTCCACCATTCTCTTTAATTATATTTCTCCATTCAATCAGCCCGAGTTCTAAACCTCTTATAAGCAATTCCGCAGTTCCCATATTGGTTGCAAGGGGTATGGAGTATACATCACATAGTCTTACTAATGCAGTAACATCTGGTTCATGCGGCTGTGCGGTTAATGGATCTCGAAAAAAGAAAACAGCATCCATTTCATTTTGAGCAATCATCGCACCAATTTGCTGGTCACCACCAAGCGGTCCGGATTGAAACCGTGTAATATTCAATCCTGTTGCATCACTAATTCTTTGCCCTGTTGTTCCAGTAGCAAATAAAGAGTGCTTCGAAAAAATATTCTGATAGGCAATCGCGAACTGCACCAAATCATTTTTCTTATTATCATGAGCAATTAATGCAATATTCATTATATTTCCTCCTATCCTAAAATATTTTCAAGGCCATAAACAAAGGCATTATGTGTCATCACAGACTCAACTGCCACTTTTACCCCTGACATAAACGACCCTCGGTGGTAGGAATCGTGCCTGATTGTTAAAGTCTGACCATCTGAACCGAATAACACCTGTTGATGTGCAACCAATCCCGGCAATCGAACCGAGTGAATATGCATCCCATCAAAATTTGCCCCCCTCGCTCCTGCGATTGTTTCTTTTTCATTTGGGTGGCCTTGATTTTTTGCTTCTCTTACAGTTGAGATCATTTCGGCCGTCTTTACCGCTGTTCCTGACGGAGCATCCAACTTCTGGTCGTGGTGTAATTCGATAATTTCAACATCCTCAAAATATTTAGCTGCCATTTGAGAGAATTTCATCATTAAAACCGCACCTATAGCAAAATTCGGAGCAATAATACACCCCAGTTCTTTCTCCTGACAAATACGCTCTAATTCTTCTAAATCACCAGCGGTAAACCCTGTTGTACCTACAACAGGCCGCACATTGTAAGAGAGTGCTGTTTTGGTATGATGCATGCCCACTTCAGGTGTGGTTAAGTCAATTAATACATCTGCTTGGATTGTTTGCAGACATGTTTCAATATTTGAATAAACTTGCACATTATGTATTGAATGAAAACCTTCCAAATCGCTTAACATGATTCCGTCATACTTATGATCCACAACAGCAACTAATTCAAAATTATCAGTATTTGTGACTAACTTTACAGCTTCGCTCCCCATTCTTCCACGAGGGCCTGCAATAATAATTTTAATCTTTTCCATCACATTCACTCCATTTTTTCTTCGTTAATTCTAGTCCAACGATTTTTGTCTCTTGTTTTAAATTTTCGCATGACATAATCATGTGCATCTTCTAGGCTAATATTTAAGGAATTAGCAAAGCAAATTAAAACAAATAAAAGGTCTCCCAGTTCTTCCTCAATCGCTTTTTCAGTTTCACTAGTTTTTTTGGGTTTCTCTCCATAATAATGATTTACTTCCCTAGCAAATTCCCCTAGTTCTTCTGTAAGTCGCGCCAGCATTGCCAGTGGACTGAAATACCCCTCTTTAAATTGACTAATGTACAAATCTACTTCTTGCTGAAGTTCTTTCATTGTCTTTTCATTGGCCAATTTGCCTTCACCTCGTTAATATGATTGATACTAATGCCCATTTTCTTATTCATTGTTTATGTTAGCTAAATTATCTCGGTTTTACAAATGTTTTCAATTATTTTTAGTCTTTTTCACTACTCATTGCTCTAGCATTTTTAATTCGATATAATAAAAATCGCCAGATAAGAGAATTTATGGCAGAGGGGGTTTATGAATGATATCAGGACTTAAATTTAAAAACATATTATTTATCCTTTTAGGGGCTGCAATCATGTCGTTTGGACTTGTGAATTTTAATATGCAAAACAAGTTGGCTGAGGGTGGTTTCACTGGGATTGCTCTATTATTTTATTTCTTGTTCAAGTGGGATCCGTCATATTCAAATTTATTTTTAAATATTCCACTTTTTTTTATCGGGTGGAAATTGTTAGGACGGAATACATTTTTATATACCATTATAGGAACGGTAGGAGTATCGATTTTTTTATGGATATTTCAACGCTATGCGATAGATATGCCGCTTGAAAGTGATTTAACATTAGCAGCATTATTTGCTGGAGTTTTTACAGGCGTTGGTTTAGGAGTAATCTTTCGTTATGGTGGAACTACGGGAGGAGTCGATATTATTGCAAGGCTCGTCCAGAAATATGCAGGCTGGAATATGGGGAAAACGATGTTCTTATTTGATGCATGTGTTATCGCGTTATCTCTAGTTACATATTTAAATTATAAACAGGCAATGTATACACTTGTTGCTGTTTTTATTGGTGCAAGAGTCATCGATTTCATTTTAGAAGGTGCCTATTCTGCAAGAGGGGCAATGATTATTTCGGAAAAAAACGAACAAATTGCCGCAAAAATTATGGAGGAAATGGACCGAGGAGTTACTGCCTTAAAAGGTTATGGATCATATACAAAAAGTGAACGTGAGGTTTTATATTGTGTTGTGGCTAAAAATGAAATCGTTCGGTTAAAAAATGTAATCACCTCGGTCGATCCACATGCCTTTGTTTCAATTACTATTGTTCACGATGTTCATGGAGAAGGATTTACCCTTGACGAAAATAAAATGCCGTTAGTAGATTAAAAAAGCAATGTCGTTTGACATTGCTTTTTTAGTATCAATCCTTCGAACGGTCTTTTTTCTGGTTCTTGTCACCTTGATATTTTCTCCAACCCACATAGGATAATGTCATGATAATAATGCTTCCAGTGGATATAATAACCCACCAAATGTTAGGATCTGCCTCATCCTCTTCCATGTTAGAAAAGAGTTTGACTAAGTCCGTATCTAGTTTATCCAATTCCTGCTGACTTTTAGTGTCACTTACTACTAGGGAACGGTATTCATTTATAAAATCAATCCGTGCATCTAATTTTTGTACATTTTCTACGGACACATCAATTTTCATACTTGGATAGATGACATTGTACAAAGATAAAAATGAATTGAAGTTTGTATGAAAGTTTCCAGAATCACCTTTTTTAGCGGCATCTTTCGCTTGATGAAAAGCAGTCATAATTTGATCTTCCATTTCAACCCATAAGGGTTGATGACTTGTAGCAATCGCATCAATAACAAGTCTAAATTTGACTAATTTATTTATTCGTTCCTCATATTTCATGTTGGAACTAACTGCCGCTTCCACTGCTTCATCATGGGAGGTGTTAATTATTCTCACTTCATCCATGGTTAATGGTGGATCCGTACCAGCAATACTTGTGAACTGATTTGAAAAATAATCAAGTAGTCTTTTCGCATCTTCATATCTATGAAACTTCACCATTTGGAGTGCTTCATCTGAAATATCATCAAGCTTCTCCATTGGCGATTGTTGTTCTGCATAAATAGATGTGGGAGTAAGCATCATGATAATTGCAAATAAAAATAACCATTTGATTTTCAATCCTTGTCCCCCCTTTCATTACTAATAAAATGTATGTAGGGGTGGACAAGGTTAGACCATTTTGGATTATTTTATTTCAAGCTTGTACCGATTGGACCGAATGGAAAAATAATAGGCAAGGGCAATAGAAAAAATCGAAAGCCAGAATGTAAAATAGCCAATTTGCGGAGTGTAGCGATCAAGCATATGATAGCTCGGCAACATGAAAAATACATAATCTATCACATCATTATGTAATGTCCAAACAGCTGTGATGATTAAATGCCACCATTTAAAACGATAAAATGGAGCATACAAAATCCCTTGTACAGCCATTGCAAAATGGGAAAATATTAGCATATAGCCAACTGCATCAAGTTCCCCTTGAACAAAGTAGACTAGAATGTTCATCACCACTGCCCAAATTCCATATTTAAAAAGTGTGACAATCGCAAGAGCCTCTATTAAAGGCCAGTTTCTCCGTAATAGAAAGGCAATCAAAACGAAAACAAAAAATAAACTAGCAGTAGGGCTGTCAGGAACGAATGGGAGGAAAATTGCAGGAGTTTCTTTTAGTTGCCACCCATACCAGTAATACCCATATATAGTTCCAGCTATATTTATAAATAATAGCAGCTTTATAATTGACCTATGGGCCAAGAGAGGATAAATCCAACTCACAAGCATGCTCCTTCCAGGATTGTTTTTTCATGAAGAAAAAAGCTGACGATCGTTCGTCAGCTTTTCAATAATTCGATTATTACTTACCAAGGCCTGAGATAAATTCTGAAAGTGTTTTAAGTTCTTCGTCAGTACCTTTGAAGATTCCGGGTGGCATTTTTCCACCTTTACCTTCTTTAGCAATTTTCGCTACTTCTTCAGCAGATAGACCAGTTCCAACTAATGCAGGAGCACCGGCACCTCCTGAAAGATCTTCACCGTGACAAGTAATACATGTATTCGCACTAGCAATTTTGTAGCCGGCACTCGACTTATCAATATCAACCTTTTCAACAATTTTACCTTGGCGCTCAGCTTGTTCCCAGTCGTGTGTCGCAACAGACTCCCAAGTTAAAAATACGGTGGCAGCTAATGCCAAAAGCATAGCTGTAGTTGCAATCGGACGCTTCATTGGGCGACGTTCAGGACCATTATCCAGGAATGGAGCTAATAGTAAGCCTCCAAATGCAAGTCCTGGCATAATCATAGCTCCGATAACTGTATACGGTCCGGATGCATATGAATATTTTAGTAATTGATACAAAAATAAGAAATACCAGTCTGGCAATGGAATGTAACCAGTATCAGTCGGATCCGCTATCCTTTCAAGCGGAGCCGGATGGGCAACAGTTAAACATAAAAAGCCGACAAGAAATACAGCTCCTATCATCCATTCTTTCAAAAGGAAGTTAGGCCAGAACGCCTCTGTTTTACCAGGGTATTCAGAGTAATCTTTCGGAATCATTTTTTTTCGTTCAGAAGGTGCTAAAACACGTGAATCACCAACGAACTTTAATCCTTTACCGCGATGCATCGAGCAATCCCCCTCCTTTTTCCGTAGTTAGTAGAAAAAACATCGATTGAGAAAAAACGTTTTTTATAGTGGTCCAGAAATACCTTGTTTACGAATCATTAAGAAGTGGGCTCCCATTAATCCAAGCAGTGCACCTGGCAGGAAGAACACGTGAATCGCAAAGAAACGGGTTAATGTTTGGGCACCAACAATATGTTCATGACCTGCAAGTAAAACCTTAACCTGTGTACCGATAAACGGTGTTGCTTCGGCAATCTGCAGACCTACTTTTGTTGCAAATAACGCTTTCATATCCCATGGTAATAAGTAACCAGTAAATCCTAAGCCAAGCATAACGAAGAAAATAAGCACTCCGACTACCCAGTTTAGTTCACGAGGTTTCTTGTAAGCACCTTGGAAGAAAACACGTAGTGTATGTAAAAACATCATTACAAGTACTAAACTTGCACCCCAGTGATGCATTCCACGTACAATTTGTCCAAAAGCAACTTCATTTTGAAGATAATAAACCGATTCCCAAGCATTTTTAATATCTGGTACATAGTACATAGTTAAAAACATACCAGAGAGAATTTGAATGACTGTTACGAAGAATGTTAGACCTCCAAAGCAGTATACAAACGCTGAAAAGTGATGCGCTGGATTAACATGCTCAGGTACTTCATGGTCTGCGATATCGCGCCACAAAGGCGTAATATCTAAACGTTCATCTACCCAATCGTAAATCTTGTTTAACATGTTACGCCTCCTTCCGTGGTTCAGCTTTACCTAAATAAAGAAAACCGTCTTTTTCCTTGAATGGATATACATCAAGCGGGTGAAGTGGTGGTGTACCTGGAACGTTGGTGCCATCCTTTGTGTAACGGCCATAGTGACATGGACAAAAGAATTGATTTGGATGTTCCTTGTCCGTATTCCAGTTAACAGTACAGCCTAAATGTTTACACACAGGTGAAAGGGCTACAATTTTACCTGCATCATTCTTATAAACCCAGGCAGTCTCCGTAACCTCTGACTCATACCATGCATCCTTTTGTTTAAAGCTAAAGTCAACTCGAACAGGCTCGTTAGTTATTTCAGAAACCTTTTGTTTTGTTGCGACGAAATCTCCGCCTTCTTCAGCCTTTAAAACTGGATCAACTGCAAATCTTACCATTGGCATTAACATACCAGCTGCCATAAAGCCGCCTACTCCTGTTAATGTGTAGCTTAAAAATTGACGTCTTGAAACGCGTTGCTTACTCATGCTTATATCCCCCCCTCTATTCACGAAGTTAAGTCCGACGGACAAATTTAAACACATATAAAACTAGGACATAACAATGATATATCAATCTGCAAGTTAGGTCAATATCATACTATTTTAAAAACATGCTTAAAAGATGGTTTTACTCATTTTCATGCCATTTTTGCGTAAAAAGGTCTAATAATTGTTTTACTTGACTATCAACAACCACCATTTTCTGTGAATCATTCATGTGTTCCAGTGGGATTGATGGAAGCCATATTATCGTTCCGGAAAGTTCTTCTTCTCGTGATCTCCAATCAATTTCGGATGTAATGTAAAATATGTGTTTAAATTCCCCCTTTTGAAGGCTAGCCTCCCATTCCTTCAAATCACTAATGATATTTTCTCCATTTTTGGACTTCAAATATGTATATGGAGGTAACAATAATAATCTTCCCGTAAATTGCCTTTCTAGATGTCCAGTAAGTAATGTGATAAATTCCGCAGCTGTCGCAGACTGTTTCATCTCCCCCCCCACAGATACAGCCAGCAATGGCACAACAGCTGTGTCTACATATTCCTTTGCATTCAAATACGTCTCAATATCTTGAGGTGTCCATTTCATATTTATGCACCAACCTTTTGATTTCACTATTATCATAATATCATTTTCTACAGAAACAATAAAAGATATAGTGCAATATTTAGAAAATCCCAAACAAAAAGGAAGCTGCTTATCGCACGCTTCCTTTTTGTTCTGACATGGTTAACTGATTAAGCTTTTGTGTAAGAACTTGAAATGCTTTTCGATCTTGATTATCAAGGGCCTCATCGATTAATTGAAGGATTTTCTCACGTTGAAAATGTTCAATACTGCGCTGCAATAATTGTTCTGCAATAATTCCATCCTTCTCATTCACTTGCAGGTGTTTGGGAACGTATAAATTCTCTTCAAGAACCGCAGCATACTGGTGTGCCTGATTAGCAGCATGAAAGTTTAATTGGATAAAAATATCCTCATCACGATTTAAGCGAATGTCGTGAAAGGACTTTTCAGCATCTGTAGTCATCACATTTTCTTTATAGAATCTAAATGGTACCTTATCGACGCAATGTGTAGACATAATTAAACCTCTCGGACAATACTGTGCTTGCTCCACAAAATGGACCTTCTCCATTAATTGATCGTGGCTCATTAGATAATTAAGAATCCAAACACATTCTCTTCTCTTTAATTGATAATGATTTAAAAACCAGCGAATAAAGTCCTTCTTCTCGTTGACAGAAACAGGGGTTGCCATGATAGTTTCCCTCCTCTGCAAATTCAGCTTTTTTTAATCTTTCAACCCTGTAAGACGTTCAAATAAATCCATATACTCCCCGTTTGTTGGATCTTCATTTAGCAACTGTTTAAAAATTTCGGCGGCGCGGTCACTTTTTCCTTCTTCAATTAGAAAATAACCGTAATCCTGTAAAAATGTTTCATTTTTCTTAAAAAAAGTATATGCACTTTCATATTTGTCTAATGCGTAAGAAAATTTTTCTAACTTCTGATAGCTTACTGCAGCATCCCATAAAAGTTGGGGTTCTTCATCTTCTTTAATATCAAGTTCAGTAATTAAATCAATGATGTCCTCATATCTTTCTTGAAGTAAAAAGAGTTTATTTAATGTAAGTGCTGCTTCAATAAATCCTGGGTCTAAGGCAAGTGCTTCACGGAAAAACTGTTCTCCTTCTTCCACTTTTCCTAATTGGGTTGCTATTCTCCCGCCAAAGAAAAATAACTCCTTATTATATTCATCTTGTTTTATGCCTTCTTGAATGGTAAGTAAACTATTTTCAAGTTCTCCCTCCCTTTCATATGCTAAAGCAAGGTGTAAATATAGAGAATGGTATTCCGGATCCAGCTCTTTCAATTCAGTGAATTTTACGATAGCAGTCTTGTAATACCCCGCCTGAAGTGCCGTAAAACCATAGCCGAATAAAGTGTTAATCTCTAATTTTTCATTCATTGCCTTTTCATAATAAACTAATGCATCCTCAAACATCCCAGATACACTTAAGAGATCTGCAATCCGTTGATCTATATTTACACCAGCTATTTCATTTTCTTCTTTTAAAACCTTTTCGTATGCTTCCAGTGCCTTGGTCACTTCACCTTGTTCACTGTAAAGTTCGCCTAAAGCAAAATCTATAATGATTTCATCTGGCAACAATTCTTTTGCCTTCAAAAGTTTTCTTTCACAAACTTCATACAAACCTTGAACTTGATAAAGATCGGCTAATAAAAGTAGGGATTGTCCATAATTCGCATCATGTTCTGATATCTTTTCAAGAACAAGAATTGCTTCTTCGTCTTCACCGGCTTCAACTAATATTTCACCTAATAGGACAAGAAGCTCACCTTCCTCAGGGAATGTTTCTAATAAATTTGCTATAAGTGACTTTGCCTCTTCTAGGAAACCATATTGATACATTTCTTCGCTAAGAAGAAACTTTTCATCGGGCATACCATTTTGTAATACATCATTATATTCAATTAAGGCCTCATTATGTTGACCATTTTCTAACATGGTAATAATTTTATTCACTCGTTCCATTGACTCTTACCTCTCGTTCTCCTAGATTGACAGAGAAAAATAGGATGGGATTCGCACCCTAACATGTTCTCCATTTCCAGGTTTAAATATCACGTTACCACTTGCTCGTAAAACCTCCCCCTTGTGGACGGTTACTACGAGTCTATCACTATGATAATGAAATATATTCACATCATCAACATTCTGGCCTTCATTTATTTTTGTATACAAATTATAACTCACTTCTGTACCACACATTAAACTACCTTTTTGCGGATATACACCAATTTTATTTAATACAGAAACAGCCAATGGGATATTTTCTTCAATTTCTTCATAAAGAGCGGGTATATTCTCTCTATTCATGATACCATTCCATTTCGACAAAACACCCTTCACTTCCTTCTTGTGAACCGAAGAAATTATTGGGATGAACGGACTGTTGAAAGGAAACATTGCTTCTTTAATCCAACCCCATGGAACTTGTTCTAATTCTTCATGTGATTGAAGGTCTACAAAAATAGCTGGTACTTTTTCTTTCTTACATTTCCTAATAAACGATGGAGAAATCAATCGAACTGGTATTCTTACCCCAATAAGATAGTCTATTGGGCTGCTTAAGAGAGCCGTTTTAAGCGCAGATATTTTTGTGGTTAATTCATTTTCGTAGGAAACATTAACATAGGTGAACAAGGTAGTGCAACCTTTCAACAAAAAATCTTCAGTCAAACACTTTTTTAATTCTTGAAAGGCTCTAATTTGTGGAATATTTGAATTAAATAAAACATAGGTGGGGGTCATAATATATGGTTCGGCATTCATTCTTATTAACCGATAATAATTGAAATGCGAGTCAATCCTTTCTATTCGATTGTTACGTATTAATAGTGAACAAGTTTTTAATTGCTTGTCTTTTAGGAGATTGGCATTTTCAATAATATACATTATCCACCACCATTTCATTGTGTCCTATTTTCTTTTTTGACTATTCTCTTTAAGACAAGCTATGCGAAAATTCCAAAAACTATACCATTCAATTCGGGATATAAAATAGAAAAAGCTGCATTGATATGCAGCTTTACTTAATAAGACTATTTAAATGGTCAAAGAAGTTCGGATATGAAACGGAAATGGCTTCTGGGTTTTCTAGAACTGCTTTTTCTTCACAAAGGAGTGCAGCTATGGCCAGCATCATTCCAATTCGATGATCACCATGACTAGCGACAGTTCCACCAACTAATTTGGTTTTTCCATGAATAATCATTCCATCTTCAGTTGCTTCGATTTTAGCACCTAAAGTTTTTAGCTCATGAACAACTGTATCAATTCGATTTGTTTCTTTTACTTTCAGTTCCTCGGCATCCTTGATAATTGTTGTACCTTCTGCCTGGGTCGCTAAAAGGGCAATTATTGGGATTTCATCAATTAATTTTGGAATTAAATCTCCTTCAATCACGGTACCTTTCAGACTGGAAGTCTTAATTATTAGATCCCCCATTGGTTCAAATGATGATTCCTCGTTCTGGACAATTTCTAAGTCCGCACCCATCTTCTTCATTACTTCGATAATTCCCGTCCTTGTTGGATTCAGCCCGACATTTTTCAATACAACTTCACTTCCAGGAATTATCGCACCTGCAACTAAAAAGAATGCTGCAGACGATATATCCCCAGGAACATGGACTGTCGTTCCGACTAGTTTTTGACCGCCATTGACGATAATCATTTGGTTATCCTTGTGGATTTCCCCGCCAAATTTAATAATCATTCTTTCTGTATGATCACGAGTTTCTTCCGGCTCAATAATCACACTTTGACCTTCTGCTTGCAGGCCTGCAAGAATTAAGGCAGATTTAACCTGTGCACTTGCAACCGGAAGTTGATAATTTACAGGTTTTAATTCACCCCCACGAATAGAGATGGGTGTGTAGGAACCGTTGTTACGACCATCTATTTTTGCACCCAATTCCGATAAAGGGTTCGTTACCCTCGTCATTGGACGTTTACCGATTGACTCATCACCAACAAGAGAAGAGAAAAATGGTCTACCTGCCAATATCCCCATTAATAAACGGATTGTTGTTCCAGAGTTACCAACGTCTAATACTTCATTTGGTTCGGTTAACCCTTCAAATCCTTTTCCAATAATGTGAAGTTGGCCATCAGATTCTTCGATGTTAACTCCGAGTTTTCGAAAGCACGATATTGTGCTTAAGCAATCTTCCCCAGGTAAGAAATTGGTTACTTTGGTTTCACCGTGAGCAATCGAACCAAACATAACTGACCGGTGTGAAATTGATTTATCCCCAGGAATTGTTATTTCGCCGTTTAAGTGTGTTATGTTTGTCTTCAGTTTTAGAGACGTCATGAAAAATCACCTTTTTTATTTATCATTTTAAGATCCAATAGATGTAGCATAACTAGAATAGGAGCCAATACATTGTTCCGCTTTTTGACGGTCCTCTTCTGTTTGAAAACTAATTACTAAGACACCATTTATATCTTCACGTGTTTCTAAAATTCGAATATTTGTGATACTTATTTCTTCCTTCGCTAAATAACCAGTAATCTCGGAAACGACCCCTGGGTAGTCCGGTACATCAACAAATAAATCATAAAATGCCGGAATTGCACCCTTATCTTTTTGAGGCAGACCATCACGGAATTGTTTTGCTTGGTGAAAATAATCATATATTGCCGAACTGTTTTCATCTTCAAGCAGCATTTTGACATCATTCATCTCATCTTGCCACTGATTGAGCAATTCAATTAATATCTCACGATTGTGGAGGAGAATATCTTTCCACATCTTCGGACTGCTGGAGGCAATCCGGGTAATATCTCTAAACCCGCCTGCTGCAAGACGCGGAATTAAACTCTCTGCTTCAGCTAACTTTTCAGTTTGGCGAACAATTGAGGCAGCGATGATATGAGGAAAATGACTGACAATCCCTGTAAGATAATCATGATTTTCTGGTGTGATAGTTAAAAACTTGGCTTTAGTTCCAATTAACCATGATTTTAATATTTTTACTTTTGAATCTTCGATATGTTCCTTTGGTGTTAACAGATAAAACGCATTTTCAAATAGAATTTCTTTGGCAGCAGAAACACCACTTTTATGTGATCCCGCCATTGGATGCCCGCCGATAAAGGTGATTCCTCTCTCTTTTAGGCTTTTGGCACTTCCAACAATCTTGCTTTTTGTACTACCTGTATCTGTCACGATTACCTCTGGATGAAGAGGGAGACCCGCAAGGAACTTGATAATTTCCTCTGTTTCATTTACAGGTGCAGAAATAATAATTAAATTAGCATCAATAGCGCCACTTTGGATATCTTCAGCTATTTCATCGATAACCCCAAGCATTTTTGCTAGTCTTGCTTGTTCACTATTAATATCAAATCCTACAATCGTTGCATCCTCATGTTCCTTTTTTATACATAGGGCTAGAGAACCGCCTATTAATCCTAACCCTATAACAAAAACACGGCCTTTCAATGATAACTCCCCCTAAAAATAAAAACAAAGCAGAACTGTTTTACTTTTGTGATAAAACTTCTCCTAATGCATGGAGAACACCTTCATTTTGTTCAAATGACCCTACTGTAATTCTAACCCCTGTAGGAAAACCAAGAGCTTTCCCAGAGCGAACAATATAGCCTCTCTGCATTAGATTCTGGAACACCACGTCCCCATCTGTTTTACAATCAATTAATATAAAATTGGTTTGTGATGGATAATAATCGAGTTCATACTTCCCACAGAATTCATAGAACTGTTCTAGTCCCTGCCTATTTTTTTCTTTGCAGCTGTTAATAAATTGCTGATCTTTTATGGCTGCTGACGCCGCTAATTGGCCTAAAGAATTAACATTAAATGGCTCCCGAGCAGGTTCAAGTGCTTTAATAATTGAAGGATTGGCAACCCCATAGCCAATTCTTAAGGCAGCGAGACCGTATATTTTTGAAAAAGTTCTAAGGACAATTAAATTTTCATACTTTTGAGCTAATTTAATGGAATCATAGTAATCTTCTGCAACAACATATTCATAATAAGCTTCATCTAGTACGACCAGAATATCAGCAGGAACTTTTTCAAGAAAGGCGTTTAACTTAGATTCAGGTATATAGGTACCAGTAGGATTATTAGGACTGCATAGCCAAATGACATTGGTCTGATCATCAATGGCTGCCAACATGGAATCTAAATCATGGTTTCCGTTTACAAGTGGGATTTCTTTGCAGACCGCGCCTTCAATCACTGCGTTATGCTTATATTGTGAAAAGCTAGGTGTAGCCATAATTGTATTAGCATTCGGATGTAACAGTGCCCTTGAAATAATTTGAATTAAGTTATCTGAGCCATTTCCAAAGATTAATTCTTCTTCATCAACCTGCAAATAGGTTGAAAGGGTCTCTCGTAAAATAGTGGCATAGCCATCCGGATAAATTGCCAAACTTGTTTGATTTGATTGAAGTGCATCCAAGGCCTGAGATGAGCATCCAAAAGGATTTTCATTTGATGCTAGCTTTACTATCTTGTCCAGTTTATATTGCCTCTTCACAGCTTCGATTGATTTCCCTGGTTGATAAGGTGTCAGTTGTAATAACTGCTCTTTCCATCTCATATTAATTCACTCCGTTCGTAATAAGTTAATTCTATTACAGCTTTATCGTTTTTACCTATTTTGCTAGACTGCTGCCAAGGTCGGGTCTCAGAACCGTTGCACCTTTTAAGTATACATGAATAATCTCTTCTTGTGACTTGTTCGTATTCACATGCATCATGACTCTGACACACTTCTTTAACGAATTGGGAACAGGAATTTCCTGCATACACATCACAGGGACATAGGTCCACCCCTCAAATTTACGAAGAGCTCTTGCAGGGAATGCAGCGTTAACATCATCTGTTGTAGAAATGAAAATTGACCCAACTTGATCTGGTTGAATATGATTATCTTCAATTAACCGTACAAAAAGTTCTTCTGTTGCAGAGATGATTTCCTCTTCGGAATTCTGGTCAATCGTAATTGCTCCTCTTACCCCTCTAATCAAGAAAAGTCCCCCTTATTTATTACTGTTTAATTGTTCGTATAGTACTTTTTCAGATAGTTCCTTAACTGTAGGCTGACCCAATTGTTCAAGTAGAACAAAGTGAATAGCATCCCTAACTGACTTTTTATCCTGCTTCATTTTGTTGATTAATCTTTCATGGGATAGAATTTCTGGAATTTTTGATGCATAACCTAGTTTTTCAATCCAATTTGTAAATTCTTTTATATCAAAGTTAAGACCTAGTAATTGGTTACTTAGCCTTAGGGCATAAAGCATTCCTATCATCACTGCTTCCCCATGTGTAAAGTTCCCATAACCCATCTCCGATTCAATGGCATGCCCTAGTGTGTGGCCAAAATTCAAGAAAGCTCTAATCCCCGTTTCTCGTTCATCCTGACCAACAATTTTACCTTTTATCCTTATACCTTTTATTAAAGATTCCGATAACATCTCCATTGGTAAGGTTTGAAGGTTTTGCACATTATCTTTTAACCAATTATAGAAATCGACATCATCAATAAGTGCATGTTTAATAACCTCAGCAAAACCAGAACGAATTTCATGAACTGGTAGTGTTTTAAGGAAGGCTAAATCATAAAAAACAGCTTCTGGCTGATGGAAAGCCCCAATCATATTTTTCCCGAGCGGATGATTGATGGCTACCTTGCCGCCAACGGCACTGTCATGAGCTAATATAGTAGTCGGCACCTGAATAAATGGAATGCCCCTCATAAAGGATGCTGCAACAAATCCTGACAAATCCCCAACAGCCCCTCCTCCAAAGGAAAGAATAACAGATTTCCGATCTAATTTGTTTTCAAGTGCTGTTGAAAGCGCAGCGTAGTAAACTTCAAAGGTTTTGGCTTTTTCCCCACTAGGAGCAGTAAAAATTACAGGATTTAACGATTTCAGCTCAAACAATAATTTTTCCAGATGAAGCGCTGCAACCGTTTCATCGGTAATGATTAATATTCTAGATAGACCGTCAAAATGGTTCGCCAAAAAAGGGCCGATTTCTTTCCTTACCCCTTCTCCCACATAGACATTATAATTTTTTGAATCTGTATGGATTTGAATGGTTTCCATTAAAATTCCCTCGCATATTCCCGCTGTCTTTTAATTTCCTCCGCAAAAGTGTCAAAGCGGTCACTATAAAATTGTTCAACCAAAGCATTGGCAAGTTCCCAGGCCACCGCATGTTCTGCAACAACAGCTGCAGCAGGCACTGCACAACTGTCAGAACGCTCGACACTTGCTGCAAACGGTTCTTTTGTATCAATATCAACGCTCATAAGAGGTTTATATAAAGTTGGGATAGGTTTCATTACACCTCTGACCACAACCGGCATGCCTGTTGTCATCCCACCTTCAAATCCACCAAGGCGATTAGACTTCCGGTAGTAACCTTTTTCTTGGTCCCATGCAATTTCATCATGAACTTCACTTCCAGGTTTCCTTGCAGCCTCAAAGCCAATGCCAATTTCGACCCCTTTAAAGGCATTTATACTCATAATAGCGGCTGCCAATTTTCCATCCAATTTACGATCATAATGTACATAACTTCCTACACCTGCTGGCATACCCGTAGCGATTACTTCTACAACTCCCCCTATTGAATCGCCATTTTTCTTTGCTTCATCAATAGCAGCCATCATATCACTTTCCACGGCAGCATCAGCGCATCGTACAGGGGATAGTTCTGTCTTTTCCTTCAATTCATTAATAGAAATGGAGCGATCAATACTAGCTTTAATTCCGCCTATTTCAACCACATGGGACACAATTTCAACACCCACTAATGATAGAAGCTTTTTCGCTACAGAACCTGCTGCAACTCTGACGGTTGTTTCACGTGCAGAAGATCGTTCAAGGACATTTCTCATATCCCTGTGTCCATATTTAATAGCGCCGTTTAAATCTGCATGACCTGGACGAGCACGCGTTACCTTCCGTTTTACCTCATCTTCTTGTCCTTCTTCTAAAGGTTCTGCTCCCATAATCTTTGTCCAATGCTTCCAGTCATTATTTTGAACTACTAATGCAACGGGTGAGCCGAGAGTGTACCCGTGACGGACACCGGAAACAATTTGGGCTGTATCCTTTTCAATTTGCATTCTTCTTCCACGCCCATAACCTTTCTGGCGCCTTGATAATTCTTCATTTATATCTTCCAATAATATTGGCATACCCGCAGGGAGGCCTTCTATAATCGTTGTTAATTGCGGCCCATGGGATTCTCCTGCTGTTAAATATCTCATTCCCATATTACTTTCCCCCTTCAACTCATTAAAGAATTTTGTATCAATATACCATATACTGCGCAATAAACATAGTATAACTATTCAGAAAAAAAGGAATAAATTTTTCATATAAAAAAAGGCATTTGTATAATTTCTTATACAAATGCCTTTCTTTTATTTCAATTAGTAGATCCATTCGTTTACTAGTTTATTGTACTCTACTACACCGGAATCTTTAAAGAATAAGCCAATTTCACGCTCAGCACTAGCAGGTGAATCAGACCCATGGATAACATTTTTCCCAACTGTTAATCCAAAATCACCGCGGATTGTTCCAGGTGCAGCATCTTTTGGATTGGTAGAACCCATCATTTGACGAGCAGTAGCAATCACATTTTCACCTTGCCAAACCATTGCAAAAACAGGTCCAGAAGTAATAAAATCGACTAATTCTCCGAAGAACGGACGCTCTTTATGTTCTCCGTAATGTTCTTCAGCTAGTTCATTAGGAATGCTCATTAATTTAGCTCCTACTAATTGAAAGCCCTTTCTTTCAAAACGTGAGACGATTTCTCCAATTAGGTTACGTTGTACACCATCAGGTTTTACCATTAAAAAAGTTTTTTCCATGAATTCCACTCCTAATAAAAATTATTATGTATATTGAATGTTTTTTAGAAAACAATCCATGAAAAATATTATCATTTTTTCGAAAATTTAACAAGTTGATTTAAAATTTTCGTTTCCCAATGAATCTTGCTAAGTCATGAAGGGTTTTTTTTGTTCTATTTGCAGGTAACCCTTCTAATTCAGCCAAAGCTTTTTTTAGGTAAAGATCACTAAGAGCGATTGACTTGTCAATTGCATCTGAGTCTTTAATAATGGTGATAATCTTCTTTATCTCTGAAGGAGTCATGGATTCATGCACCTTTTCAATTTCTGCGCGTATATCAGCCTTTTCCATTGCAAAAAGAGCAGGTGCAGTAATATTTCCCTGCAGCAAGTCTCCGCCTGCCGGCTTTCCTAGTTCCTTCTCAGTAGATGTAAAATCTAAAATATCATCGATAATTTGATAGGACATTCCAACGTAGTAACCAAAACGGTATAGTTTTTTATGGACAGATTCTTCTACATCAGCAGCAATTGCTCCCAATTGACAACTTACTGCAATTAATAGTGCAGTCTTTCTCTTAATTCTACGAAGATAATCTCGGAGATTTTGATTAAATCGATATTTATCTTTTATTTGTTGAATTTCCCCTAATGACACTTCAACAATGGTATTAGATAAAATTTTATGAGCAATTGGGTTTTCAATGTTAGTCATTAATTCTATCGCAAGAGCAAAAACAAAATCACCAGTATACATAGCAATTTTGTTATCCCATTTAGATTTCACGGTTGGCTGCCCTCGCCGAAGATCCGCATCATCAATCACATCATCATGGACAAGTGATGCCATATGAATTAATTCAAGGGCAACAGCAACATTTTTCATCACATGTATATCATAATTTCCAAATTTACCAGCAAGCAAAACAAAAACAGGACGAATTCTTTTTCCTCCGGCTTGTAATGTATGCATAGAAGCTTGTTTAAGCAGAAGGGACTCCGCATGTATGGTCTCTTCTAGCTTTTTTTCAATCAAGTTAATATCCGAATTCAAAAATGAATACATCATTTTTAATTTCATTTGTATTCACCCAGCTTTTCATCCTGTCTTCAAGTACAATAAATTAATTTTTTCTGCCAATATGAACAGCTGCTGCGCCGCCGCTATATGGTTTATATTTTACATCTTTAAAGCCGGCTTGTTCAAACATTTTAGCAAGTTCCTTCATCCCTGGAAACTCACGTGCTGATTCATGCAGCCATGCATATTCGCGATAACTTTTTGCGAGTAATTTACCAAACATCGGCATAATATAACGAAAGTAAAAATAATAGAGCTGTTTATAGCCGATTAAAGTAGGCTGTGATGTCTCTAAGCAGACAGCAATACCGCCAGGTTTTACAACACGATGCATCTCTTTTAATACTTGCAGGTAGTCCGGGACATTCCTTAAGCCAAAACCAATCGTCACATAATCAAAACTATTATCTGGAAAAGGGAGTTCCATTGCATTCCCATGTACTAATTTCACCTGTTTTAATCCCAGGTCCTTAACCTTTTCAATCCCCACATTAAGCATGTTTTGGCTAAAATCCAAACCTGTAACGTCCCCTGTCGGACCCACTGCCTCAGCTAATGCTATAGTCCAATCAGCGGTCCCGCAGCAAACATCAAGAGCTCGTGAGCCCGGCTTTACATCCATTCTCTTCATTGTGTCTTTCCGCCACTTTATGTGTTGTTGGAAACTGATAACAGAATTCATTTTATCGTAGTTATCGGAAATTTTTTCAAACACATTGTGAACCCGCTGTTCTTTCGATTCCTGCATGTTTTTATTACCCTTCTTCCACAAAAGTTTTCGCATATGGCTGGTATTGGTTTAAGAGCGATATAATTCTAATTTCAAGCAGTTCATTTAAGTAAGGAAGTTGCTCTAATCCATTTTCTATTACTTTTTTTGAACTTTCAAGATACTGGTCACAATATTGAAATAAATGACTCTTCTGTTCACTAGATAATTTTTTCAATTTAAAGTTATGGATTGGGAAAACAATTGAGGTCAAGGCTTCGAATAAGACGGATCTTTCTGTTTTAATAAATTGACTCTTTTCATCCAGTAACCGTTTAAACAACATCAAATTCTCAAGAAATTCATTCCAGAGGTCAACTTTAAAATACTCAGAAAGACGAGCTAGTAAGGAACTTTCTATCCTTTTTATGCTTGTCATTAATTCCTCAACTGAAACAAATTCATGGTGATAAACAGAAATTTTATTTTCATTTACATCCTTAATTCCTTTTGAAAGTGCCTTAATCATCAAAATATCTTCTGCTTCTGCAAGAAGTTTATAATAAAGACCGCTGAAATAATCCCCAGCAAGAACAGTTAATTGACGATTTTTTTCGTCAACAGATGCATCTGAAATATGTTCATGTGTATCAAGGGCGATTTGTATTAACATTGATGATAAGGCGTAATTTTGCATATCGCTGAATGACAATTCGAGGCGTTCCATAATTGAGACCAGGATAAGAAGTTTATCCTCATCAATAATTGGAGTCTCAATATATTTGAGCAGATATGTATCATAAACTCTTTGTTCGACCTGCTCTCGAATATTTGTGAATTTTTGTCGAATGTCCAGCAATTAAATCACCCTTGCTTCCCCTAGTAATGTCTTTATGTATTCTTATTTCCTATTTGCATAGTAAAATTCATGCCGTTTAGCCTTTAATAATGAAAAATAATTAATCATTCATTCTAAAAACAAGGCAAACACCATTATAACATAAAAGGTATTCTTAAGGCAGATATTCACAAAATAATCATTTTAGCTAATATGAAATAAGATGAAACAGTGTGATTAGAATTATTTTTTTATTTCACTTTCAATTTCACCAAGGTGTGTAAGTATTTTAGCATTTCCCCTGATTTTTATCGCCGAAGTATGCTCTGTAAATTGAGCAATTAGGACTTCTCCTTTATCAAGCTTCTCTGAATGATGAAATTTGGTATCAGAGCCCCTTGTTAAACCGATCACATTAACTCCATCTTCGATTGCCTTAATAACTACGTACTCACTGTTTTGGTTTTCTCTCTTCTCCATATAAACACCTCAAATATTCTTAGAAATAGGACTAATATTTAATTAACGAGAGCACTTCAGACCGTGCAACCGCATCATCTGATAGAATACCGCGGACGGCCGTAGTTACTGTTTTAGAGCCAGGCTTTTTAACTCCACGCATAGTCATACACATATGTTCTGCTTCGACGACCACCATGACCCCATGAGGCTCTAATTTCTCCATCATACTGTCGGCAATCGTGGAAGTAATCCGTTCTTGAAGTTGAGGTCTCTTTGCTACTGCTTCCACTGCCCTTGCTAATTTACTTAATCCGGTCACACGACCATTTCTTGGAATGTATGCTACATGCGCTTTTCCAAAGAAAGGTACAAGATGATGTTCACACATGGAATAAAACGGTATATCTTTAACCAATACCAACTCTTCGTGGTCTTCACTAAAGATTGTTTCAAAATGCTTCCTTGGATCCTCATTTAACCCGCTAAAAACTTCTTCATACATTTTTGCTACACGTTTTGGTGTGTCATGGAGACCTTCACGATTTGGGTCTTCCCCGATTGCTTCTAATATTAAACGTACCGCATCTTCAATTTGGGCACGATTTACTTGTGACATATAAAAATTCCTCCTAATGTTCAGTCAAGTATATATGACAAATACATATTAGCACAATCATTAAAGTTCAAGCAAAAAAAATAGAAAAAAGGCCATGGACATAGCCATGACCTTTTTGCTTAAGCATTCGCTTAAAGCAATAAATTTATGTAATTATTTTACTGCGTCTTTAAGCGCTTTCCCTGGTTTAAAAGCTGGAACTTTGCTAGCAGCGATATCGATTTCCTCACCTGTTTGAGGGTTACGACCTTTACGAGCTGCACGCTCACGTACTTCAAAGTTTCCAAAACCGATTAATTGTACTTTATCACCATTTTTTAAAGCATCTAAAATCGCATCAAAAACAGCATCAACTGCTTTAGTTGCGTCCTTTTTAGAAAGTTCGCTAGCTTCAGCAACTGCATTAATAAGTTCTGTCTTGTTCATGCCATTCACCTCCTCCCAAAGAAATTATCAAGATTCGTAAATAAGATTACTTATCTACATTTCTAAACAATTTTTCTAATTTCTATACGTCATAGCGCGGTTTTATTACCAAAATTACCATAAATGATTAAATTGGTAACTAGAATCTATTTTTTTAGGAAAAACCCTTATGAAATAAGGGTTCAAACGCTATAATGTAATTCAGTTTAAAGATTATCATAATCAAAACAGCTTATCAAGAAGAATTCATGAAATTATGGTAATCTTTTCTTTGTTTCAACAAAATTCTACTTAATTTGATCCTATTTAGTAGATATTTTAAAATAATGGCAATTTGTCACATAATTCAGGCTTTCTTTTCAAAGAAAAAAGACTCCGAATTGGAGTCCATAGCTTAAAGTATAATGGCAATTAGGCCACCTGAACCTTCGTTAATAATTCTCTCTAATGTTTCTTTTAATTTATATCGTGCATTTTCTGGCATTAATGAAAGCTTTGCTTGGATCCCTTCTCGAACAATAGAACTTAAGCTGCGGCCAAAGATATCTGAATTCCAGATGGATAACGGATCATCTTCAAAATCCTGCATTAGGTATCTCACTAGTTCCTCACTTTGTTTTTCAGTACCAATAATTGGCGCGAATTCCGATTCCACATCCACTTTTATCATATGGATGGATGGTGCTACAGCTCGCAGCCTTACACCAAATCGTGCACCTTGACGAATAATTTCTGGTTCTTCAAGACTCATATCTGAAAGGGTTGGTGAGGCAATACCGTAACCCGTTTGTTTAACCATTTTTAGTGCATCGGCAATGTGGTCATATTCTGCTTTTGCATGAGCAAAATCCTGCATTAATTCAAGAAGATGATCTTTTCCGCGAATTTCGACTCCAACGATTTCTTTTAATATATCATCATACAATTCATCTGGTGCATATAAGTCGATTTCAGCGACGCCCGAGCCCATTTCAATTCCAGCTAAGCCAGCTCGTTCAATGAATTCAAATTCGCTAAAGTGTTGAACAACCCTGTCAACATCTCTTAATCTCTTGATATCTTTTACAGTATCTTTAACAGCCTCTTGATAGCTTTCACGAAGCCAATGGTTTTCTCTAAGGACCATCACCCAACTTGGCAGGTTCACATTGACTTCAAGGACTGGGAACTCGTAGAGTGCTTCACGGAGAACGTTAAGAACATCGCTGTCCCGCATGCTTTCAACACTCATAGCAATAACCGGAATATCATATTTTTCTGCTAAACTCGATCTTAGTGTTTCAGTGCTTGGATGGTATGGCTGTGCACTGTTAACAACCATGATAAACGGTTTGCCAACTTCTTTCAATTCATCAATAACTCTTTCTTCTGCTTCAATATAATTACTTCTTGGAATTTCTCCAATCGTCCCATCAGTCGTTACAACAACCCCAATAGTTGAATGTTCTTGGATCACTTTTCTTGTGCCAATTTCAGCAGCTTCATGAAATGGGATTGGTTCCTCATACCAAGGAGTGGTAATCATTCTTGGACCATTTTCATCCTCATAGCCTTTCGCGCCTGGCACCGTATAGCCTACACAATCAACTAGCCTGATATTGACATTTAATCCATCATCAACATGGACAGTGGCTGCTTGATTTGGTACGAATTTTGGCTCGGTTGTCATAATTGTTTTTCCTGCAGCACTTTGAGGTAACTCATCAAGTGCACGTGACCTCTCAGCTTCACTGTTTATATTCGGTAAAACAACAAGCTCCATAAATTTTTTAATAAATGTTGATTTTCCAGTCCGTACTGCACCTACTACGCCTAAATAAATATCACCGCCTGTTCTCTCGGCAATATCTTTAAAAATATCAACCTTTTCCAAGTGATCCCCTCCCGATCATTGAGTAAAGTGGGATTAAACATCCATTTTAGGTATTTTTGGACACTATATGTTTATGATGTTGTCCTACAATGTTATGACACTTTTATAAAAATTTTTTACCCCCCTTATTAAAAATTCACTAGGTTCTCTTGTATCTGTAGTGTCTGAACATTTGATATTATGGAGGGTTTCAATATATGTTTTCTTTTGGGAATAGCCAAAAAAAACCCTTCTCCTACAATATATTTCATCGGAAAAGGGTTATGACTATTTATTCTTCTAAAAATACTGGTTCTTTCGTCTTAGAATCCCAGGTATATGGTAAGGAATATGCTGGCACAAACATGGAATCCTTCACTAAAATTGGCCGAATATCTTCACCGGGTTTTACCTTCATATCTTTATTTTCCATGGCTTGATATAAATCGGGGCGATAATCTACATATACCTCAGCACTGCCTGTAATGACAAAGGATAAATTTTGATTTGTAAATGGACTTGCTACAAAAGGGGGTTTTTTATACCCTAATTGTTTATAATCAAGAGTAAAAACATTCTTTGCAATTTGTTCTTTATAGGGAGGATACCCTTTTGTTTTGATTCGTAATTTAATATCACGTATGGCTTCTGTTATTCTTAAATCAAATAATTTTACAGTTGGCTGGGTTTCAACATCCACAAGGACATATTGGAAGATCCCACCGCTTTCGTATGCGTTACCAGGAGGCTCAGCGATATATTTTGGTGTTATTTTTTTAAAATCAATAGGATACTTTTGATAAATCGGGGTTTCTGCTTCTTTGGTTTTTATCGGAAGAATCCCGCCATTATCCTCCTTAAAGGTATCTACTGCTGTTTGAACAGCTAAAATTTGATCTTTATATGGGATTTGATTTTTTGCTAATTCCTCTTCGGGATACATGCAGCCTGATAGGAAAAGAGCAGTAAATACTAGAAAACAACTGAGTACGTTCCATTTCATACAATCACCTTTTATTATGTATTAACTCCCATTATGTAAAAAAAACAATTAGAAGCGTTATTCCGGCAATAATCATTAATAAGTAAGCGATAATCGCAGTAGCAATTCTGAGTACTCCTTTTAGCTTATATCTACTTAGATAAATTGTGATAATTGCCAAGAACATAAAACCCATTCCTGCAATTGAGATCCACATTTTAAGCATAGCTGGCGACAAACTTAACTCCCCCTTTTTCGAAGATTAATTATATCACAAGCGATAACTTTTCTAGAAAAATTTTAAACAAAAAAAAAAAAACTGAAGTAAAGAGGGGCGAATTCTTTACTTCAGCTTTAACGACTAAATAACCCATACCTGCGTATAACTACTAGGTTGCTTCGTTGCATTGTATGCAATCTAGACACAAAGCGTCTCACCGAACGCCCATTTTTAAGAAAAACTTTTCAAAGCATGAGGCCCTATTTCTCCGCTATGCTATATTTTTTTAATCTTCAATATTTCGTTCCTCTAAGACATTAACCAAATCTTCCATTTCATGCGTCTTGCCGCGGGCCATTAAAACATCTACAGCATCCGCTGCTCTCTTCCCATTAAATAAGACATCATAAAGGGCAAAGGTAATCGGCATGTTCACATCATACCTTTTGGCCAACTGATAAGCAGCCTTGGTGGTTCGAACACCTTCCACTACCATCCCCATATTGTCCAAAACCTCATTTAGGGTTTTCCCTTTACCTAATAGGTTTCCTGCTCTCCAGTTCCTAGAATGGACACTTGTACATGTCACAATTAAATCACCGATACCTGCAAGTCCAGAAAATGTTAATGGATTAGCACCCATTTTCGTACCAAGACGAGCGATTTCTGCTAACCCTCGTGTCATTAATGCGGCTTTAGCATTATCACCATAACCTAATCCATCAGTAATACCGGCTGCAAGTGCAATTATGTTTTTTAATGCACCACCAATTTCCACACCAATGACATCTGAATTAGTATAAACACGAAAATTATTGTTGATAAATAAATCCTGTATTTTTTCCGCTGCTTCCATATTCTCAGAAGTTACGGTAACCGTTGTTGGGTGGCGAAGGCTAACTTCTTCTGCGTGACTTGGACCGGATAAAACAACAACATCCTTTAATAAATCTTTTGGCATTTCCTCTTGAATAATTTCAGAGATGCGCAGTAATGAATCAGGTTCAATCCCTTTACTAACATGCGCAATTGTCAATGGTTCTGCATGTACAGTACGAATTTTACCGATTACTTCACGTATTGCCTTTGTCGGGACGGCTAATATAAGTGTATCTACGCCCGCTAAAGCATCAGTTAATGATGAGTATCCTACAATCATTTCTGAAAGGTCAATCTCTGGAAGGTATTTCTTGTTGGTGTGCTCTTCATTAATTTCTTTGATTTGCCCTTCATTATGGCTCCAAAGTCGAACTTCATGCCGATTGTCTGCTAGCACGATTGCCAAAGCAGTACCCCAGCTCCCAGCTCCAATAACGGCTATTGCTGATTTAGTATCCTTCACTTTACATCACACCCACCTTATCTTTATTTTCTTTCTCTTGCATAAATTTTGATAGGGGTTCCTTCAAATCCAAAAGCTTCTCTGATTCTGTTCTCTAAGAATCGTTCATATGAAAAGTGTAATAATTCAGGTTCATTTACAAATACAACGAAGGTCGGCGGTTTAACTGCCACTTGTGTAGTATAATATATTTTTAAACGTCTGCCATTGTCTGTTGGTGTCGGATTCATCGCGACTGCATCCATGATCACATCATTAAGCACACTTGTTTCAACTCTCATTGAATGGTTTTCACTAGCGGTATTAATCATTGGGAGCAACGTATGAACACGTTTTTTTGTTTTTGCAGATAAAAACACAATTGGAGCATAACTAAGAAATAAGAAATGTTCCCTTATTTTTTGTTCGAGCTCTTTCATAGTTTTTTCATCTTTTTCAATTGCATCCCACTTATTGACCACGATAACGACAGCCCTACCCGCTTCGTGTGCATACCCAGCAATCTTTTTGTCCTGTTCAATGATGCCTTCTTCAGCATTAATGACAACAAGAACAACGTCAGAACGTTCAATTGCCCTTAAAGCACGAAGTACACTATATTTTTCTGTACTTTCATAAACTTTTCCTTTTTTCCTAATTCCCGCAGTATCAATTATGACATATTTTCCCCCATTATATGTATAGGGAGAATCGACAGCATCACGAGTTGTACCGGCAATATTACTGACGATTACACGTTCCTCTCCTAAAATAGCATTGACTAATGATGATTTCCCTACATTGGGGCGTCCTATTAGTGAAAACTTTACTACATCTTCTCCATACTCAACTGTCTTGTTTTTTGGGAAATGTTTTGCAGCCTCATCTAAAAGGTCTCCTAAACCAAGCCCATGTGAGCCTGAAATTGGAATTGGTTCACCAAATCCCAATGAATAAAAATCATAGATTTGATCACGCATTTCTGGGTTATCTATTTTATTAACAGCTAATACTACAGGCTTTTTAGACCGATATAATATTTTAGCCACTTCCTCATCAGCTGCTGTAACCCCTTCACGTCCATTTGTTAAGAAGATAATGACATCTGCCTCATCAATGGCTATTTCAGCCTGTTGTCGAATTTGTTCCAAAAACGGTTCATCACCAATATCAATTCCACCTGTATCAATAAGGTTGAAGTCATGTGTTAACCACTCACCAGAGCTATAGATACGATCTCTTGTAACTCCAGGGATGTCCTCCACAATCGAAATTCTTTCACCCACAATCCGATTAAAAATTGTTGATTTTCCTACGTTGGGCCGTCCTACAATGGCAATAACAGGTTTAACCAATTACAATCGCCATCCTTTCTTTCTTATATTTAAATACGAATTAGTATGTTAGCATAGAGTAAAAATTACATCAGTGGGGGCATCCTCCCCGATAATGAGGGGTCATTCCCTTTGTTCTTATTAAGTAAAGAAACCCTTCTGTGTTCTAGAAGGGCCTAACTATGTTATTTTATCAATGTTAATCCTTTCCCGCAATGGAAAAAACCGAAAAGCGGATTTCTGAAAACCTGACATCAAGAATTTTAAATCTATTTCAAGATGATTTTTGCTTCCCTTTTTCCAAAAAATGAAAATGATTTTGGAGGATAGGTCCTAGATTTTCTAACGCGGTCCAACCTGTAAGTAATAGAGCTGTCAGTGAGCAAACATCAAGGTATGCAAACGTCCCTATTACATATGGAAAATCGAATTTATTTAATATAAACGCATATAAAATGTCCCCTTGCATGGCACCAGCAAAAATGATGAATAATCTCCCTTTTAAAGATTTCTGCAATAATAAGGCTAAATACCACAAGGTAATCCCCATCATCCATTCCTTTTTAAAAATAATCCAAACCGGATCAAATATCTCAAATAAATGGAAGGTCACGTAGGCAATTGAAATGATGAATGAACAAATGAAAAAATAAATGAGTGCTCCTCGTTTTTCTTGGTTTATAAAAAAATAACAAATGCCTAACATAAATAACCCGCTTGCCTGTATATCAAACCCTCCTACAGCAAACCGGACATTCGTTAATATTACTACTATTAATACTATTGCAGCCAGTTTTAATCGATATGGGTTTTGCTTTTCCACAATAAAGGTCAAGTAGATCCAAAAACCCCAAAAGACCCAATAAAAGATTGCTCCTTCCAACTCATACACCTCCTATTATTTTCATTATTGGTAATCTTTATGTACTTTCATACTTCCTTGAATAATATTTTCTGTGTGAATCATCTTATTAAGAGGAGGTGTGTTTAAATGGGAAAAGACCGACAAGAAAAAAAGTTACGTGCGAGTGGAAGAGTGGAATCAGATCGCGATCAGGCATTGCACTATCCAGGTGCCACGAAGCTATCTGGACCTGAAGAGGCACGGGGATTAAACGATGGTAAAAAATAATAAAGCGGATGCGCCAAGGCGCTGGAGCTAGACAGCAATAACAATAAAGCTCTCGCAAAAAATTGCGAGAGCTTTATTTTATGGAACGTTGGGCGAACTCTTTGGTATCGATGCCACGTTGATGTAACCAATGATAAGTTTCGCCTGAAATAATTAATGGAGCTTGTTTTAAATCTGAAATCGTTTTTGCACCCAATGCAGTCATGATAATCGTCAATTCATTATGAAGGTTTTCAATTTCTTGTTGTAAGACCTCTATCCCTTCCTTAATAAGGATTGGCAAAAAATAGCCTGCCATGCCGATTGCATTCGCCCCAAGAGCTAATCCTTTTGCAATATCATGTCCTGATTTAAATCCTCCAGAACCAATAACTGAAAGATGCTTCGAAACAGATGATGCCTCAAGAATAGAAACACCAGTGGGGATTCCCCAATGATTAAAAAAAGATAATGCTTTATCTCTGCGTTTATTTTCAATTTCAGCAAAATTTGTCCCGCCAGCGCCGCCAACATCAACCACTCTAACTCCAATGGATGATAGCTTTCTGACCGTCTCAAACCCCATACCGAAACCAACTTCCTTTACAATTACAGGCACATTTATCTCTTTTACAATTGTTTCAATCCTTTTAAGTGCACCAGAAAAATTGCGATCTCCTTCGGGCATGGTTAGTTCTTGAATAACATTTAAATGTATTTGCAGAGCGTCTGCTTCTATCATATCAATCGCGGCCTTTGCATCCTCTGCTGATGCTTCGCTGCCTAAATTTGCAATGATAACGCCAGAGGGATTCTCTTTCCGGACAACTTCATATGTGTATTTTTGAGAATTATCCTTTATTGCAGCCATTTGTGACCCAACAGCCATCGTTAATCCTGTATTTTTAGCGACGATAGCCAGTTCTTTATTGATACGATATGTTTTATCACCACCGCCACCAGTCATGGCGTTGATAAAAATAGGCGAACTTAAATAAAGTCCGCCAATTTCATGGTCTATTGCAACATCGAATACACCGATATCAGGTAGGCCCTGGTGAATAAATTTAAAATCATCGAAAGCTGAAGAGTGATTTTGCCTGTTTTCAAGGGCAAAACGAATATGATCCCATTTTCGTTCAGATCTAGACACTTATATCACCATTATTTTCCTAAATTCTTTAATTTATCACCAATAACTTCTCCTAGCTGAAAGCCTTTTGACTCTTCAGGAAGTTCATAGTCTTGGTTTTCCTCATACTCTTTTTCAAGTAGTTCTTTAATGCTTAAGGATAGACGTTGATCAGACTCATTTGCATCAAGGACTTTGACGTCCACTTCTTGGCCTTCTTTTAATACTTCATGTGGAGTACCAATATGCTTATGTGCAATTTGAGAGATATGAACAAGACCTTCCACTCCAGGGAATACCTCGACAAATGCACCATAAGAGACCAATCTTTTTACTTTACCTTTTAAGATGCTGCCTTTAGGTGCTTTTTCGGAAAGATTTGACCATGGTCCAGGCAGTGTTTCTTTAATTGATAGAGAAATTCTCTCACTATCACGGTCAACACTTAAAACTTTAACCTGAACTTGTTGACCTTCATGAACCACATCTGATGGTTTATCAACATGATCATAGGATAGTTGAGAAATATGAACTAGACCGTCAATACCGCCAATATCAACAAAAGCGCCAAAATCAGTGATTCTTTGAACTGTTCCTTCAATAATTTGACCAACTTGTACAGCACTAAGCCGACTTTGTTTTTGCTTACCTTTTTCTTGTTCTACCACTGCTCGATGGGAAAGGATTAAACGATTCTTTTCCTTTTCAAGTTCAACAATTTTAAAAGTAAGACTACGACCTTTATAATCACTAAAATCTTCAACAAAATGTGCTTCAACTAATGATGCTGGTACAAATCCACGAACTCCTAAATCGACTACCAAACCGCCTTTTACAACGTCCTTTACTTCAGTTTCAATAATTTCTCCGTTTTGGAATTGATTTTCTAAGTGATCCCAAGCCTTTTCTGCATCAACTTTTCTTTTTGAAAGAACAATTGCTTCTTCCTCAACCTTCAACACTTCTAATTCTAATTCATCACCCTCAGCAACTGCATCAGATGCCTTTTCAATATGCAGACTAGAAAGTTCACTGATTGGAATGATTCCATCTAATTTGCTGCCTTGGATATCGACTAGTACCTGCTTTTCTTCTACTTTGGTAACTTGTCCCGTTACTTTATCCCCGATTTCAAAGCTTTTCACTTCTACTTGATTTAATTCTTCCGACATATGTATTCCTCCTTAATCCATTTACTTCAAAATTCTATATATGATCTGGTGGATGCCACGCAGCATACAACACATATAAAAATAAAAGCAGTGAATTTTCAAAAAAAACTCTTTCCATTAACTTCTTACAAATAGACTATTTTGTCAAGCAGAACCTATCGATGTTCTTTTCTAAGTTTATCAATTTTTGACATAATCAATTCAGTAACTTGTTCTGCTGACGCTTTCTCTTTTCTCATTTCCTCCAAATCAATAGGTTCTCCATAGATCACCTTTAATTTTCGGAAACTTCGATAGGGACCAATGATGGCGCAAGGAACAACCGCTGCTGTGGACCTTAAAGCAAAAAAACCTGCTCCAGAAAGTCCTTTACCTAGTTCGCCAGTCTTACTTCTTGTTCCCTCTGGAAAAAGACCGAAAACTTGACCATCCTTTAGGATTTTTAAGCCTGTTCTAAGTGCTTCTCGATCGTTGAATCCCCTTTTTACTGGAAAGGCATTACATTTTCTAACTATATTACCCAAAACAGGAACTGAAAAAATCTCTTCTTTTGCCATGTAGTGTACAGGACGCGGAGCCATAATTCCAACTATAATGGGATCAAAATTATGGATGTGATTCGCACAAAGAAGAACACCACCTTCTTTTGGGAAATGTTCTAATCCGATAGCTTCAACTCTATAAAGTGGTTTAAATACTCCAGTAACCACTGATTTGGCAAAATCATAAAACGTCACGCCTATCCAATCCTTTCGTGCACCAACACCATTATTTTTTCTACAACATCTGTAATTGATAGAGAGGTTGTATCGATTTCCACTGCATCATCTGCTTTTTTCAATGGTGCCACTTCTCTCTCAGAATCGATTTTATCTCTACGAGCAATTTCTTCTTTTAATTTTTCTAAGTCAGACGGGAAGCCTTTTTGGATATTTTCCATATGGCGCCTTTCTGCTCTTTCCTCAACACTAGCAAGTAAAAATACTTTTACCTCCGCATCAGGCAATACATGTGTCCCAATGTCCCTTCCATCCATCACAACGCCGCCTTCTGTGGCAAACGCCTGCTGTCTTTTAACCATTTCTTCACGGACCTTTTGGTGTTTAGCAACATACGAAGTCGAATTGGTAACCTCAGCAAAACGAATTTCATTAGAAACATTTCGCTCATCTACGTATACTAACTGCCCTTTATCAGATGGCTGTAATCTAATATCTGTTGATAATAATGTTGCCAATAATGCATCTTCGTCTTCTAGATTCAGTTTATTTACGATCGCCTTATATGTTAAAGCACGGTACATTGCACCAGTATCGATATAAATATATGAAAGTTTTTCTGCCACTATTTTAGCAACTGTACTTTTACCGGCTGCAGCAGGGCCGTCTATTGCGATTGATAATTTTTTGTCCATAAATCCTCCTATTTGTCATCATGAGTTTCTTAGATGTTGTCTATATTTATTTTACCACAAGATAATGGATTGCCTCTTTTTTTACCATGATAAAATATGAAATTTTAACGATCCTATTGTTATTATTGGTCCAATCAAAAGAAAGCAGGCTGGCCTGCTTTCTCAATTACCCTGAAAGGTTTCAAGAATTTCCGTAAATGTATTTTCATTTACTCCTTCGTATTTTGTCAATTGTTTTACTTGAGGAAGTACATTTAGCTGATGAAAAAAAAGTTGTGTTAGAAATAGAAAAATAAATTGGACGATGATAATTTTTATTAAGACTCTTTCTACCTTTTTCATAACATCCACTCCACCGATTAATATACTTATTATTGGAGTTTTTTGAAAAAAATATAAGGAAAAGCATATGCTTTTCCTTATAACACGTCTTCATAAACAGCCTCAGCATTTTTTAGCTTTTCAACTTTTTCCTCAACACCACTTTTGGCATTAATAAAAATTCGATACGTATCATCATCGATTGTTCCTAGAAACTCATAACAAAGAACTTCCTTGTTAAGATCGTTTATAATAACTGCCTGACGGTCTTCCATGATTTTAGTGTTCGGATTTACTTTTGCTCGAGCTTGCTTCACAGAGAGGGACGGTTTTTCAATAGTTCTTGTATGGAAAGATTTTAAATATTCTTCTGCTGATACACCAATAATATCCCCGTTATCGAGTGCTACCTTTACTTTAATTGATTCAGGATAAATTCGAACGCCATTAATGGATGAAACGAAATTGAATACTCCAATATTGTCATATTGTGTGCTTTCAAAGATTTCTAAACCCTTAAAGCCCGTCTCCTTTAAAAATGCTGCCGCCTTATTATCAGCATCATTTAAACTAATAACTTGTTTTTTTACATCACGATGATTAATAAACCAAATCGGATGGCCAGCTTTTTTCGTAATATCCATACTGCCTTCCTCACCGGTTTTCTTATCTTTGATTGAAACGCTATAAAAACCATAGTCGGAACCTTTCCCATTCTCTGTAACCTTTACCTCAGAATTCCCGTCAATCTTGATGTATTTTTTTGCAATTTTAATTGCTTCTTGCTTAGAAATGGTTTTTCCTTTTATTTTGTTAAAATTTTCATCTTTTTGTTGCATGTTTACAAAAGTAGGACCCAAATTTGATTCAGTGTAGCCGCTTACTGTCTTTTCTACAGCTTTAAAGCCATCAATAATCGTATTATCTGTTTTTTCTTTTCCAGATGCCAATGCAAGTTCAACATCCATCCACCGAAGATTATTTTTTAATACCATATGCTGGACTTTTCTGAGATCATCCTGAATATCACCAGATTGCTTATACAGTACCTTTAACGTGTTGTATTCTTCCTTTGAAAGTGGTTCCTTGTCTAAATCTCTTACAGCAGCACGGTAACTGAAATTCCCAATTTTTGATAAGAATTCCTCCGTCTTGTTAAACGGAAGCAGGGTTAACGGCAATTGTCCAACATCACTATGTGCTTCCGAGGTAAGCCTCCATACCTCAATTAAGGAAGGTGACAATGATTGTTTTGAATTCATTGCAAGGGTTGTACCAATCTTATCGTGTAATAAATCTACTTGATAGTTAAGGTCATGAAATGCCCGTTGATACGTGTTTTCCGCATTTAAAAGAACTGCATTTTTCTCCTGGTGTTCTTGATAGCCCCAGTATGCTGTTCCCGCTACACCAACAGCAAGAACTCCAATTAATATTCCTCTTATCAATTTCATTCACCTCTCTACTTGCAAAAAATATGTTTCCCGATTCGTTTGATTTGTGGTCGTCCCCAGATCCACCCGCTTGTAGCGGTATCTGGGTTAAAATAATAAAGTGCTTCTCCAGTTGGGTCCCAGCCATTAATCGCATCCAAAACCGCTTTCTTTGCATTTTCATTTGGCGTGAGCCATATTTGTCCATCTGCTACGGCTGTGAATGCACCAGGCTCAAAAATCACTCCTGAAACTGTATTTGGGAATGTGGCACTATTTACCCGATTGAGAATAACAGCTGCCACAGCAACTTGCCCTGTATAAGGCTCACCCCGGGATTCTCCATAAACGGCATTAGCCATCAACTGGATATCATTTTGCGAAAAACCATTTGGTGTGTTCGCAGCCGTCGGTTTTTTAGGTGCTGTTTTCTGGGGTGCTGTGTTTTTTTGTGGCACCGTTTGTTTTGGGGTCTGCTTTGCTGGTGCTTGTTTTGCAGGTGCCTGTTTCGCTGGTGCTTGGTTAGCAGGTGCCTGTTTCGCTGGCGCTTGTTTTGCAGGTGCCTGTTTCGCTGGCGCCTGTTTCCCAGGACTTGGTGCAACCTGTTTACTTTGATCAACCCCGCCATAATGTGTAAACTTTTTGCCAGTGTTAATATGTTTTTTTACAAACTGCTCATTGTATTTACTCGCTTTGGCTAGTTTTAATTTTGTTGTCCACCCTGCAAGCCCATCAATTGGCAGGCCGAATTCATATTGAAAATTTCTTAACGCCCAATATGTGCTCCAGCCAAAAACCCCATCAATCTTACCGTTATAAAAACCCAAATACTGGAGCCTCGATTGAAGCTCAATGACATCATCTCCAACCGCACCCTTTTCAATTACCTGATTAGAGAAAGCCTGCACTTCCTTGCTTTCAGAAATCGATGATGTCACGATCAGAAGGATTAGTATAAATAACTTAATTAGGATTTTCTTCTTTTTCACGGAATTTTAACCCCCATTGTAAATCTTTTTAGCAGTAAACCTATTTTTTGTTTTAATGGGTTTTTTATTCCATTTAAATAAATAAAAAAACCCTTCTTTATGATTGAAGGGTTTTTTGGACAGAATATTGTTTTTTCAAATGATTGGCACTTAAGATTTTTGCTTTCTTAACTTTTCTAAGACCAAACCACCAAAGAAAAATCATAAACGGAAAAATAATCATAAGCCAATTTTCTTGTGAGATTAAGATAAAATCGTAGGCTCCATGGAGAATAAATGGCAAGAATAAGGAAAGAATGACCCACTTCGCTTTATTTCCTTCTGTAAATTTTGCCTTTCCAATATAAAAGCCCATAATTACACCAAATAGGGCGTGACTGGATACAGGTAACAATGCACGTGTCATGGCGTGTTCGATTCCATTCGCAATTAGATAAAAGATATTTTCGATTGTAGCAAAACCAAGTGAAACAGCTACTCCGTAAACAATTCCATCAAAGGGTTCATCAAACTCTACATGCTGATAAATAACATAAAAGAGTATAAACCATTTAAAGAACTCCTCAAATAGGCCTGAGCTAAGAAATGCATTGAATAGTTCAGATTTTACTATATGTTCTGTTTCAAGGACATGCTGGATAAACATAATGGGAAACACAAGAAGTGCTCCGTACATAAAAGTCCTTAAAACGAATGAAATTGGCTCTGGTTCATATTCATCTTTCAAATAAAAATAACTTAGTAATGCCAGTCCGGGGGCAAGTCCGGCTGATAATATTCCCAGCATGATGAACCTCTTTTCAAATCCATTTTCTTAATCGTAACATGGTTTCTCTATAAAGAAAATGAAAGATTCATTCCAATTCCTAATAGGTATTTATCTTTTGGTTAATTAAAACTTAAAATCTAATTTCATTCAAATTACTGGCAAGCGCAACTGCCAATTTAATTCTTGCTTTTTTAGAGTCATTATCACTTCCAAGAATTACACCCTTATTAAATAGGTCAAAGGCACTTCCTTCATAGTCATAGGTTGTATAAACTGAGCCTTCTTCTGCGCTTGTAGTTATAACTAGTTTCATTCCTTCTGCAATGGCTGTTTCAATTTCTGTCATCATTTTAGGGGCAACTTGACCACGTCCCACTCCCTCTAAGATAATTCCAGCAATCCCCGCCTCCCGCGCTGCCTTAATAAATTTCCCATCCGCTCCAATATAGCATTTAATGATTTCCACTTGAGGGATGGAGGTTTTAATCTCAAAATACTCTCTTTTAATTGGTTTTTGGAAAACATGAACTTGATCATTATCGATAATACCAAGATATCCAAACCCAAATGAGTTAAAGCCTTGTATATTAGATGCATGTTCTTTTTTTACATAACGTGCTGCAAATATTCGTTCATTAAAAACAACCACTGTTCCAGCATTCCTTAAATCATCGGAACAAGCACAATAAATGGCATGACGTAAATTAATATATACATCGCTTCCTAAATCCTCAGGAGAGCGTTGTGATCCTGTCACTACCACAGTTCTGGAATCATTAATTGTTAAATCAAGAAAATAAGAAGTTTCTTCCATCGTATCTGTTCCATGTGTGACAACTACACCTGAAACCGAATCATCCTTAAAATAGTCTTCAATCTTATTCTTCAATAGTAATAAGTCATCAAATGTAATATGAATACTTGCCTTCTGAAAAACTGATTCAACAACTACTTCGATGTCCTTTGGCAAATTACACATACTTGCCAATTCTTCACCAGTTATCGCTCCTGAGGCCAATTTTCCCGATTCTTTATTTGTCTTGCTTGCAATAGTCCCACCAGTCGTTAATAAAACTACCTTTTTCATTATTTAGCCACCCTTTTTGCATCTTTTTCGATAATTGAGCGTGCGATTGCTTCTCCGTGAAATCTGCCATTTTCAATAAATATTTCATTTGCATTATTTCCAGCAGCAATTACACCTGCAATATATATTCCCTCTACATTTGTCTCCATTGAATCCGGACTAAAGAATGGCCTTCCAGATTCTTCATCAATTTTTACACCCATATTTTTTAAAAATTGGTGGTCTGGATGGTATCCGGTCATGGCAAATACAAAATCATTGGGTATTGTATTATCTTCAGCGTCTTTTGTATAAATAACTTGATTCTCTGTTATTTCTTTAACGCGGGCGTTAAATTCCATTAAAATGGTTCCTGTTCGAACTAACGATTCAAACTCAGGGAGAATCCAAGGCTTAATACTTGGTGAATATTTATCACCACGGTATAAAACGGTCACTCTCGCACCTGCTTTTACAAGTTCTATGGCCGCATCCACACTTGAATTTTTTCCGCCGACCACACAAACATCCTTATCAAAATATGGATGGGCCTCTTTAAAATAGTGGAATACCTTTGGTAAATTTTCGCCCGGAACATTCATATAGTTTGGATGATCATAATAACCTGTTGCGATGATTACATGGCGTGCACAATACGTATTTTTATTAGTAAAGATTTGAAACATTTCATCCTTTTTAAGAACTTTATTCACTTGTTCGAAAGAGTTTATACGCAGCTGTTTTCGTTTAGCGACTTCTCGATAATAGACAAGTGCTTGATTTCTTTTTGGTTTATAACTCTCAGTAATAAACGGCACTTCCCCAATTTCTAACTTTTCTGCCGTGCTAAAAAATGTTTGATGGGTTGGATAGTGATAAATGGAATTTACCACATTTCCTTTTTCAATGATTAATGGCTCTTTTCCTTTATCCTGAATGGCAATGGCTGCTGCCAATCCGCAGGGTCCACCACCAACAATTATGATATCTTCTATTTGCATCATAGGTACACTCCTTAATACAATCACATGGATGACAAAAAACTCCTATCGTCTATGATAGGAGTTTTTTAACTATGTTTCAATGGTTAAGTATTATATTTAGCAGCAGCTCGTTATTATATCCAGCCTCTAAAGCGGCTCGCTTCTGCCATTTTTCTAACCCCCACCATATATGCAGATAAACGCATATCTACTCGACGGGTTTGGGCAGTATCGTAAATATTATTAAAGGATTTTACCATTACTTTTTCAAGCTTTTCTTCCACTTCTTCTTCCGACCAATAGTAGCCTTGGTTATTTTGAACCCACTCAAAATAAGAAACCGTTACACCGCCTGCTGAAGCTAAAACATCTGGTACAAGGAGAATACCACGTTCAGTTAAAATCTCCGTTGCTTCGAGTGTCGTTGGACCATTTGCTGCTTCAACAACGATGCTCGCACGAATATTGTGAGCATTTTCTTCAGTAATTTGATTTTCTATTGCGGCTGGTACGAGAATATCGCACTCAAGTTCTAGCAATTCTTTATTAGTTATTGTGTTATTAAATAATTTTGTAACAGTTCCAAAGCTATCTCGTCTATCTAATAAATAATCAATATCTAGTCCATCTGGATCATGCAAGGCGCCATAAGCATCGGAAATCCCAATGACTTTTGCTCCTGCATCATGCATAAATTTAGCTAAAAAGCTTCCCGCATTACCAAAACCTTGGATAACAACACGTGCATCCTCAATTTGGATACCTTTCTTCTTTGCAGCCTCTTGGATACAGATTGTCACACCTTTTGCAGTTGCTGATTCACGCCCATGCGACCCACCTAGAACAAGCGGCTTCCCAGTAATAAAACCAGGTGAATTAAATTCATCTATTCGACTATATTCATCCATCATCCATGCCATGATTTGAGAATTAGTAAATACGTCTGGTGCTGGAATATCTTTCGTTGGTCCTACAATTTGACTAATGGCTCTAACGTAACCTCGGCTTAATCTCTCAAGCTCTCTAAAGGACATATCCCGAGGGTCACAAACGATACCGCCTTTACCACCACCGTACGGCAGGTCGACAATTCCACATTTCAAGCTCATCCAAATTGAAAGGGCTTTCACTTCCGTTTCTGTTACACCGGGATGGAAACGAATCCCACCCTTTGTTGGCCCCACTGCATCATTATGTTGTGCACGGTAACCAGTAAAGATTTTTATGGAACCATCATCCATTCTAATTGGAATTTTAACTGTCATTAAACGTAATGGCTCTTTCAAGAGCTCGTATACCTCTTCAGGATAACCTAACTTTTCAAGGGCCTTATGTATAACTGTTTGTGTCGATTTCAACACATCATGCTTTTCCTCTTGATTAGTCTTTTCATTTTCTCTTTCGGCTACCATTTGTAATCCTCCCTAAAAAAATGCTACGAATGTTGTCATCTTTCAGACACAAGTATACACCTTTCATTCATTTATGCAAGAAGAAAAGTATAAAAAAAGTCCAATTATGTAAACGCTGCCATTGGCATTTTTATATGCAATGGCTAAATATTATTGCGCAATATCTTTTTCCAATTTAAGGGCGGTGGCGCCCTTTTTTATCTATAAAAACAATTAATTCTACTTAAAAAAATGAAGAATGGTTTCCACCGCTTGTTGTTCGATAATTCGCTTACCGTACTCAGCTAGAACATATGGACTAAGTATAGATGCATTGCCAAATTCGGATAAAACGCAGGCAGCTTTAATATTTTTTTCCGATTTTAAGTTATCCATTATTAAATAGTAGCGGTTGTTCCATACATAGAGACTCCCGCCGAAAATATTCACAGTGGACAGTCTTTTGGCAAGGCTGATAATATCTTCAAATTCATCAAACTCATACATGAGGTCCTCATAGCCTTCAACTCTTACTTGCATCTCGATAAAACCATCATACAAAATTTCATCATCTTCTATCACATCATCAACGGTAATAATCAATATCATCCCTTGAGCTTGGAGGGAGAACACCTCTACCGCAACAGAACCTTGAATATCAACATCAAATTCCTCACTTGCCTCTTCCAGCATATCATGGAAAAGCTGATTCCATTTAATGGAGTCCTTCCAAATATCTTCTTTGGAGAGTCCTCTGTCAAATAAATCATCAGAGGTTAGAAAAATCTTTATTTTATTGGCTGTTAAGCGTTCTAAGCGCATGATTTTGCCCCCTGCCGTGACATAACTCTTGTTTTCAGTGTATGCCCCAGGGGTCTGTTGGTGAATTGTCTATATTTATCCTTCGATTACAGAATTCCCATTTAGTGTAATCAGGTGACATTCAGCCGGTGCACCTAACCGGAGTGGAATGGAAGTGGTACCATAACCATTACTTATAAGTTGGACCGTGTTATCCAGCTTTTTTATTTTTCCCCGCTCATGGGGGCTATATCCTAAAATATGAATTTGCCCTCCGTGTGTATGTCCGCTTAACACCAAACGTATTTTATGCTCTGGAAGAATCTTATCTGTAATATTAGGATAATGACTGGCTAATATCTTAAACCCACTTTCTTCCGCATCTAATAAGGCCAAATCTAGGCGATCTCGTTCTTGGTTTAAATCATCTACACCTAGTAAACAAAATTTTTCTCCTTTAACAGATTCAAAGGTAACTGCTGTATTAGCTAATACTTTAATACCCAATTCTAGGAGAATGGCATCCAATTTATGATAATCCACTTCATAATCATTGTTTCCCCAAACAAAATAAACTGGGCCAATTTGTTTTAATTTTCTCAAGTTTGCCTTTACTTTTTCAAAAGATACACCTTTTTCAGTTAAATCACCACCGATCACAACAATATCCGCTTTCCCCATAACTGGATTTATCACTTTATCAGAGATTGTTCGCCTATGTATATCGGAAATAAAAAAAATAGAAATGCTGCCAAGTGATTTAGGAAAGTCAGGAAAGCTGAATTCATGTTCTATGATATTATTTAAAAAAGCTTCTCGTAACATATATATAAGAAGGCATCCACCCAGGATGAACAAGAATACTAATGTTATAACCATTTCTCTTTTCCCCATTTCTTAACTAACGTTCAATGGAAATCATACCATAAAAAAGACTTAAACTAAAAAATGCAATCGTCTGCACCAAACCTAAATAAAAGAGAAGGCAAAAAACAATCAGAAGATATAGATACTCAATGAGAAGGTCAACACCAATTACTTTTCGTTTTTGCCAAGCTATTTTTGTGCCAACGATAAGTTCTGATAGGACTCTCCCAGTTAAGAGAAATCCGATAAAAAAAACTAACGTGGCTGCAAAAAATTTTAAGGGATTTACGACAAGACTTATAAAGAAATCAGATAAGGCAAAAGGTTGTGGTATTGAAATCCATTTGATGAGTATATACCCACATATAAAAATTACAAAATACTTAATCACTTTAATGAACATAAAAACCCCTCCCATACAATGTATGAGAAGGATTTAAAAACTTACCTACTGCTAGTTAATCATCTTCTTGGATGCTCAATATTCTGAAGCCATGGTCTTCCAGCCTCTTGGTGAATTTATCGATATTATCTTTCTTCTCTATCTTCATAACGATTCTCCGGACAAGTTTATCTGTTTCATCGAAAGTTACCAGAGAAATAATATGCTCGTGGAATTGATGTGCAATTTCAGACAGGCGTGCGATTCGTCCTTCGGTTTCAACTGATGTAAAGGCAATCCGTACACCTGGACGATTCACCCCAAATGCACTTTCGAAAGAACTAATGACATCAGAGCGCGTAACTACACCAAGGAAGTTTTTGTTAGCATCAACAACTGCTAATAAAGGAAAATCCTTTAAATCAAGAAGTGTTTTCTCAAATAATTCTCCACCTTCTAGAAACTTATCATGATGTGTAGCAATATCTTTTACAAAAGTTTGGGATAAATACTCATTCTTTTGTTTATCAGACTGAAAATAGCTCATATAAATGTTGTATCTTGTCGCCACTCCTACGTATTTATCTCCACTTAAAACCGGAAGTCCATCAATCTGATATTTTTCCAAACTTTCTAAAGCGTCTTTAAGTGTAGTATTTTCCTGGACAGTAAAACATTCATGCTTTGGAATCATTATATTTTTTACGAACAAATCCATCACCTCGAAATATAATCATGCATTATTTAGTATACTTCTATAAGGCTTGGAAAAAACCCTTTTGCATTTAAGTTTATGTCATAGAAAATGGAATATTTCATATTATTAACTGATGTTGAATAAAGGGAGGACTATAATGAATACACATTTCAAAACCTTTCATCCGTATGTGAGTCCCTTTGACCCTTGTCCGCCGATTCTTGAAAAAACATACTCTACCCCACCACATTTATATATGGGATTTCAACCACCCAACCTAGAACAATTTACACCACTAGAGGCACTAAGAGCTGGCACTTTATGGAAAGACTTTTATGATCCTTACTTTAACGCATTAGAGAAGGCAAAAGGGGGACTGCCTACATGAAACAAGTTCCCGCCGAATATTATCAATTAATGGAACAACTTCAAGCAGTCGACTTTGTTTTAGTTGAACTAACCCTCTATCTTGATACACATAATGACGATCTTGAAGCCATCAATCAGTTCAATCATTATGCAAAGGAGAGAAAACGTTTAAAAAAGGCATTTGAAAGCCAATTTGGTCCATTATTGCAATTCGGTAATAGTTACTCTAGTTATCCTTGGAATTGGGATGACACACCTTGGCCATGGCAAGTTTAAAAGCGGAAGCGCCCGTTTGGCGCTGGAGCTGGATAATTTTCTAGGTTAAGCGAAAAACATGTTTATTTTAGGGGAGGGTGAGGTAAATGTGGATATATGAGAAGAAACTACAATATCCTGTTCGAGTCAGTACGTGTAACCCGACGTTAGCAAAATATCTAATTGAGCAGTATGGCGGTGCTGACGGTGAACTCGCGGCAGCACTCCGATATTTAAACCAAAGATACACGATTCCTGATAAAGTAATCGGGCTTTTGACAGACATCGGTACAGAAGAGTTTGCCCACCTAGAAATGATTGCCACGATGGTTTATAAATTAACGAAAGATGCTACACCAGAGCAAATGAAAGCAGCTGGATTGGCAGCGCATTATGCAGACCACGATAACGCATTATACTACCATAATGCCGCAGGAGTTCCCTTTACTGCTACATATATAACTGCAAAGGGTGACCCCATTGCAGATTTATATGAAGATATTGCAGCAGAAGAAAAGGCCCGCGCTACTTACCAATGGTTAATTAATCTAAGTGATGATCCAGATATCAATGATAGCCTTCGCTTTTTACGTGAACGGGAAATCATTCATTCGCAACGTTTCCGTGAAGCAGTAGAAATTTTAAAAGACGAACAAGGCAAAAAGAAAATATTTTAACTAAAAAGCAGAAGCGCCTCTAGGCGCTAGAGCTGGATTCAAAAGAAATAAGAAGCAGTTTTATCCTGCTTCCAGACTGTCGACAAATCCGAAGGATTTCGGGTTTTAAATCGACAGTCTTTTTTGTTTGGCTACATTAAACTAGTCTGTTGATTTCCGTTCCAGGCGGCTTCGCTTTCCGCGGGCGGTTCGGGGAGCCTCCTCGACACTTTCAGCGTCTGCGGGGTCTCCCCTGTCCCGTACTCCCGCAGGAGTCTTCGCCGCCTTCCACTCCAATCAACAGGGTTATAAAATCATTAATGACCTTTATATCAGCCCTTTGTATAATTAAGATA
>NZ_JBHHJU010000040.1:0-43964 GCF_042136325.1 Neobacillus sp. KR4-4
CATAATAACTAGCTCCTTCCGTAATGTAGCTCTGATTTGGTTATGTTTTTTCCAGTAAACATTCTAACCAAATTAATCTACGATGTTACGAGTAAGGAGCTAGTTTCGTTCATGATAACTCGTCGCTGCGCTTCTGCGGGGTCTCCCCTGCCCCGTACTCCCGCAGGAGTCTTCGTGCCTGTAACGAAGGTCAACAGGGTGCCAAAATCAACATTTTCCTTTAACACAGCCTAAAATTATGATGAAGTTACTGTCATGTAAATTTTAGACCCAATATAAAAAAGGGAATTCCTTTTGGAATACCCTCGTTCTTTTCCTATGGCATACGTTAAGATTCATTTAATATCTTTATAATTTCTTCTGCTGATTCACTCTTTATAACTTTTTGGACCGTTGAACTGTTTTCAACTAGAGCAATGAGCCTTTTATACATACTATCCAGATCACTCTCAGGTACTTTTCTTATGTTCAACAAGCAAATAAATTGAACCCTATGTTTGTCTGTCCATTCGATTGGCCTCTTTAATGTGCACACGGTCCAAAATGTTTCATCTGTTTCTGGCGTAAGTGGATGAGGGATGGCCACAAGATTCCCAAAGCTGGTGGGAGCAACCGCCTCCCTTTCCAATACCAAATTCACATAATCTTTGGAGACGAGTTTTTGTTTGTATAATTCATCACACATAAAACGGATAACGCTTTCTTTATCCTTCAAGTCTTTATGAATAAACACTTTGGATCTATCTAAATAGCTCTGACACTCTTTTCCAGACAATACTCCCTTCCGAATATTAGAAATATCTCCTTCCCCTAAAAAGGTATTAACGACTAGTACTGGAACGCCTATCTCTTCTTTTACAGGAATCGTACTAATAATAAAATCAATAGACGATAGATCGTATTCTTTTAATTGATAATAATTGGTTGTAGCCACAATATCGAGTTCATCATTGAATTCATTTCGTAAACGATAAAACAAAAGCCTTGCACTGCCCACACCAGACGCACATACCACAAGTACCCGTTTTGCCTTTTTCTGCCTTGTCTTCATTCTTTCTAATGCTACCCCGATATGTAAGGCAATATATGCAATTTCGTGTTCTCCTACCTCTCTCTCCAAATAATCGTCGATGCATCTGCTCGCAATGGCAGCCCCCTCAAAGGCACTAGGATATTTTCGTTTAATTTCCTCTAATAATGGATTCCGAATGTTCATGTTATAGCGTAACCTGTTCATTGCTGGCCGAATGTGCAAAGTCAGTGCTTGAATGAATTCGGAATCGTCTTGGAAATTCCAATTTAATTCGGTTTTCAATCTTTCCAACATGCAATGAATGATGGTGCCTAGTTCATCAAATTTACTAAATTCATTCAACGTATTCTTATGGATTAATTTTGTCCCCAACAAATGGACAATAATATAGTCAATCTCAGATTTGGGAAATTCCAAACCCGTAAAATCTTCTACCTCTTTGACAATTTCATTGGCCACTATTTTTTCAAATGGATAGTTTCCTATTAAATCTTGTTCAAGGTTTTCAATGACAAATCCTTCTTCAATTCTCTTGCATCCAATTGTGATATGGGTTGCCAAATTTTCGAGTGCAATGTCAGATACCTCAATTTTATATTCATTCACTTTTTTTATAATCGTTTCCTTTATCTTTTCTAACAGATTTTGATCCAAAAGTTGAAAGGAATGACTGTCAATGTTTAAGTTGCTATTTCGCCGTAAAATATAATTTGAAAAACATAGCCGCTTCATATATTCATCGCCTTCTGCCTGCGAACCATGATGCGGTCTTGTAACTAACTTTAGATGATAACTTTCCAATAATTCACGGACGATTTTTAAGTCATTTTGAAGCTTTGGCTTGGAAACGAACAGCTCTTCTTCAAGACTTTCTAATTTTATAGGTTCCTTTTCTAATAAAAATCTTTTTAACATATACAAAACCCGATTTTCCTGTTCGGAAAAATCAGATTGGCTTTCATTAATTGCATCATTCGCATTAGAAATAAACTCCTGCTCAAACACTTCAGTATCCTTTATATCTAATAGGTAACCTTTTCCTCGAACCGATTCAATCATGATTCCCAGCGAAGTGGATTGTGACTGAAGTTCCTTGATCTCGGTACGAATGGTTCTATCACTCACACCGAGCTCTTTTGCTATCCATTCGGCTGTAACAGGTTCTTTCTCTTTCATTAAAGACAACACGATGTCCTTTTGTCGTTTCGACACCATTTATTTATCTACTACCTTTCTTCATAAGTTGATAAATATATTATTCATAGGTTATTTTGCGTTTTTGTGTCATGGTTACTCCTTCACCTCACGAGGGGTGACAGGCACCGACTGAACCCCCTGAATGAATTCAGTCGGGGCACAGCCCATGTATTTATTAAATACCGAATTGTATTGTTTGTAGTCACTAAAGCCTACTTTTTCAGCTATTTCATACATCATATATTTTTTGGATAGCAATAATGGGATCGAGGCTTGAATTCTTTGTTGATTAAGGAAATGGTGAAAGGTCCGGTTGGTATCCTTTTTGAACACTCGGCTTAAATAACTGGAACTCACACACAGTTCCTTTGCTAAATCATCAAGATTAATCTTTTCGGCATACCGTGACTGAAGACTTTCGATTACCTTCTGTGTATAGGCGTTATAGGATTGCAAGTTTTCATTTTCCGGAAAAAGTAACTCCATCGAAGAAATACCGATTTTATTCTGGAGAAGTTCTTGCTTCTTTTTCTCTTTTATTTTCTTCACCAAGGATTCCATCATTGTTCTTAAGATCTCTTCATCAATGGGTTTAAGTAGATAGTCATAAACCTTTAATTGGATACACTTCTTTGTATACTCAAAATCACTAAAACTAGTGAGTATGACGGTTTCAAAATCATGAAAACGAGAAGCCTCCTGAACCATTTCGATACCGTTCAATATTGGCATTTTGATATCAGTAATCACAATATCCGGTTTTAACTCGATTATTTTCTTCAGACCTTCTTGACCATTGGCTGCTTCGCCGATAATTTCTGTCTGCATTGCTTTCCAGTCAATCGTATACATCATCCCTTTACGGATAATTTGTTCGTCCTCTACGATAATAGCCTTGATCATCCTAACTTCCCTCCTTTATGATTGGCAGCCTTACTATAACAAGGGTTCCAATCCCCTCTTCACTAAAGATCCGTAAGCCATAACGCTTGCCATATAACAATTGAATCCGACGATTTACATTATGGATTCCGATATGATTGGTTTCGTTTTCTTCCACTAGGAGCGAATCTTTCAACTCTTTTAATCTTTCTTTTTCAATTCCTTCTCCATTATCACGAATAATTACGTACATCGCCTTTTTGTTGCTCTTAATGACAATGTCAATCTTTAAGTCCGCTTTTGACTGAAAACCATATTTAATGGAATTTTCTACAAGCGGCTGGATAATAAGCTTAGGAAGAAGATATCTTTCTGTCCCTTCTTGAACACTAATGCTATAGTCTAAAGCATCGCCAAACCGAATTTGCTGCAGGGTTAAATAATCTCTTAAATAATTTATATCCGCTTCAATTCGGTTGAATTGCATCCCATTGTTAATACTATACCGTAATAAATTTGATAGAATCACGATTAGACGTTCTGCCTTACCAGGATCGGTTTTCGTTATATATCTAATATTCTCTAATGTGTTAAATAAAAAATGGGGATCAATTTGAGTTTCTAATTGTTTCAGCTCTGCTTGAGCACTTCTTTTAATCGACTCATTATTTTCCTTCATTAATCGTACAATATCCTGAAGAAGCTGTTGAACATACTCTCCAATAACTTGAAATTCATCCTCTTTTTCAAACTTCACTTTCTGATTAAAATGACCTCTTTTGGCCCTTGTGATAATTTTTAATAACTGATCAATCGATTGCATCTTTTTTCTTGTTGAGTGGTTTGCAAAAAAGATAGTTCCGATGGTAATCAGTAAAAACATACTGATTAATGTAACCAAGCCAATTTTATAAATCTTTGTTAATAAGCCTATATACAAAATTGCATGGACTTCAATGGTTTCATTCAGGATCTTGATTTGCTTGGTAATATAACTGTGTTCATCCACAGCCCTCAATTTCCCAGCCTGCGTTAACAGCATCTCATTCGAGGTTAGAATACTGTTTTCAAACTGATCACTAATCACGATATCTGTGTAATGAACATTGTTCATTTGCTGCCTAAATTTATTCTCCAATAAATTAAAAATAATATATCCCGTTACCTGCCCTTGCTCATCATAAATGGCATTTGCAATATTATAAAAGACGCGGTCGTTTTTTAACAGCTGACGATTGGGATACATTAAGCTTCCAGATGGATTTCCTTTTTTCAAGCGTTTATTCAAATACCAAATTGCATTCTTATGGGTATCGTCTTGTTCCTCAATCCAGTTTGTAGCAATCACGTCTCCCTCTGCATTAATTACAGAGAACAAGCTGTTTAGTTTTTGTTCATTAACGGCATTGTACAATTTTCCATACATTTCTTGTCGATAGGAGCTATTAAACTCCAATTTATTGATATCTATCTCTTTCGCTAAATTCACGCTCTGGGCTGAGATTTGCGAGAACTTCAACAGAAGTTCATCGCCTACTTTTTTCCCCTCATTGTACGTATTCTCATTCAAAATTTGATAGCTGATCACGAAAAATAGATTATAAAAAAGAAGCAAAATGATGGCTACCGGAATAATACCAAACCCAATTAATGATCGCTTTAACTCTTTTCGATAGAGACTTGATACCTTCATTGTCTGTTCCATAAATGCTCCCCTATTCACAGAGAAATAGTATCTCATGCAGAAAAAGACAACCCCTTTCCGTAGAGTTGCCTTTTCCATATCAAGTTATAAGCTTACTTCTTTTGAGCCTGTCATCCGGAAGAAAATTAGCAACGAGACCACGGTTGTGACCGTTAAAATTGTCGATAGTGCAGCTGCCGTTCCGTAGCTGGCTCTGATGACTTCCGAATAAATGGCTACAGACATCGTCCTGGTATTCCCCGTAAACAAGATAATTGAGGAACTCAACTCATTTATTACGGTAATCCAACTTAGTAGTGCCCCGGCTAAAACACCAGGCATCATTAAACGTGCTGTCACATTAATAAATGTTCTCATTGGTGAATATCCCAGACTAATCGAGGCCTCTTCCATACTAGGGCTGAGCTGGTAAATAATCGCAGCACTAGACCGCATTGTATATGGAAGTCGACGAATGATAAACGATATAATTAAAATACTTGCCGTTCCACTTAATAAAAGCGGTGATTTATTAAAGGCGAGCAATAAGGTAATCCCCAACACCGAGCCTGGCACGATATAAGGAAACATGGCAATCGTGTCAATGAACGAAGTAAAGAAATTCTTTCTTCTTACAGACGCATAGGAAATCAGCATCCCCAAAATAATAATAATTACTAAAGCGATAATCCCATATACATACGTATTTAAAATGGAATCACCCATCCGTTCGAGCACTCTTTTGTAACTATCTAGTGTAAATCCTTCAATGAACATGGCACCTCTAGTCTTTAAGAAGGAGGTGTAGATCACCGTTACTTGAGGAATAATCGCTAATCCTACAATAACATAAATGAATAAATGAGCAAAAAAGTTTTTTATTCCTGTTGCCTTAACAGGATGGATTGGTCTAAGAGAACTCATTTCATAGGATTTCTTATTAACCACATATTTCTGCGCAATAAAAATAATCGTGGTGATTAGAATCATAATAGTAGATAGGGCCGCAGCAAAATGGGCATTCCCGCCTACCTCGCTAATAAACTCAGAGTAGATGAGAACAGGCATGGTTGAATAGCCTTCACCAATTAACATCGGTGTACCAAAATCCGCCAGTGAGTTCATAAATACGAGCATTGCTCCTGCTAATACTGTAGGCAGCACAAGAGGTAAGACGAGTGTGGTCATTTTCTTAATCCCGGTCACACCTAAACTTTCCGCCGCTTCCATTAGTGAGGAATCCATCTTTTTTAATGCACCAGAAACATACAAATAAATATAAGGAAATAATTTCAAGGTAAACACTAACAAAATACCGCCAAATCCATAAATACTCGGCACGGTAATATCAAAATGCTCCATGAAGAATTTCGACACAACTCCGCTTCTGCCTAGTAACAGGATCCAGGAATAAGCCCCAATAAACGGTGGTGAAAGGACCGAAATAATAATAAAGATTTCAATAATCCCTTTTCCGCGAATTTTCAAGGTAGACATTAAATAAGCAAGTGGCACTCCTATAGCAATTGCCAAAATTGTCACACAGATCGTAACAGCAAAACTATGCATCAACGATTGATAGTAATATTTTTTTTCGAAGAAGGTTTGGAAATGCTCCAAAGTAAAAGACCCATCATTGCCTTGAAAGCTTCCTAATAGTAAAGCTCCTAATGGGTAAATTAAAAATACCGCAAAGAATACAATTAAGGTAATGGTCGTTAGGTTCCAAAAGTCGAGTTTTTTCTTTAGTTTATTCAACATATCGGGTCACTCCCGAAATGAGGCTTTTCTCACCATCTGCGGTATAAACGTTGATTTTTTCAGTAATTGCCTCTAGATAAACCACCCCGCCTACCTCAAGGAAGCGGTTCCTTAGATTCGTATCTTGAGTAAATTCAATGCTCTGACCATCTTCGAGAATAAGCTCATAATTTATATATTTTCCAAGAAAGTTGCGGTGCTTTACGGTTGCACGTATGCCCTCTTGTTTCTCAGATAGCGCAAATTCTTCTGGGCGAACCGCAATCATTACATTTTGCTTATCTTGAACCTCATTTATGAGAGTATCAATGGCAACGCGGTAATCCTTTGTAACACGAACGTACGTCACTCCATTCTCCTTTTCAATCGCACCCTGGAATAGATTCGAATGCCCGATGAAAGTAGCAACAAACGTATTAAATGGCCTTAAATAAATGGTATCAGGATAGCCGACTTGTTGGATAAATCCGTCCTTCATTACCGCAATCCGATCTGATATCGCCAATGCCTCTTCTTGGTCATGTGTAACATAAACAGTAGTGATATCAATAGACTTTTGAATTTCACTAATGGCCCGGCGCATATCAATTCTTAATTTTGCATCTAGATTTGATAACGGTTCGTCCATTAGGAGCACTTTAGGATGAATAACAATCGCTCTAGCCAAGGCGACACGTTGCTGCTGTCCTCCTGACAATCGGTTCGGAAGACGGTCTTTGTATTCTGTAATCTTTACAGTCTCAATAATATCATCCAGACGATTAATCATTTCTTCCTTGCTGATTTTTCTATTCTTAAGACCATATTTTACATTGTTGTATACCGTCATATGAGGAAAAATCGCATAGTTTTGAAAAACCATTCCGATATTACGTTTATGGGCCGGAATATCATTAATGGATTGTTCATCGAAAGAAATAGAGCCACCATCAATACTGTGGAACCCGGCAATCATCCGAAGCAATGTTGTTTTTCCGCACCCTGAAGGTCCTAATAATGTAAATAATTCCCCCGGTTTAATTACTAAATTAAGATTAGAAATAACGGTGTTTTTTCCATAATCTTTTCGTACCTGTTCAAACTTAATCGTTGTACTCACGATCTGTCTCCTCCTTGTGATGCTCTCATATTTACCCGTAATTTTTAAAAGAGTATGAGTCAAATTCAACTCATACTCTTTACTTTCATGGTTTAGTTACTTGTAAAGATATCTTTAAATTGATCGAGAATGGCTTCTTTGTTTTTATTGGACCATTCTTGGTCATCCTCAATTAACTCGATGTCTTTTAAAGGCTTCATTCCATTGTCATCCTTGATTTTTACTGTAGATAAAATCGGACGACGGTTTAATTCGTTGGCCACCAATGTTTGCGATTCCTCGTTGGTAATGAAATCAATGAATTTTTTAGCATTCTCAAGATTCTTGGCACCTTTAATAATTACAACTCCATCCGGTTTAACAATGGTTCCTTCTTTAGGATAGACAATGTCTACAGGTGCTCCATCATTCATGTAATTCACAACTGGCTCTTCAAATGTTAGTCCAACAGAATATTCTCCGTCTGCCACACCTTTATAAACTGCGGAGGATCCACTTAATAATTTCTGATCTAAATTGCCAATGAGTTTGGTAACATAATTCCAGCCCTTTTCAGGATCGCCTTTTCCCATGGCATATAATTGGTTGATAACCTGTTCAAATGAGGAAGAGGATTTCGCTGGATCTGCGAAAGCAATCTTTCCTTTTAATTGCTTATCTAAAAGATCTTCATATCCATCAATTTTCATGTTACCGACAAGATTTTTATTAACCATAATGACACTTGGGACTAAAGAAAATCTTGTAATATAGCCATCTTCATTTTTAAAATCCTCTATTACCTTTTCCTCATTTTGGGATTGATACTTTTCAAAATGGTCGGTAAATGGTTCAAGCGAGGATAGGGATCCGCCCCACATCACATCACCTAATGGATTTTCACCTTCCGATTCAATACGTTTAAGAAGCTCTCCTGCTCCTGCTGATATCACTTCAACCTTAATTCCTGTCTCATCTTCGAACTCTTTTACAAGCGGCTCATTAAATTCAATCGGATTCGGTGAATACACTACAAGCTCTTTACTTTCAGTTTTGCCCGCTGTCTTGTCTGATTTGCCCTCTGAAGAACAACCAGCTAATATCCCTGATACCCCTAAAGCTGCGACTAACGCTACTGATAATAACCTTCTTTTTTTCATTGCTTAATCTCCCCCGTTCCCTTTTTAAACGCTTCCATTTCTCTACACTCCAAATATTAAACGCTTTCATACTGGTCAACAATCCAAAAAAGTGACGTAAATATCTGAAAAAATGAACAAGAAAAAATTGCCCCTTTAAACTTATGTAACTAAATTTTTAAAGAAAATTATAAACGAGTTACCATTTGTACATTTTAAAAGAGAAAGGAGGGGGGCTTTATATTGGTATGGATTTTTGGACTCTATTTATTAAATACTATTTTTATGATCATTATGGCGGTCCGCGAGGTAAGGCGACCAGCAGTGGCTTTAAATTGGATAACCATTAGTTTTATCTTCCCTGTGATTGGTTTTGGGCTCTATCTTATTACATCAAATCCGATACGTATGAATCGAAGTAAAAAGCCAGCGATTATTTCTTCTGAATCAGACATGCTTCCTGATTCTTTTGGCAGCTCAGCTCAGCAAATAGCGAAAGCATTGAAACATTTAACCGGGAATGGAGTAAAGTCAGGTCAAGTACAAGTGCTTATAAATGGGATGAATACTTATGAAAAACTTATGGAATCTATACAGAACGCCCAAAAAACGATTGACCTTGAATATTACATCTATAGAGACGACGAAATCGGAAGGTACATGACGGACTTACTGATTGAACGGTCATTGGAAGGTGTACATATCCGGTTTATAAGAGACGGTTGGGGGAGCAGGAAATTATCCAAAAATCAGGTTTTTCGGATGATGGATGCTGGAATAGAATGTCGGACTATTTTTCCTTTACGTCCCCCTTGGATATTTTCAACATTGAATAACAGGGATCATTGTAAGATTGTCCTAATCGACGGCAAAGAAGTGTTTACCGGCGGGATTAATATTGGGGAAGAATATACTGGATTAAAGCCAAATGTAGGCCACTGGCGTGACACTCATGTAAAAATTGTTGGGGAAGCTTCAGCTGATTTGAAAATGGTTTTCGAGAACCATTGGAAGATGGCCTCACTAGAAAACATAAAGGGGAAATCTGGGATGAAAACAATACAATTAAAGGGTGGACCCTCAATCATTCCTAAAACCAGCAGGTTAAAACCATTTACCATGATGACAGAATGGAGCACAGAGCTGGGCACGGTTGAACGAACAAAGACGAATAAAGTTCCGGCTAATGAGAAAATGCACCAAGCCTATGTTCAGACAGTAGAAGGGAATCCAAGTATTCCTACACCTTTTATTAGGCAAGCTTACTTTATAGGGTTAACACAAGCCACAAAGACTGTTGATATCACCACACCCTACTTTGTACCAGATCAGGATATTATTATGGGGCTTAAGACGGCTGTGCAACGTGGAGTACGTGTAAGATTGCTGGTTCCCCATCAAGGGGACCAAAAAATGGTGGAACGTGCAAGCTTTACTTATTATGGAGAATTATTGGAGGCAGGGGTCCAAATCTACTTATATAACAAAGGAATGCTACATGCGAAGACGATGGTTATCGATGGGGAAGTAGCAGAAGTGGGAGCAGCGAACTACGATATGAGAAGTTTTCGTTTGAATTACGAAGTGAGTGAATTTATTCACAGTAAAGATGTGGCGAAAGATCTTACAGAACAGTTTGAGCAAGACCTTTGTGATTCGGTCCCATTGCGAATAGATGATTTATTGCAACTCTCGCCTTCACAGCGGTTAATGCAGCAAGGGGCCCGCCTACTTTTTCCGCTGTTATAGCTATTAACTTTTATTTTGAAGATAATCATAATAATACATTTCATAAGCCCTCAGACGATTCAAATCTGAGGGCTTTTTTGAAAATTATATTAGAACCCCTGGAAGAAATACAAACGAACAGATCAGGTTGGATTTTATTATGAAAAGGTCGGAGCAGGAAATTCATCAATTTTGATACGGAGTAAACTATATGGTTTCTGTCGTAAGTCTTTTCCATAATGAAATCTAGGCTGTCGATGTAATTGGTTCACAATGACATACAAATATTGATCTGGACCAATTGAAAATGTATCCGGCCACAAAATTCTCGGATCATGTGCGATAGTTTCCATTATGCCATTTGCCAATATCTTACGGATACTGTTGTTTTCATAATCTCCAGCGTAAACAGTTCCCTTTGCATCGGTGATCATTCCATCAGACGCACCTTTTTCTCCCCAATACTCCACATGATAAGGTAAATCCATGTCCGGTATATTTCTGTCTCTAAGGGCTTCTGTTGTAATCGAGAACAGATGACGACTGGTTAGTGGACAAAAAAATACTACACTTCCATCAGGAGAAATCGCAATACCGTCAGACGCCAGTCTAAATGGAGAAGTACTGCCATCTTTATTTCGATTCATTAACACCTTTCCTTCTACTTTTGGTATAAAATAGGGATCGGGTGAAGTTGAATTTGCCCCATTTAACCGTCTAACCGCTTTTCCATTTGATAAATCTACGACAATAATAGCTCCTGGTCCTCTTGAAGAAGAATCTGTTATATAGGCATAACCAGCTTTTCCAACACGAAAATCAAAACGGACATCATTCAGATAAGTTGTAGGCAGGACAACATCATCTGTAAAGGTATATACTTTTCTTATTGTATTGGTTTCTAAATCAACAGCGACTAATTTTGCCCCCCCTTTAATAGGTTCAGAAAAATTGGGTGCCGCTGTATCTAATACCCAAAGCGTTCCCCTTCCATCAGCAATTACACTTTGGACACTGATGAAAGTCATTGTGATATTCTCGGGATTAACCAAATTGGTTTGTAAATTAGGATAAGGCTGCAATTTATCCTCAACAATTTCCCCCACCGTAAATTTAACATCGTCTCCCCATTTCGGAAAGCAAATGAAAATACGACCGGTTTCTGAAACAGTAACACCTGTAGGCATAGCCCCATAAAATGCATAAACTAGTTCTAAATTACCGAAATATTTTTCACTAGGTAACATAGGTTTCATAATATCCTCCTCAATCGGGATATCACCTATATATGATTTATATTTTTTCTAGTGCATGTTCCTTAATAAGTTTTTCTAACGGCAGGTACCTGTTCAATCAGGTGCTCTTGGTATTTTTGTTCAGCGGCTTTTAACAATCTGGACGAGGAAGCCTTTTTAGTTTGAAGATGTGAAGGCATTCCCTTTTTAAAACGAGCCATCCTTAAACTCTGGTAAATACGGTGGTGTTGGTACATTTATGGTTGATGCCGGTATCTCAAGTATCTTTCCCATTTGAATATCGTAGGGCGAAATGAATGAGTTGGCTTTTTGTAGATTATCAACGGATATGCCATATTGATTAGCCAGCGATTGCAAAGTATCTTCTTCCGTAACGATATGCTGGGTCCGCAACTTTTCGATTTTACATGCTGATTGCTTAAATGTTGGCTGTTTGGATAGTGGATCGGTAAAATCCGCTGTTAACTCATTCGCGGCTTCCCGTCTTTCCCAACTGCCAAAATGAAATGGAACAAATACTAGTCCTTTTTGTACCACATTTCCGATTCTTGCAGGAACCTCAATCCATCCACGTGGGGACGAGATACGTATAAGTTCTCCGGGAAGAAGAGAAAGTAACTCTGCATCTGCCTCATTGATTTCCACATATCCCTGGGGAGCAGCTACATGCAAAAGAGGTGATCGAGCTGTCTTTGTCCTGGTATGCCAATGCCAAACAAGTCTTCCTGTTGTCAGCCACATTGGATACTCTTTTGTTGGCTGTTCAGCAGGTGGCAAATAGATGATTGGATAAAGGATTGCCCGGCCATTTGGATTTTTCCTTTCATATTCTTTTTTTGTTAAAGGCCGTCCTGTAAATTGATGTTTGGTAAAACTCTGGGTATATTCTGTTTCTGTAGGAAATTTATAATCAGTATATAGTCTGGTTGTACCTTCAGGATGCTGTTCATTTACAGGCCAGCGAAGGCCATTATACTTTTCTAACTTATCGTAAGTGATCCCGGTCATATCACAAGGACGGCCACGAGAGACATTTTTCCACTCTTCAAAGCATTCTTCTGTTGTAGTGTAAGCAATTAACGGATTTCCATCACGATCCTTTAAGCCCATACGTTTTGCAAAATCTAACAAAATTTCAAAATCAGTTCTTACTCCTTCCGGTGGGTTTACGGCTTTTCTTAATAAATTAATCGTTCGATCTGCATTCTCCATAACTCCCTCTTTTTCTCCCCATAAAGCAGTTGGCAGAACAACATCCGCAACGGTCGCTGTCTCAGTTAAAAAAGGGTCCTGAACTACAACGAATGTTTTTTCAAATGCTGCTTTGGCCCGCCGTCTATTCGGAAGAGAAACCATGGGATTGGTGCCGATATTCCAAAAGAACCCGATTTGGCCCATTTCCATCATATCAATTTGTTCCTCAATACCCTTTTCCGGCCCCACCGGAAGTTTCGCTTCATCCATATTCCATAGCCTTGCCATCTCTTGTATATGTGACGGATTGGCCGAATTCCGCTGTGCTGGAAAAGTTCCCACTCCGCCTGCTGTCCGGTTAGCGGATGAGCTTGGTTGTCCTGCCATATGGAGTGGTCCGCAGCCTGGCTTGCCAATTAACCCTCTAATCAAATGCAAATTATTGATGGCGACACAAGCTGTTGTCGCATCAGCGCTTTGATAGATTCCTTGCAGAGTGGTAGTGATAAGTGATGGAGTTTTCCCTAGCTGTGCTGCCACAAGCAGGAGTAAGTCGATAGGTACCCCTGTTACTTCAGACGTTTTCTCCGGGGTCCAATTTTTTACGGATTCCTCCATTTCTTGAAACCCAATTGTATGAATATCAATAAAGTTTTGATCAATCCAGCCGTTTTTTAAAATCAGATGAAGGATTCCGTTTATAAGAGCCACATTTGTTCCAGGATAAAGCTGAAGATGGATGTCCGCGGCATTCGCTGTCATTGTTCTTCTAGGATCAACAGTGATAATGAACGGTTTTCCTGTCTTTTTCTTACGGTTCATTATCCGTTCAAACAGCACTGTACCTGTTTCAGCTACATTGTGTCCAAATAACATAAGCGTTTCAGTTTCGTCTACATCATCAAAGGAAACCGGGCTGCCATCTGCACCAAATGATTGTAGTAAGCAAAATTCGGTGGTAGCTGTACAAAGCCGGGTATTAGCATCTAGTAAATGAGTTTGCAAGCCGGCCCTGCCGATTTTTGCGATTGTATAGTAATCCTCTAAGAAACCTTGTCCGGTTGAATAGATGGCTATGCTATTTGACCCTCTCTGTTTTAGAGAATCGGTCGCTTTTTTTACCATTAAATTCATCGCCTCATCCCATGTAGCGGGAACCAACTTTCCGGAAGAGTCACGGATCATGGGAGTTAACAGACGGTCGGGGCTATTATTGGCATACCACTGATTTTCCCCTTTGGGGCCAAGTCTGCCTCTGTTAATGGGATGGGCACTGTTTCCCTTGATTCCAACTATCTTCTCATCTTTCACAGCTATATAGCAGCCGCAGCCGATTGAGCATATATTACAAGTACTGTACACCCACTTATCAATATCTCCCTGGCTGTACACATTTATATCGGTTCTTTCAGATTCCCAGGACATTGAACTGCCTCCTTGGATATTAGTTGTGGGAAAAAAGATCTTGCTGTTAGCGAAGGGCAGATAGGTAAAAGGAAGGAATGATATACTTCGTTTGCTTAGCCCCATAAATCCTTTCCAATTCGGCAGCAGCTTTTTCGAGGTTGGTCTTAATCTCCTGGAACAAAGGCTCCAAATTTCTCACTGATTCCAGGTACGGAAGACTCATCCATTCAACCGCTCTTTTCCATGCTCGAAATGTAGGGTTGGCTATTTCATTATCATGGTAAATAATTGTCAGAAATTCTGTCATGTTCTTTAGTTCAGCCCCATCATTTGAAAGCTCCAGCATGACCTGTTTAATCATTTCCAGTTGCTCTCTCAAAATAGTTTGAAGTAAAATCGCAATCGGATGATCAGAATTTTCTATTTCTCTTATTGCCTTTTCAGTTCGGTCTTGAAGGTCTGAATATAGTCCTTTCAGCTTTAACAATAAATTTCCTCTCTTTCATAAATAATTAAAATGCTGCAGGGAGCGTTCACATCCTTTACTAAATTTCCCAATCACTTGAGGAATATACTTTAGATGGAACCACTTTCCCTCTCCTTCCCAAATTGGATGTATCCCTTTTAATGCATAAAAAAGGCCCTGAGATCATGCAAATCTAAGGGCTTTTTTGAACAACTATATTAATTAATATTAAACAATGATAAAAGCACAAGAAACGGGATAGGTAAACGCATACTCTTTATAGCAAAAAGAAATGAGGACTGTTTTTATGAATACAGAAGTACAGGTTATGCCAAAGCCTGCTGAAATATTAAATAAAGAGGAACGAATTATTAGGAGACCGTTTTTTGTAAGACCATTTTTTTGGCGACCACCATTTTTCTTTCGACCTCCTTTTTTCTTTCGACCTCCATTATTTTGGAGACCCTATTTTGGAAACCCCTTCGTATCAGGATTACTCGGTGGAGTATTAGGCGGTTTATTGGTCAGTACATTAGTTGGACCTTATAGATATGTTTACTGGTATCCATATCCCCCTTACCCCTATTCCCCCCCATACTTTATTTATTAATCATTTATGCAAAATTAAAGACATTCTCTAAGTGTGACAGTTTCAATAGTCTTTAAACTTCAGCAAACAGGCGCTTTTCTACGGGAAAAGAATATTCTAATCCTGGAACTGCACCCCTATTGTTAGGCACAACTAACAATTGGAGGTGCAGTTTTTACACTGTCTTATTTTCCTGCTTGATTCATTGCTTTATGAATCATTTCTACCACAAAGGGATCTCGATTTTCCAAATCATGTAGTTTTACAGATCCATTCATTAAACTGTCGCAAATCTCATTTATATCTTCTTGAACTGATACAGGAACTAGGTTCCAGGTCATCATTTTTTGAAGTTCATTAGCTACTTTTGTTTCTTGATTCAAGAAAAACACAGCCTTTCCGAAGTTATTGAATTTAGTGTTGATTTTTAAATGTTTTTTATTCAATAGGGGTGGAAATTCTTCTGGCTAGGATGGTGAAGAAATTTACTTACTGTCAGGGGCTTTAACATAATATAAATCGATTAGGCACCCTTCTATTGTGATGTATTTATCGGTAACCTTACTTCAACCGTGGTACCATGGCTTTCCTTACTTTTTACTATTATGCTCCCATTATGATGCCGAACAATTTTATAACATAACATCAAACCCAGACCAGTGCCTTTTTCTTTATTGCTGTAGTACGGTTCACCTAATCGTTTAATACGTTCTTTATTTATACCAATTCCATTATCAATAATTTTCATTAGGAGATTTCCATCTTCTACAGAACCCTCAATTTTCACATATCCTCCATTAGGAATTGCTTCAATGCTATTTTTTATAATATTAACGAAAACTTGTTTAATTTGGTTCCTATCGCACAAAACTTGTGGAAGATTTGGTTGAAATTCTTGAGAAATCTCTACGTTTCTCAAATTTGCTTCGGAATTAAGTAATATAGTAACGTCATTAAAAATAGTTTGAATATTAACCTTTTCCAACTGAATCTCCTCTGGTTTTGCAAGAGTTAAAAATTCTTTTAGAATTCCCTCAATCTGTTCAAATTCTTTAAAAATGATTTCAAAATATTCTTTGTTATTGCTTCCTTGCTCAAGAAGCTTAATAAACCCTTTTATTGAAGTTAGAGGGTTTCTAACCTCATGGGCCACTCCTGCTGCAAGTTGACCAACAATAGATAGTTTTTCAGCTTTTGAGAGCTGTTCTTCTGTGATCCTTTTTTCGGTAATATCTCTTCCAACCACAATAAAGTATTCTGGTTCTCCATTTTTCCCAAGTACCGGTGTACCAACACCTTCAAATAACACGGAATTTCCACTGCCTGTCAAAAAATGAGCTTCCATCCTAGCTGGTGTTTTCGTGTCTATTACTTGTTGAAACTCCATTATTACGCTTTGTTTGTCTTCGGGATGTATTAAATCAAATGAACTTTCACCTATAAATGATCTTAAAGGGTAACCGATTATATTTGCTAAGGATGGTGATGAATATAATATTTTTCCATGGATGTCCAATAACATGATTATGTCGGTCATATTATCAGCAATAAGGCGATATTTACACTCACTCTCTTTTAAAGCTTGCTCTGCTTTTTTTCGTGCAGTTATATCAATACAGGACCCAATAACTTCAACTACTTCTCCTCCCTTTTTTAATGGGCGTAAATGGGCTAAGTAACAAATTCCATTTAACTCGTCTTCATAAGTAACAAATTCTCCTTCCCATGACCTATTGTAGAAAGGAGTTTTTTCGATAGCATTTTGTTGAGGCAGAATTTCCTCTAAACTTTTACCAACAACTTGAGAAGGAATCATTCCAAATCGGTAGAGTAATTCCCCATCGCAGAGTGTATGAATAAATCGATCATTAATTTTTTTAAACTTGAAAATCATACCTTGTTGTAATCGAACAGTATCTTGTAACTCTCTTTTAGCTTTTTCATAAAATTCTTTCATCCACAAATTTTCTTTTAGATCCCCAGGGATCCCTTGGTCTTCAACAATTTGTTCAATTCCAAAACGTTTTTGTTCTAATTCATTAGCTAGTAACGGCTTACTTAAGAAATAACCTTGCCCTTCGTCGCATAAATGGTGCTGCAGAAAAACAAGTTGCTCCTTTGTTTCAATTCCTTCTGCGACTACTTTCAAATTCAAATTATGTGCCATTGAAATGATTGTTTTAACAATTGTTTCATCGTTAGGATTGTTGTGAAGTTTTCTAACAAATGATTGGTCAATCTTTAAGGTGTCTACAGGGAAATACTTTAAATAGCTAAGAGAACTGAATCCAGCTCCAAAATCATCAATACTAATATGAATACCAATTTTTTTTAGTTGCTGTAACATTAAAATTGTACTGTCAATATCAGCAGTTATGCTTTCCGTAAGTTCAACTTCTAAAAAATGTGGTTCAAGTCCTGTTTTTTGAAGAATAGTTTCGATTGTATCAATTAAATTTGATTGATTAAATTGAATCGCTGACAAATTAACAGAAACAACAGTATTAAATCCTTGTGCTTGCCATAATTTGTTTTGTTTACAAGCAGCATTCAAAGCCCATTCACCTATAGGTATAATTAATCCTGTTTCTTCAGCTATTGGAATAAATGTCCGAGGTGAAACTAATCCCCACTCTGGATGTTCCCAACGAATTAACGCTTCTACACCTACTATTTTCCCTGTTTTTAAATTTATTTTAGGTTGATAGTGGAGGAATAACTGATCTCGATCTATAGCTTTATAAAGCTCCACTTCCAGCTTTAATGGGTCAATACTTCCTTCTCCCTCATTAAAGGAGTAAAACTTGAAATTAATTCCTCTTGATTTTTTAGCTCTATTCATAGCGAATGCTGCATTTTTCATTAGTAATTCTACACTTTGTCCATCCTTTGGATACTGACTTACGCCAATACTTAATGACGTTTTTAGTTCAAAACCATTTATTAAAAATGGACTAGAGACCGATTCCATTACTTGATCAATAATAGAAGATATCTCCTTTTCATCTCGGTATTCGAAAGTGACAATAAACTCATTTCCAGAATAACGAGCAATAAAACCGAAAGTGTCTACAATCCTTTTTAGACGTTCTGCAGTGTGTTTTATTAATTGGTCGCCTGTTTCATGACCAAATGTATCATTTACTTTTTCTATTTTGTTCATGGATATAAATACGACTGCAATAGACACATCGAGAGATTGTAACTTATCATTTAAGTAATGATAAAAAAAATATCTGTTGGGTACATCTGTTAAAACATCATAATTAGCTAGATAATTCATTTTTTGATACTCTTGTTTTTGTTCAGTAATATCTCGAAAAAATACGGACAACCCTTCAGCAGATGGGAAAGCCCTTATTTCATACCATCTATTGTTAAAATACTCTTTAAATTCTACCGTAATTTGTTTTAATAAAGCCCTTTTGTATCGGTTTACAAATTTCTGTATATCACTGTGTGGTAATACATTATATATATATTGTCCAATCGCCTTTTCACGGTTAATTTGTAAGAGACTTTCGGTTACATTATTTAAGTATTCAAATTTTAAATCTTTATCTAACGAATAAAACGCATCGGAAATTCTTTCCAAGATAATCTCAGTATTTCTTGTCTTGCTCAAAATCCTAAACTCCTTTCCATTAGAGTATTGATTATTCATCCCCAACATATCATAGTTACCATTAAATTTCCTGCTACGTTAGCTTCATAAGAAAAAAAGCCACCAAGTGGCTCCAACTAATCCATCAATTGATATGATTGTTTTAAAAAAATAAATTCAAAAACTGCTAAAATGTAATTTGCTACATTCTTACTTAATTTTTTTACATAAGTTAATAATGATTTCCACATACTACTTTTGAAATTTAAAATCATACGAAAGAAGGATTTACCAATGACAGTTGGAAAACAAGTTCAACAAGCACTTGCAGGTTTAAAAAGTGCACAAGCGAGCTTTGAAGGCTTCGCCCTAGCAACCGATAACCAAAATGCCAAGCAGCTTTATCAACAGGCAGCACAACAAACACAACAGGTTCTTGATAGTCTTGAACCACGTCTTCAAGAAATTCAAAGTGAAGAACCTCAGTACAAACAGCAATAAATTGTAAACGCTTTTCTTAAATATGATAATCAACCCAGATTCATTATCTGAAGATTATAATATGATATTATATGAAAAATTAAATCCATTTTCCTCAACCATCCATAATAGGATGGTTTTGTTTTTAAATAAACCATCCTATTTTTCATAAGCGTTTTACAATAGCACATCCGAAAAAAATGAAATTAGTTCTATGTATTAAACACGAGTGCTGTTTTTCAAAATTTAGATTATTTCATTTAGATATATTTACCCGTAGCTTATTTACTTTTTCTAGATAAACATCTACACGACTAATTATTTACAGCCGTTGCCTAAATGTTATCCATTCCTATTATATAGAAAAAAATATCAGTCAGCACATACTAAATTTTTCTAATGATTGTATATGATGACTGAATGATAAGCCTGTTCACTGATGCAATTGAGAATTGTGATGAGTAAATTTATTTATCTGTTCACTTCAGAGCGGTAAGGGCCACCTTGGCGGCTTCTGTGATAAGCGCATTGTCATAGGTGGCATTCTGTGTATCCCGCTTGGATAGAACTGCGATGACAATGGGAGCTCTATTCGGCGGCCAAACAACAGCAATGTCATTCCGCGTTCCATAGCTACCTGCCCCGCTCTTATCACCGACTTCCCAGCCTGTTGGTGCACCAGCACGGATCAATGCATCCCCAGTGGTATTTCCCCGCATCCAATCTGTCAGGATTGTACGTTTTTCAGCAGGGAGCAAGTCACTGACAGCGAAGGCCTTGAGGCTGGCAGCAAGTGCTTTTGGTGTGCTTGTGTCACGTGTATCTCCAGGAACAGCTGAGTTCAAATCCGTCTCGTAGCGATCAACTTGGGTAATGTTATCGCCAATCTGCCTCAGTGCTGTTTCAAATCCCTCAGGACCTCCCAGTTTCTTTAATAAAAGGTTCCCTGCGGTGTTGTCGCTATATCGAACAGCTGCCTCAATCACTTCTCGAAGAGTCATCCCGGTATCTACGTGAAGCTGTGTAACAGGTGAATATGAAACGATGTCCTCGCTGTTGTATGTGACTAACTCGTCTAGTTGATCTATTGAGTAATGCTGCAGCAATGCACCTGCTGCTAAAGCTTTGTATGTAGATGCGTAAGCGAACCGCTCCTGAGGCCGATAGGAGACGTTACGATTTGTACCTGTATCAATAGCGTAGACCCCGAGCCGGGCGTCAAATTTGCTCTCGAGTTCTGCAAACTCACGGTGTATATGGGGTACTGATGTTTTCTTGACTGCCTTTCCGTGCTGATCAGAAAGGTTATGGGTGGTCATTGACCAACCGGCGAGGGGTACAATGGCAACCACTAGCACAAGCAGGGCAAATATAAAATTATTAATGCTGTAAATATCATGTGTTTTCCTCAAGATCTTAACCTCTTTTCTCCAATTTGATTACATGCGTAATATTTGATAACGCACATAATACTACATATGTAGTATTTAATTACATATGTAATACTACACGTGTAATAAAAAGATGTCAATATCATTTTGTAGTTGGCCCCGTTTGGCAACCGGTACGTTTCCCGGTAGGTTTCTGCTTCAAAATACATCAGCCCTTTCATACTGGGAAGTTTGTGTACAAGGTAGCTATAAATATTACGACTGTAGTATTTGGTACCAGAAAGTCCCAAAAAGGAAGGGTAATCCTTTCTGGGGTTAATTATAATATATCTTTTTATGATGCAGGATCTGCTTGGCAATCTCCGCTGCCTTACTTCCTTGAGCTTGACCATCCTTATTTTGAATATTAACGGCAAAATAAAAACGATCATCACCTCTATCGACAAAGCCAATAAACCAGCCATTTACATTCTTTCCATTAATCATACCGGTTCCCGTTTTACCATACAACCGCCCATTCTTTTGCACATCTATTAAAATTGCCTTTTTTACCGCTTTGATATTTTCCCCTTTAAAACCCCATTGATTTTCTTCTAATTGGTATAATAATTGGACTTGTTCAATAGGTGATATTTTTAAGGAAGATTCCATCCAGTAACTATCCAAATTCCCTGAAAGATCCTCATTTCCGTATTTTATCTTGTGAAAATAATCTTGCAGCGGCTTTCTCCCTACCTCTCGATCGGTATTCTGGAAATACCAATTCACGGAACGGCTTAAGGCAGTCGCTAAATTTTGATTTTGATTCCATTCTGGATAAGGATAAATCTTCCCATCCCAAACCTGTTTATTGTTATTCGTGGAAATCACATTGGATTCCAATGCAAATAAGGCAGAATATATTTTATAGGTGCTATCAGGAGAATTTCTCTGTTCACTCATCTCTCGATTATAAATTTGATATTGGTTTTTAGAGGGATCATATAAAACAAAGCTGCCCTTGTAGCCCTTAAAATAGGAGCTTAGATCTTCATAGACCGCATTCTTCCCGCTAAACTGATACACATCATCTGGGCTGGCAATGACGGTGGTAATCGGAGCAAGGAATAGCACAACAATTCCTAAAACAGAACAGATGACCTTGCTTTTCCATTTCAATACTAGAGAATCACTAGAGAAGCTTGCAATGCACTGGATTCTTTGTTTGATTTGTTTTTTTGTCCCACCTATACCTGGAGCAAGCTGTTCAAGGGTACGATCATATTTTTTATCTGCAAAACGAATGATGGTATGCCCATATTCGATATATCCACTCTCATCCAAGAGATTTAAAACGGATGCATCACAGGCCAATTCCCGATCCATTCGAATCCTTTTTAAGGCATACCAGACGAACGGGTTAAACCAATAAATAATACGAAACATCCACATGACGTAATTCACGAACAAATCTTTGCTTTTATGATGGTGCAGCTCGTGCAAAAACACGTATTTTAATTCATTTAACGAGAATGCTTCTCGTGTTTTGCTTGGTAAAAAAATAAAGGGCTGAAAAATCCCGAACGTGATCGGCGAGGAAATAAGAGAGGTCTCCCGCAACCTTATGTTTCTTTTCACCCCAACCATCTCTTTACACGCTTCTAATAGTTTAATTAGCTTTTGGTTATGAACAGCTGCAGCCGACTTTTTAATTTGATAGAGTTGATAGTTTGAATAAACAGCAGCCCCAACAAAAAGAACCACTCCAATGATCCAAACTGTAAAAAATGTATGGTAGACGAAATCGGGCGTTGACTTATTTACCGATACCGTGAAATCATGTAATAAATCGCTGTTTGGCGCCTGAGAGGCATCCACTCCATTAATCCTTTCACTCTTCGATGGCGTTTCTCTATGGAAAAAAAGGAAGCTTTTAAAAAAGCGAGTTCCTTCTCTAAGGCGAAAATAATTCCAAGGTAAAAAGGCAGCAAGGATTGGAATGCAAAGAAAATACCAAATATGATAATGTGCTTTCACTGTCATATGATTGTTTAATAGCTTTTTGATTAACAGAATTATGAAAATAAGGAGGGATACCACGATTGTACTTACTAAAATCCGCAGCAGCATGGTATCCATTATTTTTCCCCTTTCTTATCTCTCATGGACAATATTTTCTTTAATTCCGAAATATCGTCATTCGACAACTTATCATTTTCAATAAAATTTAATATCATTGAATTTAACGTGCCGCCGAAAAACTGCTGCAGAAAGGATTTACTTTTTTGCTCAACATATTCGTGCTTTTCAACCAGTGAAGTATAAATAAACACTCGCCCATCTTTTCTTGCGTGCAAAGCCTTTTTCTTAACTAGGCGCGCCAGCATGGTGTGAATAGTATTTGGCTTCCAATCACTCTTATTCGATAATTTCTCCACTACCTCAGGAGTCGAAATCGGCTCATAGTTCCATATAACCTTCATCACTTCATATTCTGCTTCTGATATTTGTGGAATCTCCTTCATGATAACCCTCCTACTTTTACAACTGTAGTATTTATTATAGCAAGACGGCTCAAATACATAAAGAATATTCGTCCACTCACTAAAAAACGCAAGGAGATATCTAAAGTGACTTTAAAAACCAACGAGAAGCAAAGGCAGCTTGGACACACGGATATTAATACGACAATGAATATCTATGCTCGTATGACCGCCAATATGGAAGAAAAGGCCTCCCAACAGTTTAGCAAACTGATGAAAGACCTTCTCCTATAGTTAGCTTTTTTATCATAGGCTGCCCTGTTTTTTATAAAACGAGGACAAATCCGAGGACAAGAAAAGCATATTATCATTTTAGACGTTGATATAACAAGGTTTTAAAAACCTAATTACATCATGCCGCCCATTCCACCCATGCCGCCCATATCAGGCATACCCATGCCTTGGCCAGCTGGTTCTGGTTTGTCAGCAACAACTGCTTCAGTTGTTAAGAACATAGCAGCTACAGATGCAGCATTTTGTAATGCAGAACGAGTTACTTTAGTTGGGTCAACGATACCAGCTTGAATCATGTTTACCCATTCACCGTTTGCAGCGTTGAAACCAGTGCCGATTTCTTCGCGCTTTAAGCGGTCAACAATAACAGAACCTTCAAGGCCAGCGTTGTGAGCGATTGTGCGGACAGGCTCTTCCATCGCACGTAATACGATGTTGATACCAGTTGCTACGTCGCCTTCAGCTTGGATTTCAGCTACTTTGCTGTATACGTTAAGAAGGGCTACACCACCACCGGATACGATACCTTCTTCAACTGCAGCACGTGTTGAGTTTAAAGCATCTTCGATACGAAGTTTGCGCTCTTTTAATTCAGTTTCAGTTGCAGCACCAACTTTAATTACTGCTACACCGCCAGCTAATTTAGCTAAACGCTCTTGTAATTTTTCACGGTCAAATTCAGAAGTAGTTTCTTCTAATTGAACACGGATTTGGTTCACACGAGCTGCGATTTCAGCAGAATCTCCTGCACCTTCAACGATTGTTGTATTTTCCTTTGTAACAACAACTTTAGCCGCACGGCCTAAAGAGCTGATTTGAGTAGTTTTAAGTTCACGGCCTAATTCTTCAGTAATAACTTCCCCGCCAGTTAATGCAGCGATATCTTCAAGCATTGCTTTACGGCGATCACCAAAGCCAGGAGCTTTAACAGCAACCGCATTGAATGTTCCGCGAAGTTTGTTCACTACTAAAGTAGAAAGTGCTTCACCTTCAACATCTTCAGCAACTAACAATAATGGCTTGCCTTGTTGTACAACTTGCTCAAGAACTGGAAGGATTTCTTGAATGCTAGAAATCTTCTTATCAGTGATTAAGATATATGGATTTTCTAAAACAGCTTCCATTTTGTCTGTATTAGTTACCATGTAAGCAGAAGTATAACCACGGTCAAATTGCATACCTTCTACTACATCTAATTCAGTTGTGAAACCTTTAGATTCTTCAATTGTGATAACGCCATCGTTGCCAACGCGCTCCATTGCTTCAGCAATTAATTGTCCAACTTCTTCGTCAGCAGCAGAGATAGCAGCAACTTGTGCGATTGACTCTTTGTTTTCGATTGGTTTAGAAATTGCTTTTAATTCTTGTACAGCAGTTGCAACAGCTTTTTCGATCCCTTTACGGATACCCATTGGGTTCGCACCAGCAGTTACGTTCTTTAAGCCTTCACGAATCATCGCTTGAGCTAGAACAGTTGCAGTTGTTGTACCGTCACCAGCAACATCGTTAGTTTTGCTTGCTACTTCAGCAACAAGTTTTGCACCCATGTTTTCGAATGCATCTTCTAATTCGATTTCTTTTGCAATCGTTACACCGTCATTTGTGATTAATGGTGAACCAAATTTTTTCTCAAGAACCACGTTGCGTCCTTTAGGTCCAAGAGTAACTTTTACTGCATTTGCAAGGGCATCAACACCACTTAGCATTTTGCGGCGTGCATCTTCACTAAACATAATCTCTTTAGCCATTGTTTAAAAACCTCCTCATATTGTTTAACTGTTTATGGTAAACTTATCTATTTGTCAGGCTCGAGCGCCCTCGTACTAGTAATTTAAGGACGCTGCACTTTTTCTAATTAAGCACCAACGACTGCAAGAATATCAGATTCGCGCAGGATTAAGTATTCAGTACCTTGATATTTAACTTCTGTACCGCCGTATTTTGAGAAGATGATACGATCACCTACAGAAACTTCAAGTGCTACACGCTCTCCGCTTTCAAGTACGCGGCCAGTACCAACGGCAACAACTTTTCCTTCTTGAGGCTTTTCTTTCGCTGAATCCGGTAATACGATCCCGCTTGCAGTTTTTTCTTCTGATTCAACAAGCTCAATGATAATACGATCACCTAATGGTCTTAACAAATCAAACAACCTCCTCAAAGATATATGTAATTCTGACTTATTAGCACTCTCGTTTAATGAGTGCTAACACAATTATTATAATAATGAATCTCAAAATCTTTTGCAAGTATGAAGCATAAAATTTTACAAAAAAAAATAGAAAAGCGGAAGCGTTTAACCATTCCTTCAGACAACCTTATAAAGTATGGGAAAAACACGATATTCTATACCTATTTTTTAAAAGTATTTCTAAATTGAAACAATCCTGGTTTTAAGAGTAGAATGAAGAATAGTATAGATTAAGGTATGAGCGATTTTGGCATCTTTGAAAATGAATGATTATAAATAACCTAATCGGCAAAATTATTAAAATGGAATCTAAAGGGGACTAGATATTTGAAACGAGAATATTGGATAATCTTAGTTGTTTACATCGCAATGCAATTTTCAAGTTTAATCGGTGTACCACTCTTTTTGTATGGCTTTAAATACTTGGGGATTAACCAAAGCCTTGCGGTTCCGTCATGGCTCCTCGCAAGTTTTACGATTGCCTTATTAATTATTGTTTTTATGCTTCGAAAGGAAATGAACGATCGCAACTATAGAAAGAATGGTGGTTCATTCGGTATTTCGGTGGTATGGGCCATTGCCGGCATTTTCCTTGCCCTATTTTCCCAATACGTTGCGGCATTCATTGAGAACCTATTAGGGGTGGAAATGGGCTCTGAAAATACAAAAGATATTCTAAAGATTATCGAGGCCTTTCCATTGGCGATCATTGTTACCAGTATCATTGGCCCCATCTTAGAAGAAATTGTTTTTCGTAAAATCATTTTCGGATCGCTTCACAATCGATATAACTTTTTTATCTCTGCACTCATTAGTTCGGTCATTTTTGCTGCAGCACATATGGAATTTCAGCACATTTTGCTTTATTCGGCCATGGGCTTTACGTTTGCATTTCTTTATGTTATTACTAAATCCATTTTCGTGCCAATATTTGCCCATGTTGCGATGAATACCATGGTTGTCTTGGTTCAATCTATATTTAAAGACGATATTGAACGACTGCAAAGACAAGCGGAGGCCGTTCAAAACTTTATCGGAGGATTTCTATGAGACGTTCACCCTTGTTTTCAGGATTGATTTACTTTCTCCTTGGCGGCTTATTTACTTACTTCGCCATTGATGATGTACAAAGTAACGGCTGGGGGTTTTTCAGCTACATCCTCATTTTATTAGCCACCTTTGACTTTGGCTCAGGCCTAAAAATGGTCATCTTTCACATCAAATACAAAGATCAGTTAAAGAAAAAGAAGCAGAGAAAAAACTAAGGTGTCAGGCACCATGTGAATTCTTTTTTCACATGGTGCCTAACACCTTTTTACAATTCGCTGATTGGAAACTGAAATTCGCTGATTGGAAGTCCAAATTCGCCGATTAAACCCTCATATTCGCTGATTAGACAAGTAAATTCGCCGATAGAACCAATGACAACATGAAAACCCCATAAAAGAACAAGCAAAAACTTTACTAATATCCAGGACCAATGCTCATAAGTAAGTCTCAAACCACTTATAGTTTGTTTATAACAAAAAAACTGACTCAAATAGGCTTTTTTAACCTAATTTGAATCAGTTACTTTTTCAAACAATTATTTCGACACTTGTTCCTTATTGATGACCATCCGCTCTTTCCCGAGGATAAAGATAAATAGGAAAGCAAGGCCGGCTGGGACGAGAGCCCATGTGAATGTGTGGACGATCGAACTTGAGAGCGCCTCCGTGATTTTATCGAGAATTGGTGCGGGAATTAATTTTCTTGCTTCCTCCGATAATAATGCACGTGAATCCCCGAAACTTTGCCCCTTAGGCATCGGTCCCATTCCCGCAAAAGCATTTTCCAACCCTTCTTTAAGGTCACTTCGTTGAATCGTACCAAAAACGGTGATCCCAATCGTCATTCCTAAAGAACGGATAAAGTTACTTGTCGAGGTGGCAGAGCCCCTTTGTTCCATTCCAAACGGATGAATCGCAGCCATACTTAACACCGAAAAGGAGAAGCCGACCCCCATACCAATAATTATCATGTAAAGCGTCAACACGGCTCTCTTTGTATCCGGTGAAATCGTGCTCAACAACAATAAGCCGCCAATCAATATCACTCCGGATATAAACATGATGTTTCTGTAACTCATCTTCGTCGTTAAGAAACCTCCTGCTTGTGCAGTAACGACCGAACCAAGCATCATTGGCAATAAAATTAATCCTGAATTAGTGGCTGTTCCGCCATACACCCCTTGCACAAAAATCGGGATGTACACCGTGGCAGCCATGAATGCCGCACCATAAAATAAGCCAACAATCGTACTGCCTGCAAACAAGCGGTTCCTAAACATCGAAAAGGATATAATCGGATCCTTCGCTTTCGTCTCCACATATAAAAAGATCAAAAACAGAAGCCCGAATCCACCAAACAAACTCATGATCACCGTAGAATCCCATTCATATTTTTGTCCCCCAAGTTCAAGCGCAAACATTAAACAAACAACTGCTCCAACCAAGGTAACGGCTCCCGACCAATCAATAATTTGCTTTTTGTGAATGGGGGATTCCTTATAGGCAATGGTAATAAAAATCAGCGAAAGAATCCCTAGTGGCATGTTAATATAAAAAATCCAATGCCAGCTGATATAGTCTGTGATATACGCCCCAAGCAATGGCCCAAAAATACTCGATAAGCCAAAAACCGCTCCGAACAGTCCACCCATTTTTCCACGCTTTTCAGGAGGAAACAGGTCAAACATAATCGTAAAGGCAATCGGTACTAACGCTCCGCCGCCGATTTCCTCGGCACTGCTTTGCCCGAAACGAAGACCCACCTTAATGGTATCCGCCGTTAGTAAGCCTTTAATCTCAAAACCGCCGCTCGAGTCAAACGTCTCATACTCCACATCACCATTCACCGCAATACTACCTTTAATGTTTGCCTCATCTCCCGTAAGACCTTCGCCGACTTCCAGCAATCCTAAAATCTTGATTTTTTTCATGTGAGCATTGCCGCCGACCATCATCGTCCCCATCACAAGTGTATCCTCGGCTTCCATATTCCTTTTGACTTCTGCTTCGCCAAAAACTTTTACCGAGCCTGTTTTAACATTTTCAGCGGCTTCACTTGTACCATATACATTGAAAGCCGAACATTCCACATCAGTCATAATGGTCCCTTCGCCGCGGATACTGATTTTTTCGTAACGGCCGCCAGGGTAGCTTCCCGATCCATTAATAATAAGATTTCCGTTCTTTTCCATCATCACTCTTTTCCCTCCTATTAAACCCGTCTGTTTTCAGTAACCACGGCCTTTTTATCCATCGAAAATTCCTCTGTATATTCAACGAGACCAATCTGACAATTGGGACCAATTGATACCTGGTTTCCACGTACGATTTTGGCAGTAGTATTTTCGAGTTCAATTTTGTCCCCTTCGATTAATTCCACTTCCAGCTGTGGTTTATAAAAGGGCTTAAGCAAATGACCGACTAAGGATGATCCCTTCTGCTTTACTGTGATCGTTTGCCCGCCAATTTCTTTTGCTTTACATTCTCCAAACATCTTTATGTCGATATGGTCAGCATTTAGAAGTCCGCCAATCGTAAACTGCGATTCTGCTTTAAAGATTTCCGCTTCACAATCCTCCCCGGCCGTAAAGGTGCCATGGATTTTGATTTCCTCACATTTAACCCTGCCGCCAACGGTGCTTTTACCATTCACCTTTAATTTTTCTACCGATAGGTTTTTGTCGATCCGTGCAGATCCATCAATCGATAGGTTTTGAGCTTCAAGATTCCCTCTGAACCTCCCATTCCCGTTCACCTTTACTTTCTCAGCAATAACATTGCCATTCAGGATACCTGAACCATTACAATCAAGTTCCATACATTCTAAATCGCTGTTAATCGTTCCTCTGCCATTTAATGTAACTATTCGGAACTGCCCCCCGTTGGATGCACCGAAGCCATTAATCACCAAGTCTCCTCTGCTTTTCGTATCCATCGTCAGTCTCCTTTATAATAATTTCGCTTTAATCTCTTCCATGCACTTCATCAGTGAAAGGACAGTGACTACCTTCGTACCACGTTCAAAGTGAAATTCTTCTGCATTTACGAGTAATAGACATGATGACATTCCCAACTTTCGGGTAATCACTAACTCACAGCTTTTTTGCTTAATTAATGCTGTATGGTCCTTTAACACCTGCAAGACCATTTTCCCTTCCTCTAGGTTTATTTCTCCCGATTGAAGCAATTTGTCTAAAACAAACACTTCAAGCATCCTTGTAAAATTAAATTCCAAACTACCGTTTTCCTGTTCTAAGTAAAAATCGACAACCGCTGTCGAAACAATGTTACGTTTTATTAATTCATCCTTGTTATAATTTAAGTTTGCTACATTAGGTGAGAACATATCTGCTAGTTCATCTAAGGATAAGTTTTCCTTCATTGTTTGGATTTTTTCGATTCTTTCAAGGATCTTCTCCTTAGGAAAAAATGTTTCTTGACCTGTAAACGTAGACTTGCGCACAAACCATTCTTCCGGGATTAAGTCCTTTCGTTTCCATCTATATAGCTGACCATAGGATATTCCTGCTAATTCTAATAGGTCTTTCTTTGAGATTAACTCCTCACTCATACTAAAAACCCCTTTCCATAAACAATGTAACATAACACTGTTACGCATGTAAAGTGCAAATGTAAATATTAGGCTGTCCTAATTATTTTCACCAAAAAAAGGCCCTTCACGTTGATTAACGTGAAAGACCTTATGAAACTTATTCACTTCTAACACCCACCAATGGGTTGAATTGGATTTCTAAATGATTTCTACTAGTTTTTTGCTACTTGTTCCTTTTCTAGCTACTCCCTCTTCAATGGCTGCGTTCGAAACGGCGGCGGCAACTCTTTCCCCTACACGTGAATCCAAGGCGTTTGGAATGATATACTGCGGTGAAAGTTCTTCATCCGATACAAGTCTTGAAATGGCGTAGGCGGCGGCAAGCTTCATCTCCTCTGTGATATCGGTCGCCCTTACATCAAGAGCTCCGCGGAAGATCCCTGGAAAAGCGAGTACATTATTTACCTGATTAGGATAATCAGAACGGCCTGTTCCAACTACTGCTGCACCGGCTGCTATAGCCTCCTCAGGATAGATTTCTGGTACCGGGTTTGCCATTGCAAAAACGATTGAATCTTTATTCATTGTTCCGACCATTTCCCCAGTTAAAGCCTTTGGCCCTGAGACTCCGATAAAAACATCAGTATCTTTAATAGCATCTTGTAAGGTGCCCTGTATCCCTCGCAGGTTTGTTTTCTCTGCTATTTCTGCCTGCCGATCGTTCATCCACATTTCACCTGGGCAAACAATCCCTTCCAAGCTTACTAACGTAATATCCTTAAAACCGGCAGTTAATAAAAGCTTGGCAATCGCAATCCCAGCAGAACCTGCGCCATTGATGACTACCTTTACCCTATAGATACTTTTCTTAACAATTCTAAGTGCATTTAAAAGGCCAGCCAGTACGACAATTGCTGTCCCATGCTGGTCATCATGAAACACAGGAATGTTTAATTCCTTTTTTAAGCGTTCTTCAATTTCAAAGCATCTTGGAGCAGCGATATCCTCCAAATTGATTCCGCCGAACGTTGGCTCTAATGCTTTGATGATATTGACTATTTCATCGACATTTTTTGTTCCCAAGCAGAGCGGATAAGCATCAATCCCTGCGAATTGTTTAAATAAAACTGCCTTCCCCTCCATTACCGGCATTGCTGCTTCGGGACCAATATCTCCTAACCCTAAGACCGCTGTTCCATCTGTGACAACAGCTACTAAATTACCACGCCCTGTATGCTCAAAAGAAGCCTCACTATTTTTGGCAATAATCTTACATGGCTCCGCTACACCTGGTGTATAGGCTAAACTTAAATCATCTGCATTGTTAACTTCTACCTTACTGACAATACTAATTTTCCCGGCAAGCTTTTTGTGAAGCAGCACGGCCTCTTCTTTGATCATTCTTTCATTCATTCCAACCTTCTCCTTTTGCTCCAACCTAAGTCTAGATGTTAATCTGGGTGACGAAAATCAAATCTATTATTTAAAAAGTCGAGCCGTGACAGATAGCCACAGCCCTTTTGAGGAATTACTAACTTAATAATTTCAGTAAAAGAATAGCCAATATAACGGTTGAGGCGCCGCCAATTCTTGTGGAAACTTGGGCAAATGGCATTAATGACATCCGATTAGATGCCGAAAGAATCGCGACATCCCCCGTACCTCCTAAACCACTATGACAGCCTGTAACAATTGCTGAGTCAACAGGATACATCTTCATCAATTTTCCTACAAAGTAACCCGTAGTAATCATTGCGACTACAACAGAAGCACAAACAACCGCATATCCAGGTGTTACGATCTTAACTACATCCTTAAGCGGAATATAAAGCATCCCTAAACCAACCATTAATGGCCATGTTAAACTTGATGATACAAATTTATATAAGTGATACGCACCTTGTTCCATTTTAGCTGGCATTATCTTAATACTTTTTACTACTGCTGCTGCAATAATCATTAACACTGGTCCAGGAATTCCAAGAAATTTATTTCCAAGTCCACCTAAGATAAAGAAACTACATGCTATTAACAATCCTGCACCCATAAGTGGGAAATCAACCGGCTTATCAATCGTTGCGGCTTCTGTGATTCCGTCGCCGCCTTTTGTTTTCACTAATACACCATTACCCGTAAGGTGTTTCTTTTTCTCACCTATGCGAGACAAAATACCAGCACAAACGATAGCGACAATATTCCCAATTACAGCGGCGGGGATCAACTGGCCAACAAATGTTTCTGAAGATTTTCCGAGAACCTCTGCATAGCCTAATGAAAGAGGCAAAATTCCTTCTCCGATGCCGCCACCGATTATTGGTACAACAATATAGAAAAGTGTGTGTTTCATATCATATCCAAAAAGCAAACCAACAAGGACCCCTACGATAACTGAAGCAATGGTCCCTAAAATAAGCGGGATAAACATTCGTGTGAAACCTTGAATTAAGACTCTCCGATTCATCCCAAGAATACTTCCGACTACTAAAACAGAGATATATAGATAAAGGAAATTTGATGTTTTCATTAATTGCGTAACCGCATTCATTCCAGTTGTGTTAATCACACTAAAATAGACTAATATAGATGGGACCAACAGTGCTAGAATTGCCGGACCGCCAATATCCTTCAAGACCGGAATCTTCATACCAAGGTCACCAAGTAAAATACCCATAACAATAATGATGGCAAAGCCGCCAATCATGTCAGCTGGAAGCAATTTATAGACAGCTGAAAAGTAGACAACAGCTGCGATAACGATATAAAGCGGCAGTGGAATAACCCCTATCTTCATACTGCCAATTTTACCTAAAAAACCTTTCTTTTCTTCCTTTTCCCCTGAAACAACCGTAAGCGGTTGCAATTTTCTAACTGGTTCCATAAATTCATCCCCCTATTAAATTTATGTTTCTATCATATTCCCGATTGAAACGCTTTCATAGTTTATGTAAATTTAATAAGATTTTTGTAAATAAAAAAAGTAAGCAGTTTTCGGCTGCTTACAAAAAGGCTTTGATTAGATGTTCTTTCATTTGATTATATTCATGCTGGTATACAGGTCTGCCGACGGTACCGTAAATTACCTTCACATCAAGAATTCCGATTTCCTTTAAAAAGTTTAAATACTTACGAACCGATACCCGAGAAATGCCGACCACCTTTACAACGTCCTCTGTTGAAAACGGAGCATTTTTTAATTCCTGAATGGCTTCCCAAATTTGTTTTAAGGTGTCTTTTGTCAATCCTTTCGGGAGGTCTTCGATAAGAGACTTTTCCTCTCGGTGCAGGATCTGCTGGTCCAGTACGTCTTGATTAATTACATGTTGTGTCTGAATAATCTCTGTTTGGTTCTTATAGTCAACTAACGCTCTGCTAAATCGGTCAAATTCAAAAGGTTTAATTAAATAATCTACAGCTCCGTACCTCAAGGCCTTTTTAATCCGCTCCATGTCTGACGCTGCTGAAATAATAATTACATCGGTCTCTTTCTCATTTTCGCGGAGGTAGGTTAACAGCTCTAAACCTAGTTTCCCCGGCATAAATATATCAAGCAAGATCAGATCGATTTCTAGCTTTTCCAATTTCATAATCGCCTCATCTACAGATGCAGCCATTGCCATCAATTTAAATCCAGGGACCTGCTCAAGATAGCGTTTATTGAATTCAGCCACCATTGGATCGTCATCAACGATCATCACTCGGATCATTTCTGTCCCCCTCCCCATCATATGGTATATACACGGCGAAAACGGTCCCTTTTTCAGGTTTTGATGATAGAATTAAATCCCCGTCCAACTTTTTAACCGCCTGCGAAACGAGATACAATCCTAATCCTCTATTTTCGCCTTTTGTGGAGAATCCTTTGTTGAAAATTTGGTTTTGTATTTCTTCACTCATCCCTTTTCCGGTATCTTTTACTTCAATTGTTAAAATATCATCTGCATAATCAAGGGAAACTGTTACTTTTTTGAGTGGACAACCGCTCACAGCCATAATCGCATTATCAATTAAATTACCTAAAATCGTAATCAGTTCATGTGTTATATCAGAATCCTCGGGTTGAGGAATTGGTTGTTCACACAAAACTGATAACTCTGTCCCCGATTCCCTTGCATAACTTAACTTTCCAATTAAAAAGCCTGCTAATACAGGGTCCTTTATTTTTTTGGTCACAAAGCCAATTTCGTTATTGCGATGATTAACCGTTTCATTGATGTATTCAACAACTTTTTCATAATACCCTGTATGGACCATCCCTAAAATAACATGAAGCTTATTCATATATTCATGTGCCTGGGCTCGAAGTGCATCGGCGTAAGTTCTCACTCCAGTCAGTTCTTCGGCGAGTACTTGTATTTCTGTTTTATCGCGAAAAGTTGCAATGGCCCCTACGACCTTATTCCCAACAATAACAGGGACTCGATTAGTTAAAATGGTCATTCCATTTAAATTCTGTTCTTCATCCAATTCAGCTTTACCCGTTTGTAAGAGATCTTTTAAGCGCGTGGTAGACAAATACCTTTCTATATTTACCCCCATCGGATTATCCGGCAGTCCTGCCTTGTGAAACATCTTTAAAGCAGCTCGGTTGACAAGTGTTATCTTTGACTCTTGATCAACCGCGACAATTCCTTCTCTGACGGATTGAAGCATAGCGCTTCTTTCTTCTAATAATTTTGCGATCGCAAACGGCTCAAGCCCAAGTAAGATTTTTTTGATATATCTAGCTAAAATAACAGCCCCAAGAACACCGATTAATAGACCGATCAGGGTTCCAATATAGATCCCAGTTCGGCTCTTTTTGACGGCCTTTTCCACATTATCCAGCGAAATCCCAACGGCCACTGCCCCGATTTGTTTCCCTTTTTCGTCCTTAATGGGTGTAAAAGAGCGTAATGAAGGTCCCAGCGATCCCTTTGATATTGACGCATGCTCTCTTCCTTTTAAAACAGGTCCTTCATCTCCACCCCTGAATGGCAACCCTATTTTATTACTGTCGGGGTGGGATTTTCGAATGGCATTCATATCCATCACGACAATAAAGTAAACATTTGTAACTTTCCTCATTTCATTTGCATAGCTTTGAATGTCCTTTTCATCGCGTTTCCCACTCATCGCCTCAATCACAAGCGGACTATGTGCAACCATGCGAGCTACACTTCTTGCTTGCTCCGCCTGATTCTTTTCCGTCTCTGAAGCAATTCTGGAACTTATAAGTAAATCCGTTATCAACAGCGAAAAAGTAACCACTACACAAACGAATACAATAATCACTGATTTTAAACTCCATCTGCCCCTTCTCATATTTCCCTCCAGCTGTACCGGGTGTCAGGCACCATCTTGATGCACCCCTTGATGACAATGTAATCATTCAGGTAAGTAAAGTAAACGCAAAAAAGCTGCAAAGCTTGCTATGACAGAACTTTGCAGCATTAGAAGCTTTCTTTAACTTATCAGTAATATAGCTCCTGCTAAAATAGGGGTCAGGACCATCGCACTTTTTAAAACGGGCTGAGGTGCAAAGTCCGTAAACTTGGCCCCGACATAAGAACCAATCATGGTTCCTGCCACCACTTCAATTAACAATGGGAAGTTCAAGTATCCTTGAAAATAATAGCCAGCTCCCCCTGCTAAAGCGATGGGCAGAATAACAAGCATGGTTGTACCCACCGATTGTTTAAGCGTAAGTCCCAAGATTAAAAGCAGTCCGATTTGAATGAACGGTGCAGCACCAATCCCAAATGTCCCAGACATCAACCCGGTAACCAAACCGACTAGCGCTGCTTTCTTAATAAGAAGAAGGTTGCTTGGTTCGTCTTTTTTATAGTTTGCCTTAATTTTTTGAACAATAAACAATCGTACGACCAAGATCAAAGCGGATAGAAACAACATCCCTGCGGTTAACCAATGCAAGGAATGGATGGGAATCAAACCAGCTAGCTTTGAACCAAAATAGGAAGCAATCGACCCAAATCCTCCGACAATTAGACCCGTTTTAATCGAAATATTTCCTTGCCGAAAATGACTGTACGCACCTGACAAGGTAGTAAACACCATGGCAGCTAAAGATGTCCCTAAAGCGACATGGATGGGAACTCCAAAAACCACTGTTAAAATGGCAATAATAAAGCCAGAACCTCCTGCTCCGACAAATCCTAATAATACCCCAAGTACAAACATAGTCAGCACGATCGCCAACTTCATCCCCTCCAATTGCAAAAACCCTAGATGTCACTCTAGGGAATGTGTGATCTATAATCCCGATAGTAATCGCTTGCAAATAAACTACCTACATCTTAGTCCAGCCCTCAGTATTTTGATAGATTATGTAATTAAAAAAAGCAGGGTATGAAGCATACAAAAGAGCTCTCCACAAATGTTGTGAAAAGCTCTGCTCTTAACTAAATTACTATTCTTCTTCCTCTAATTCCACCGTCGGATAATGCTTTAAAAAATAAACAAGCGATTGCAGTTCCACTGCTAAGTCAATATGATGGACTCTAATTTGCGGGGGAACATTTAAGCGTGCTGGCGTAAAGTTTAATATTCCCTTTATATTTGCACTCACAAGTCGATCAGTAATCATCTGTGCAACTGGGGCTGGAACCGTTAATATCGCAACGGATATACCCCCCTCAGATAAAACCTTCTCCAATTCATCCATATGATAAACCGGGACCTCGCGAATTTTCGTTCCCATTTTTTCTGGATCCACATCAAAGGCACATTCTATTTTCGTGTTATTATTCTTTAAAAAATTATAGTTTAAAAATGCCGTGCCCAAATTCCCTACCCCTATTAAAGCAACCTTTGTTAATTCATCCTGGTCCAAGGTTTTACGAAAGAAGGAAATCAAATAATTGACATTATACCCATAACCTTTTTTTCCTAATGCTCCGAAATAAGAAAAATCGCGGCGAATCGTGGCTGAGTCGACCTTTACGGCTTCACTTAGTTCGGCTGATGAAACCCTTTGCTTACCGGAAGAATGCAGGTTTTTAAGAAATCGGTAATAAAGGGGCAGCCGTTTGGCTGTCGCCTGTGGTATTTTCATTGTTTCATTACTCATAATCTCCCACACCCCATGGATAATTTAGTTAAAAATCATTTAACTTTTTCGTTTCTCTTAAAATCACCATTTTTACCGCCTGTTTTTTCGACAAGATATGTAGGGCCAATCACCATACCTTTATCAACGGCTTTACACATATCATAAACCGTTAAAGCGCATGCTGACGCAGCTGTTAACGCTTCCATTTCTACACCTGTATTCCCCTTGGTTTTAACGGCTGCCGATATATTTAAGCGATAATTCTCTTCTGTGTCCTGCTCCCAGGAAAAAGATATATTAACCCCCGTTAAGGGGATCGGATGACACATCGGAATCAAATCCCACGTCTTCTTTGCTGCCATGACCGCAGCTACCTGTGCCACTGCTAAGACATCACCTTTTTTTATCGCGTGATTCGTAATTCTATCGTAAATTTCTTTCCTAACTGTAATACTGGAATGAGCAAGTGCCGTCCGTGCTGTTTCTGGCTTATCACTGACATCGACCATTTTTGCTCGGCCTTCTTCATTAAAATGCGTTAATTCTGCCATATAAATAATCCTCCCTTCAAATCATACACTATTTTTCCTTATCTGTCTGTGAAACTTTGAACGAAATTCAAGGTTTTTGCCGATTTAACACCTTCATCCACCTAATCTGCGCCTCAGTTTATTGCCGATATACGGGGAATAAGGTACACTAAACCTATGTAATAGAGGTGAAAAAGAATGATTTTGTTACAGGTTAATCAACTACAAAAATATTATGGTGCTGACCTAATTTTATCGAATATTAAATTAGAATTACAAACTCGAGACCGTGTGGCTCTAGTTGGTCGCAACGGGGCAGGAAAATCAACATTATTGAAGATTATTGCTGGCCACTTGTCACATGATGGCGGTGAAATCATCAAACCAAAAGAAGTAATGATTGGCTATTTAGCCCAAAATACTGGTTTAGAGTCCACTTTGTCGATATGGGACGAGATGTTGACTGTATTTGAACCGCTGCGTTTAATGGAAAAGTCACTTCGGGCCCTTGAAGAGCAAATGGCCGATCCTAATGTATTTGATGATACTGGAAGATACGAGAGAATCCTAAAAGAGTACGACCATCTTCAAGTGAAATTTAAGGAGCAGGGTGGATATCAATACGAGGCAGAGCTCCGTTCTGTACTCCATGGGTTAAATTTCCCTGATAAATCCTTGATGATATCAAGTTTAAGCGGCGGACAGAAAACGCGTCTTGCCCTTGGTAAACTGCTATTAACTAAGCCCGATATCTTAATATTGGACGAGCCGACCAACCATCTTGATATTGATACCCTGTCCTGGCTGGAGCAATATTTACAAAGTTATCACGGGGCCATTTTGATTGTTTCCCATGACCGCTATTTTTTAGATAAGGTGGTTACGCAGGTATATGAAGTCTCCCGTAAGCAAATCCAACGATTCACAGGCAACTATAGTGCCTACCTAGATCAAAAAGCGGCCAATTATGAGCGTGATTTAAAGCTTTTTGAAAAGCAACAGCAAGAGGTGGCAGATCTTCAGGATTTTATCAACCGGAATTTGGCACGTGCATCAACGACCAAACGAGCCCAAAGCCGCCGCAAAAAGTTAGAGAAGATGGAACTGATGGACCGCCCCTTAGGAGATGAAAAATCGGCAAACTTCTCGTTTGAAATTGAAAAACAAAGCGGCAATGACGTGTTAACGGTCGATTCCCTTGCTGTCGGTTATCAGGGCGAAAAGGTCTCAGAAGCCATTTCTTTTCGTGCCTTTAAAGGAGAAAGCATTGCCTTAGTTGGCCCAAATGGAATTGGTAAATCAACCTTATTAAAAACAATTATTAAAAAGCTTCCTGCCCTAGACGGAACCATTCTCTATGGAACAAACCTTTCCATCGGATATTACGATCAGGAACAGGCTGAATTAACTTCCAATAAGCGTGTTTTGAATGAACTCTGGGATGATTACCCGTTAAAAAACGAAAAAGAGATTCGAACGGTTCTTGGTAATTTCTTATTTTCCGGTGATGATGTCTTAAAAATTGTCTCCACTTTAAGCGGTGGGGAGAAAGCTCGACTTGCTTTAGCTAAGCTGATGTTGGAAAAAGCCAATGTTCTAATTTTAGATGAGCCCACCAACCATTTGGATTTAGATAGCAAGGAAGTTCTTGAGAATGCATTAATCGATTACCCTGGCACAATTCTTTTTGTCTCCCATGACAGGTATTTTATTAACCGAATTGCCACAAAGGTCTTGGAACTGAGCCGCCATGGCAGTACAGAGTATTTAGGGGATTATGATTATTATGTAGAGAAGAAATTGGAGCAGGAGGAGCTTGCTGCCCTGGCGCTGGCGGATATTCAAAAAGGGTCTGCACAAATGGAAGCATTTGAGAAAAATACTTATCAACAGGATAAGGAAAGCAAGAAACAAGAACGTCAGCGAAAACGGAAATTAGAAGAAGTGGAACAAAGAATTGAAGAACTGGAAGAGCAAATTCAGGAATTCGAACAGCAGTTATGTGATCCAGATATCTTTCAAAATCATGAAAGAGTATTAGAAATCAACATAAAAAATGAAAAAGCCAAGGCTGAACTCGAGCAGCTAATGGAAGCATGGGCGGAATTGGCAGAGTAAAAACCGAGCAGTGCTCGGTTTTTTCTTTTTGGCTGTGTTAAAAGATTAATGTTGATTTTGGCTCTGTTGATTGGAGTGGAAGGCACGAAGACTCCTGCGGGAGTACGGGGCAGGGGAGACCCCGCAGGAGCAAAGCGACGAGGAGGCTCCCCGGCACGCCCGCGAACCGCTTGTGCCTGGAACAGAAATCAACAGACAAGTTTAACACAGCCTTCTTTATAATAAGACATATATCGACAACATTCGATATAAACACTTTTTTAAAAAATTATTCACTTTTCCACAAGCTTATTCACATTGTAAACAGAGTATTCCCAATGATTTTTTTAGTTTTCCACAATATCCACAATAATTACCCTACTTATCCACATTATACACAGAAAACAATCCACTTATCCACATTTAAGATTATTTTGATGGAAGTTCAAAAATTCTTATCAACAAAAAAACTCTTCTTATCCAGAAGAGTTTCTAATTATATAATTCAATATCTAATCCAGGATTGGCGTTTAACGTCAAATTTGCTCGAATTCCCTTTTCAAACATCACACTTCCAGCAGCAGCGATCATTGCTGCATTATCTGTACATAGTGATAATGGCGGGATGACTAATTCAATCCCAGGTTTCTTGGAAAAAACCTTCTCTAACGCCTGTCTAAGTCCTTTATTCGCTGCAACCCCGCCCGCTACCAATACTTGCTCTACGCCGTATTCTGTGACCGCTCTTTCTGTTTTTGTGACTAAAACTTCAATGACGCTTTCTTGAAAACTTGCAGCTAGGTCTTCAGGGGCAATCACCTCACCTCGTTGCTCCGCATTATGGACCGTATTAATAACAGCGGATTTTAAACCACTAAAACTAAAATCATAGGAGCCTTCCTCCAGCCATGCCCGAGGTAAGTTAATCGTCGGATTTCCAGACTGAGCCAGGCGGTCAATATGAGGGCCTCCAGGGTACGGCATATTTAATGTGCGGGCTACCTTATCGTAGGCTTCCCCTGCAGCATCATCTCTAGTTTCCCCAATCACTTCAAAATGGCCATGTTCCTTCATATACACCAGTTCTGTATGCCCGCCAGAAACGACAAGAGCGAGGAGCGGGAATTTCATTTCGGTTACCAGCCGATTTGCATAAATATGGCCGGCAATATGGTGAACAGGAACGAGTGGTTTGTTCTCAGCAAAAGCTAATGCTTTCGCGGCATTTACCCCAATTAAAAGGGCACCGACCAGCCCAGGGCCCTCTGTGACAGCAATCGCATCAATCTCAGCAAACGAAATATTAGCTTGCTTTAAGGCTTCCTCGGTAACAATGGTGATTTGTTCAACATGGTGGCGGGAAGCAATCTCTGGCACAACACCACCAAAACGTTTATGACTTTCAATTTGAGATGCCACAACATTTGCCACAATCTCACGGCCGTTTTTAATGATTGCGACAGCCGTTTCATCACAACTTGTTTCAATTCCCATAATCCATTGATCTTTTATCATAAATTTACCCACATCACTAAACCATCTTCCTGATTATCTGAATAATAATTTTTACGGATTCCTCCATTTTGAAAGCCTAGCTTTCGATAAAGAGACTGTGCCACATGATTGGTCACACGTACTTCAAGTGTCATGGTCTTTGCTCCCATCTCCCGGGCTACTGACATCATTTTTTGCAATATAGCTTCCCCCAGCTTCCGGCCCCTATATTCAGGCAAGATTGCTACATTCGTCACATGGGCCTCGTCAATGACAATCCACGCTCCGCAGTATCCAAGAATTTTATTATTTTCTTCTAAAACGATATAAACAGCAAATCGATTATTGTGTAATTCATTATAGAAAGCTTCACGACTCCATGGGGTCGTAAAAGATGCATGCTCTACTTCTAAGATCTGATCAATATCCTCTTCCCTCATATTACGAAAAACAAATGAATCTACCATAACTCTCTATTCCTATCCATTTCATATTTTTCCTTTCGCTTCTAACCATTTCGCTTCAGCCTCAGCTAAGCGAATATAATTTGGGACAAAAGAATGTATGTCCTCTCCAGGTTTATCCTTGCCAAGAAGGGCAAGCTCTGATGGACGAGGATTATGTTCTGTGATCGCTGCAAAAACAGCCTGTGATTCCAAATGGTCAGCGATTGTTGCTTGATGGAGTAATAAATCATTTCCGATAAATAATATAGATTTACCGGCTCCTTTTAGAGACTCTGCCCAATCGGCTAACATGACCAAGCGATCCTCTTTAACTGTTAGGAATTCACTGCCATGATTTTGGTATAATCCCGTATATACTTGTCCCCTTCTAGCATCAAAGAGAGGCGAAACATAGCCATCAAAATAACGGCTGACACCTGATGCTAGAATTTCAAGGCTGGAAATACCGACAAGTGGAATGTTTAGGGTCCATGCTAACGTTTTAGCAATAGTTACCCCAATTCTAACTCCTGTATAAGAGCCTGGCCCCTTGGCTACGACAATCTTCGTCAAATCTGCAGGCACCCGCTCACAATCCTTCATCAGTGTTTGAATAGCAGGCATAATCCGAACAGAATGGTTCTTTTTTAAATTGGTTATATATTCTCCAAGTACTTGATTCTCTTCAATAAGCGCTACTCCTAAGGCATAGTTAGAAGTATCAATCGCTAATATCGTCATGAAAAAATCTCCTTACATAATTGCTCATATCTTTTTCCTCTCGGGGCGAAAACCATTCTTCTTTGATCCCCTTCTTCACGATACAAGTAGATGGTCAGTCTTTCCTCGGGAAGCTGCTCCCCAATTAAATGTGCCCATTCTACTACCGTTACTCCATCTCCTTCAAAGTACTCATCAAACCCCAGGTCTTCAAATGCATCTGCCACCCGGTAGACATCCATATGATATAATGGCAGGTTTCCTTTATATTCTTTAATAATGGTAAATGTCGGGCTATTAACGGTTTTCTTAATTTCTAAGCCTTTAGCCAACCCCTTTGTGAAAGTTGTTTTTCCTGCACCTAAATCACCTTCCAGTGCAATGACATCTCCCGGTTTTAAGAGTCCAGCCAATCTTTCGGCAAACTGAGAAGTCTCCTCAGAATCCGTTGTAATACGTTCATATTGTTTCATTCGATCACCTTTTTATTTTAACATCGTAGCACATATCTTCATTTTACCTTATTTATCTGCAAAAAAACCTTAGGATTTCTCCTAAGGTGCCTATTTCATATGTAGTTTACCTGATTTTTTACAATTGAGCAAAAAAAGGCATAAAAAAAGACGAAACTTTGTTTCGTACTCATTTTACAATATAAATGGCGGTCCGGACGGGACTCGAACCCGCGACCTCCTGCGTGACAGGCAGGCATTCTAACCAACTGAACTACCGGACCAGAGTACTTTCAAGCAATGCTTGAAAATAACTTAATTGCGGGGACAGGATTTGAACCTGCGACCTTCGGGTTATGAGCCCGACGAGCTACCAGACTGCTCCACCCCGCGACGATAAGAAAGAAATAAAGTTTTTCACATGACCTTAGTTTAATGACCGCCCCGATTTCAGAAAGCTTATTCAAGCAGCGGCTCAATCGTTGCGCTGTAGATTATTCGAAGTAGCATATTCGAACGTGCTCCACCCCGCGACGATAAATATAAATTACTGCACCATAATATTATCTCACTACAAGAAAATAAATATGTATGGTTTTTAAAGTAATTTTAGCCTGGCAACGTCCTACTCTCACAGGGACGCGTGTCCCAACTACCATCGGCGCTGAGAAACTTAACTTCCGTGTTCGGTATGGGAACGGGTGTGACCTTCTCGCCATTGCTGCCAGACTATTTAATT